>NZ_AOHM01000039.1:0-130614 GCF_000510895.2 Pseudomonas sp. FH1
GTTACGCAGCGAGCCTGGAGAGTGTCTAGGAAACCCGGGGCGATTCATTCCGCACATCGGGAAGATCTGATCGTCTTGCGTCTTTCTCTGCTTGGACGGCTTCGGCTTTGGCTTGGTCGCTAGCTTCCAGTCGATAGATTGCAATGTATATGTTTCGATTTTTTAAAGCGTTGGAGGGTGCATCTAAGAGCTTGTTTACACGGAGCGGGCGGCTTGTACGGTTCTTTACCCACTGAATATGAGCTTTGATCAAACGATCTTCTGATATGGCCGCACCTTGCTGCCACAGGCGCTCAAACCACTCCCGCATCTGTGTCAATTGTGATTGCTCGTGGACCAGCATTCCGGCTTCATGCCAACCTGCGCATTCCACTCCTTCAAATCCCAACCCATTCACAGATAGATTGGCAGACCCCACTATTGCGGTAGTTTCACTAATCGCGACCTTTGCATGGAGGTTGTCCAGCGTCAGGATCCGAATGCCAGGCTTTTTCTTGGCGAGTTCGATCAGCTCACGGATGACCTGTGGATTGGTCCCGCCACTACCAAGGTTGCAAATTATTCGCAAGGACCGGCCGTTCCATGCCTTGGCAATAAGCGTTTGAGCACCCTCGCCCCAGAAAGCAACCGCAATTGATAAATCCCCGCTGCTTTCGATTAGGCTGCGAAACTGTTCTAGGTATTTTTTTGACGACAGGAACATCAGTTGTCCCGGAGCAGATTTAGAACCTACGAGCTTATCTGAAGGTGAGGGAACTGTGATGATCCGCGATGGAAACGATACAGGGCCCCTTCGTCGTCTTCAGGTATGTTCGCTTCCTGGGCGACGATGGCTGGTTATTACGAGGATGAAGGCAGCTTGAAAAAAACGCTGGGCAGTTCGAACGGTGGGGTTCTCTCAAATGACTGCTTTAGGCCGATAACCGCATGCCGTGAAAGGCGAATCTTACTTATTACCTATGGCGAGAATGGCCGGTAAGATTCGAGCTCAGAAGGCTTACTATGCCGTACGCCCATTTGGATGATTTACGTGCAAGCGATAGCATTGTGAATGCCGCATACATCCCCGATTCGATTCCACTGAGCGCCATAACTAGCTGATTTATTTATAGTTACTAGTAGGGGTACGCCAAATTTTCTACCGAATTCCAGACCCGCAGAAAACCTAGCCCCGCCGACCACTACCGTTCGTCTGGTGCCGCACCATATCTCGAAGCCCCGCAATGCGGGGCTTTGTGGTTTCTGGGGTTTGGAAAACGCGAGAAACTCTGGGCGTCGTTTCCTGAAAATGCCCACTAAACGTCCACGCTCAAAACACTACCCTGCTTTTTTTCGCACCCATCCCATCAGCATCCCCGATTGCCCCCCGTTCCACCACGCTCCCCTCCCTTCCATCGCTGCCAATTCAGCGATCGGGCCTGAGAGCCCGGCAAGATGCAGGCGCACCAAGCGCCCCTAGACCCGTATGCCTGGGCGTCGCATTACCTGCAGGAGATGAGCAAGGCGGTGATTGATGTGTGGTGAAGGTGTTGGAGTCAACCGGCACTACGAGGCAGTAACCCCCACCTGAAGAGCCCCACCCTGAGAGGGCCGGGGCTACGTAAGGGATCCCCCGATTTGTCACCCGCCCATTCCTGCTGTTTACTCAACCATAAACAGCGCCACCCTCTGCTACCCTGCTCCAAGCACCTCAACGTCCAAGACATCATGGCCGAGACAATCCCCATGACGAATGCCCCGCCCGCCATCAAGCTCAGCACGCTTCGCCAGATCGCGCCCTACCTGAGCATGCGCGGGGTATCGCCGTTGGAGTTCTTTCGGCGTTTTGGCATTTCCCCGCATGTCTTCCAAAACCCTGAAGCCTGGGTGCCGCGTGCGGCGTGCTTTCATATCGCGAATGAAATGGCTGCCATCGCCCAGGACCCTTTCGGTGGAGCGATGATCGGGCATTTGACCGATGTGCGCTCAACCGGCCTGTGGGGCGAGTTGATTCTGGGTTCCACCAGTTTGGCTCAAGCCTGTGCAGCAGCGGCGGTGCATACGGATTTGTTGCACCAGGGCAGCGAAGTCAAGATTGTCACCGAAGGCCGTACGACAAAGTTGATCCAACACTTTACCGGGCACCATGGCGCAGACCCCAAGCAGGTGATTTTCGGAACGCTGGCTGTGCTCAGGAAAGTGCCGCTCATGTCGGGTGCGCCTGGCGCCATACGGGTGCATTTGAAGAGCCCGCGAGAGCGAGGCGACGAGGCGCTTGAGGAGTATCTGGGCCCGAACCTGGTCATGAACGCCGACTACAACATGATCGAGTTTGATCGAGAATTGCTCGAAATCCCCCTGCGGCCTGTCCGGGATGTCGCCTGGAAAACCACCCAAGCCTTGAACTCGACCTCGGCAGCGGCCGACGTGCTTGCCCAGCAGATTGCCGATCAGGAACTCTCCAAGCTCGTCACTATTTCCAGAAAGATCGGGCTGTCTGTGCGAACGCTGCAACGACGCCTGGAACATTGCGGCATCGACTTCGACGCACTGCGTGACGAGACACGTCGCAGTGAAGCCCTTCAGTTGATTGCCAGCGGCCGGTACAGCGCGACTGAAATTGCCTACATGGTCGGCTACAGCGATCCCGCGCACTTTACCCGTGCCTTCAAGCGCTGGACCGGCAGCCCACCGTCGCGCTATCGCGCCCTCTTGAAACAAGATCGTTAATACCCTCGCTTAACCCTTCCGGCCACGCTCAGCGGAGGCCTTCGCGTGCCCGCTCGCTGAGCTTTTGGCACCAAATGGCAAGTTCGCGCCAGGGCGTTCTTATACAGTCAAAAAATCAACGCCAACTTATAAAACCCCGAGGTTTCAATGTCTCAATCACCCACGGCCTGCCTCTTCGCCCTGGCGCTGGCTGCTTTTGGAAGTGCGCACGCTCAGTCATCCCCGGAGGCGGCGATACCGGTGGGTGTGGATAATTTTGCGCGTGCCGAGTCCGATCTCTACTTGGGCAAAATGGTTGCCACCGGCAGCTTGGGCCGCTTTGTTCATAGTCGCGAAGCCGTACCCATCGACGCACAGAATGTGGTGCGGATGAATCGGGACACGCTCTATTCATCAGCGGTATTCGACCTCGATGCCGGGCCCGTCACGATCGCCTTGCCTGAGGCCGAGGGGCGGTTCATGTCGATGGCCGTGATCAATGAAGACCACTACGTGCCCATCGTCACCTACGGCGCCGGTCGCCGGACGCTGACGAAAGAGGCGGTGGGCACGCGTTATGTGTTTGTCGCTGTGCGCACCTTCTTCGACCCCACGAACCGCCAAGACCTGAAAAAGGTGCATGGACTGCAGGACGCAATCACGGTCGAACAAGCCAAGGTTGGGGAGTTCGTCGTACCGAAGTGGGACCCGGCCAGCCAGGCAAAAGTGCGCGAAGCCCTCGAAGTGCTGGGCTCGACAATCCCCGATTACAACCAGTCGTTTGGTCCCAAGGGCAAGGTCAATCCGATTCATCACCTGATCGGCACGGCCACAGGATGGGGTGGCAACCCGGCCAAGGACGCCATCTACCTCGGCGGCGTGATGCCTGCGAACGACGGCAAGACCGTTTACCGACTCAAGGTCGGCGATGTTCCGGTGAAAAGCTTCTGGTCTGTCAGCGTTTACAACGCAGACGGCTACTTCCAGCAAAACCCGTATGACGCTTATTCGCTGAACAATTTAACCGCCCAGAAAAGTGCTGACGGCTCGATTGTCATCCAGTTCGGCGGCTGTGACGGAAAGATCGCCAATTGCCTGCCGACTACGCCCGGTTGGAACTACACGGTTCGGCTGTATCAGCCGAGTGACGAGATCTTGAGTGGCCAATGGCGTTTTCCGACGCCGCAGCCTGTCGCTCTCTAATTCAGGAAAGAATCGATGACAACGCTCGGTGGTTCAAACGTGTTCAAGCATCCGACGACACTCATTACAGGTATCACTCTCGCCGTGGCGATGGCGTTACCAGCGTACGCAGACGACTCAAACAGCGAGCCGTCCGTCACGGTTGGCGGCGGACTGGCGGTCGGCCCGTTGTACGAAGGTTCGTCGCACTACGCGGCGTTTCCGTCACTGAAACTCAAGGCCGTGTTGCCGACTGAAAACTGGGGCAAGTTCACCGCGGCCTTCCCGGACGGGCTGCGCTGGGACTTGCCGGGGCTATCGCCCTTCGGCGTAGCGCTGCTGTTGGGGTACGACCAGGGGCGCAAAGAAAGAATCCACACCCTGGGCGGCCGTGACGACTACCTCAAGGGCATGGGCAACCTGGACAGCACGGCCCTGATCGGCGCAGAAGCCTACTGGATCCTGCCCGCCGGGCGCCTGTTCGTTCGCGGCCTGCAAGCCAGCGAAAGTCGCAACTACGGCGGCGAAAACCTCGGCCGTACCAAATACCTGGAAGCCGGCTTCGCCACCGCCTACGCACTGTCTTCGACGTTAACCCTGGACTCGACGCTGTACGGCACCTGGAGCAATGAGAACGACATGATGGCCCGCTATGGCGTCACGGCCCAACAAGCCGCGCGCACCCAGTTCGATGAATACCACCCCGGCGGCGGCATGCGTGACGTGACCTTGAAGCTCGGCCTCACCTGGCAATGGCAGCCACAGTTGGCGCTGGAAGGCGGCCTCAAGACCTACGCCCTGGTCTCCGACGCACGCAACAGCCCGCTGACGGGTGAAAAGGTGGGCGCAGGCGCCTATCTGAATGCCTTGTACCGATTCTGATCAGAGAACAATCAATGAACACACATCAGATGTTGCTGGGGCTGGCAGGCCTGATCGGCGCGGGGCTGGCGTTTGCCGACGAGCCCGTCACCCAGATCACAGACCCGCATTTCAAGCTTGCCCCTGGCTATCTTGACGCGAAGGATCTGCCATTGCGCCTGGCCTTGCTTGGCGCGCCACCCAAATCGGACTCCGCAGCCCTTGCACGGGATGAAGAAGCGCGGCGCGCTGCATTGTCGCTACGCGGCACAGCCCGGGAAAAACTTGCGGCGGCAGACGCGGAGCTGGCCTTCCCGGGCCCGGCACAAGCCTTCTCCTGCGCGATGGGTACACCGATCACCGAGAAAAACACGCCACATCTTTATACCTTGATGCAGCGCACCCTGACGGATGCCGGCGGCTCCACCTACGCCGGGAAGAACGCCTACAACCGCACCCGACCTTTCGTGGCACATAACGAAGGCACCTGCCGCAAGGATATGGAACCCCTGCTGCGCACGGATGGTTCCTGGCCGTCCGGCCACTCTGCTGCCGGTTGGGCCTGGGGACTGCTGCTGGCCGAGATTCAGCCGGCGCGCGCCACCGAGTTGATGACCCGTGGATTGTCCTTCGGCCAGAGCCGCGTCATCTGCGACGCACATTGGCAAAGCGACGTGGATGCCGGTCGCATCATGGGCGCGGCGACGGTGGCGAGCTTGCATGCCAATCCAGCGTTCCTGGCGGATTTGGCGGCGGCGAAGGAGGAGGTCAAGGCGGCTCAAAAAGCCGGTCTGAAACCTACGCAAGACTGTGGGGCGGAAAGCGTGGCGCTCTCGCTGACCCAGCACTGATCGGAGAAACGCCATGATGCACTTACGACGCCTGACGCTGGTGTTGGGCGCCTTTGCGGCAATGCCCACCTTGGCCACGGCCGCCGACGGCGAGGGTTGGACCTTCAACGGCGGACCTTACCTGTGGGGCGCCGGTATCCGTGGGCACGTGGGCCATCGCAGCACCGGCACCCAATTTATCAAGTCCGACTTCTCCGACATCGCACGCACGGTGGATATGTCGGTGATGCTGATGGGCGAGGCGCGTCGTGGTCCCTACAGCGTGCTCGCCGACCTGATGTACATCGACACTGACACCCGCAGCCGCCTGCCTGGAGGCATCCTTGCCAACAAGCTTGAGGTGGAAAGCAAGACCGCCTCCGGATTCCTGGGAGGTGGCTATACCGTGTGGGGGGATGCAGACCGGCGGTTGGATGTGGCCGGCGGGATGCGCGTCTGGTACAGCAGCACCACCCTCACCTTGCATGGTGGGCCCGCTGGCGGGCGATCCGGCTCCGACAGCGCCACCTGGGCCGACGCCATGGCCGGGCTGCGCGGGCACTATGCGTTGAATGAGCGGTTCTGGTTGTCATCCTGGGGCATGGCAGGCGCGGGGCAGTCCAAGCAAGACTGGGACCTGGCGGCGCTGGCGGGCTGGGAGTTCTGGCCCGGCTTCTCGGCAGTGGCCGGCTACCGGGCGATGGGCGTGAATTATCGTCACGATGGTTTCGTCTACGACATCGTTCAGAAAGGGCCGTTGCTGGGGATCAGTGGGCGGTTCTGAGACGCGCCTTTCTGCGCAGATGGACCATTTGTGCCGTCAAGCCGATCACCAGCGCCACCGCGATACTCGCCTGTGCGCCAAGCAACACGGGCGATTGCAGGTCTGTCACGAAGGGGTGGCCATCGGGAACGCGACGCAACGTTTCGGAAACGGTGGGCACCATCAGAAAGAACGCGGTCAGGCTCAAAAAGATCGTTTCCAAGTAGACACGCGCCCGCCCCAACCAGGCCAAGTGCCCTAC
Source organism: Pseudomonas sp. FH1 (assembly GCF_000510895.2). NCBI lineage: Bacteria > Pseudomonadati > Pseudomonadota > Gammaproteobacteria > Pseudomonadales > Pseudomonadaceae > Pseudomonas > Pseudomonas sp. FH1. The sequence goes on from NZ_AOHM01000039.1 coordinate 6,587, forward strand.
CCCGTAACCTGCCAACAGCAGCGCAAGGGTAATCACACCGATGATGTTGCTGACGGGTTGATGCGCCACCAGGAACACGGTGAGGCCACCGATCAGCATCGACACGAAATAAAACACTCCCGGTACCGACCGAGGCACGATGCGCCCGTGCTTGATAAACATGTAGGCGGCCAGTGGGATAGCCGGCAGGCTGCCGAGGGTGTGAAGCCAGCCAAGGGCGGAGATTCCGAACATTTCAGTGTTCCCATGTAATTGGATGACGTGCATAAACGGCCAACGTTGCAAACGTTCATCTCGATGACGCCGGCACGCTATGATCTCGGGGATCAGCTTAGTGACGGCGGGATTGGACCGATATGATGAATCCCTTGGAAAACTTGATCATTCATCCGGAAATGCAACTGGAAGGGCTGGCCAAGGGCGATTTGCTGTCCCAGGTGCTGGCGCAGATCCGTCTGACGGGCGACCGCGTTTATGCCTGCACGCTTGCGGACGCGCAGACCCTCGATCTTGATGAAAAGAGCGCGCATATCTGCGTGCTTCAGCAAGGCCAACTGCAGTTGGACGTGGCCGATCAACCGGCACAGAATTTGAACCCAGGCGATGTCATCCTGCTGCCCCACGGTCCTGCGGGCCTCGTGATGACGGCGGTGGATGGGGCCACCAGCGTGGTCATCTGCCGCTTCTGGTTCGACGCGAGCAGTTTCCAGGCCATGCTGTTTGCCCTGCCGCGGCTGATTCATATCCCGCACGCTGAAGCTGCCGCCTGGGCGGAAGGCATCCTGCATTTCATGCTGCTTGAAGCCCATGACACGCAACCGGGCGGTGCGTTGATGATTTCGCGCCTGATCGACTTAGTGGTGATTCGCATCCTGCGCACCTGGGTGCAGCAGGGTGTTGCTTCTGGATGGCTGGGTGGGCTGTCGGATGCACGTATCGCCCGAGCGCTGAAGGCCCTTCACGAAACGCCGGGCACGCAGTGGCGTATCGACGCGCTGGCGGAAATTGCGGGGATGTCACGCTCGAACTTCTGTGAACGCTTCACTACGCTGGTCGGGCGCTCGCCGCTGCGTTATCAAAATGAATGGCGCCTGACCCTGGCGAAAACCATGCTGTCCAGACAGGACGCTCGTATCGGCGAAATTGGCTTTGCGATTGGCTATGAGTCCGAGGCGGCGTTCAGCCGCGCCTACAAAGCCTTTTTTGGTCGCTCGCCACGGGAGGACAACGCCCGGCCGGGGTAGGCCGGGGCGTGTTCATCAATGACCCGCGCTTTGCCCACCGTCGACATGCAGAATCTCGCCGGTGACAAACCCAGCACGTTCCAGATAGACGATCGCCTGGGCGATATCACTCACTTCCCCCATATGCCCGACCGGGTGCAATTGCCCCAGCGCCGCGTGGGTTTCTGCGCCGTGCATCGGCGTCTTGATGATCCCTGGGCTCACCGCGTTCACCCGGATGCCACGCTTGGCGTACTCGATCGCCAGGGACTTGGTCGCTGAATTCAGCCCGCCTTTGGAGAGGTTGGCGAGCACCGACGGCACGCCGTCAATGGCGTGGTCCGCCAGGCTGGTGGTGACGTTGACGATGTGACCGGCGTGGTTCTTTTCCATCTCGGCAATGGCGAGTTGGGTGATGTAGAAGAAGCCGTTGAGGTTCACTGCGAGCACATTGGCGTAGTCCTCCTGGGTGTAGGCCGTGAACGGCTTGGCGATGAAGATACCGGCGTTGTTGATCAGGCTGTCGATGCGCCCGAAGGTGGCCAGGGTTTCGCGGATGACGCGCTGGGCGGTGGCCGGGTCGGCGATGTCGCCGGCGACGGTGAGGATGTCCGGGTCAGTGGAAGGCTGGATCGAGCGCGACGTGGCGACTACGCGGTAGTTGAGGGCGCGGTAAGCCTGGACCACGGCGGCGCCGATACCTTGGGATGCGCCGGTGATGATGACAACTTTTTTCATGAGGGTTCTCCAGTAGGGATTCAGGCTTGGGATTTGCGGTATTCGGTGGTGGTGATGCCGGCGTAGCCCCAGTTATCGGTATCGACTTCTTCGATGACGATGTGGGTCAGGTCCGGGCGTTTGTGCAGGACGCGTTCGAGGGTTTCGGTGAACTCAGCGATGACCTGGGCTTTTTGCTCAGGGGTAACGCCATCACGGGTGATACGCAGGCTGACAAATGGCATGGCGATAACTCCAGTGGCCGGCCATCGGGGTGATGGGCGGGCAGTGGGGCCAATTTAGGCTTGCGTCGGGAGGGGATAAAGGTGGGGCCGGGTACTTCATTCGTACTGCGGTGTAACAAGACAGCGCTGGAATGCCAGGCATAAAAAAACCCCGAACCAGTCGGGTTTTTTTATCGCCTGGAATCAGGCGCGACGCCGGATCAATTAGAAAACGTTGATCGGGTAGTCGGCGAACAGACGGATTTCGTTACCGCCTACGTTGTACTGGTCAGCGTTGTTGGAGACGCGCAACCAAGAGGCACGAGCACGCAGGCTCAGGTCTTTGGCTGGACCGCTCTGAACCACATATTTGAACTGGTTCCAGATTTCACGCTCGGTGCCATCGCCACGGTTGGTACCGTCGTCGATGTTGGTACCGCGAACGTAGGCAACGTTGTAGGTCAGGCCTGGTACGCCGAAGGTGGCGAAATCGATGCCGTAGCCCAGTTGCCAAGAACGCTCGTCCTTGCCGTTGAAGTCGGACCAGTAGGAGTTGGCCAGCAAGATGGTGTTACCGCCATCGCCGATACCGCCGGCATTGCGATAGCCGCCGTACAGGTAGCCGGTGTCGCCGGTGCTGCGCTGGTGAGCGACGGTGAAGCTGTGCGGGCCAACAGCCCACGTGGCGCCCAGGCTCCAGATTTTGTTGTCACGCGCGTTTTCGTCTTTCTGGTTTTCCAGCGCGAAGCTCTTGTCCAGCTTGGTTTTGTAGCCGTTGAAGTCAAAAGTCAGCGACTGCTTCTCTGGCAGGGCTAGCACGTAGTTGACGTTGACGTATTGCTTCTTCAGCACGTCCTGCATGTCGGAGGCGTACAGCGCGGCCGACAGGCTCTCGGTGAATTTGTAGCTACCACCGATGTAGTCGATGCTTTTCAGGCGACCGCTGTCGGTGCCTTCCATGCTCTTACGGGCTTCTTTGGTGAAGTGACCCGCGTCCAGTTGCAGACCGGCGATCTCTTTGGAAACGATCGAGGTACCGGTGTAGGTTTCCGACAACAGACGGGAGTTGTCGTACTGCAGCACAGGTACAGCCGGGAACTGATCACCGTACTTGAGCACGGTGTTGGAAACGCGGAACTTCACGGCAGCGCCGCCCTTGGCCAGGTCGTGTGGTGCCGAGCCAGGGTTGTTCGAGCCGTCAGGGTTGGTGGTGCCATTGCCCTGTTTGAAGAAGTCGATACCGCCGGCGCCGGCGCGGCCTTTACCGCCGTCCAGACGAATAGCGTATTGGCCGATCACGTCCACACCCACACCGACGGTGCCTTGGGTGAAACCGGATTCGAGCTTACCGATGAAGCCTTGGCCCCATTCGGCTTTATCTTGCTTGCCATTTTTGTAGTCACGGCTGATGTAGGCGTTACGTGCGGCGATGTTCAGGTGGCTGTCTTCGATAAAACCCTTGGACTGGTCCTGGTCGTTTGCCATTGCTGTCGATGCGCTCAAAATCCCCAGAGCGATCAGACTCATCCGTTGCTTCAACATTTTTTTGTATTCCTTATTTCTGGTTGAGTACGCGCTATGACACCAGGCTCCGTAATGCTTTTTCTGGTGTCGACTGATTCCGGAAAAAAGAAGGCCCGCGGACGACTTAACAGGCCGCGGGCCTTTTTTATTGGATGAGTCATGGCGGTTAGCCACAGGCGTTGGGCGCAATCCTAGTCGCGCCCGGAACTATGTGTCAATTTCGCGAATCGTCTGTATTTAGGCGAAATAATTCTAAGGAAGCGCCTACAGCGGTCCTGTAAGCGACAAAAAACCGCATTCAAAACGGCAAAAAACACATTCCGTAACACATTTCAAAGCCGATACGTTTGGTAATAGATAACGCACGCAAATGCAAAGCATTACCATTAACGCGCAATTTCCTCCCAAACAATTCGGATACATTTCTCCATGCCTGCCCCTCGCCTGACGCCCATCACCCTTGGGCTTTCTGTTCTGCTGTCTGCCGGTTTTGCCTGTGCGGCCACGACTTTGCCCGAAACGTCGATCAGCGCCGAAGCTGACGAAGACGATCCGCGCGTCAAGGAAACCAGCACCGCCACTCGCACCGACACACCCGTGCGTTATGTGCCCCAGGCCATCGACTCGGTAAAGACCGAAAGCCTGCGGTCCTATGGCACCAATGACCTGGGCCAGGCGTTGAGCGGCATCCCTAACGTCAGCAGCGGCGCCGACACGCGCTTCGATAGCTTGCGCATCCGCGGTTTCGACGCGAGCAACGACTTCTATCTGGATGGCATTCGCGACGACAGCCAATATGTGCGCGACCTGCACAACATCGAGCGCATCGAAGTGCTCAAGGGGCCAGCAGCCGTGCTTTACGGGCGAGGCGGTCAGGGAGGGATCGTCAACCGCGTGAGCAAGCTGCCGATGGCCGGGCATAAATCGAGTATCGAAGCTCAGGGCGGCAGTAACGACTTGCGCAGTCTGTACGCCGACCTCAGCACTGACCCCACGGATAACATCAGCCTGCGCCTGAACATGGGCAACCAGGACAACAACAGCTTCCGCGACGGCGTCAGCGGCAATCGCCAGTTGTTCGCACCGTCCATGAACTGGCAACTCACGCCGGACCTGAACTGGCTGGTGCAATACGAATACAGCCGCTACAACCGCACGCCCGACCGTGGCATTCCCGGCGTCAATGGTCGCCCGGCGGATGTAAACCGCAGCACCACCTACTTTGATAACCGCGATTACATCGACGACAAATCCCAGTCGCTGCGCTCCAAGCTGGCCTATGAACTCAACGACAACTGGCAATTGCGCCAGACGCTCGGTGTGTTCAAGCTCGACAGTGATTTCGACAATACCTACCAAACCGCCTACGTGCCGGCGAACAACAGCGTCACGCGCCAGCGCTGGCAGCAAGACCTCACCACCCTCAATATCTTCAACAACGTCGAGCTCGAAGGTGGCTTCAGCACCTACGGCCTGGAACACCGCCTGCTGACCGGCCTCGAACTGGGCAGCCAGCGCCGCGATCCGAAGCTGTACACCGCCACTGCCGTCAGCCGAGGCGGCCAGGCCGTGCCGAGCCTGGACCTCAACCAGCCCAACCGCAACCTCAGCCATACCGGGCGCATGAGCGTGTCGAGCAACAACCACACCGAAGTCGAAAGCCGCGCACTTTATGTACAGGACCAACTGCGCCTGAATGATCAGTGGCAAGTTCTGGGCGGCCTGCGTTACGACCGCTTTGAAGTGGATACCAAGAACAAGCTGACCCACGCCCAGCAGGCTGTCAAAAGCCACAGCACCAGCCCGCGGTTCGGCCTGGTGTGGACGCCACTGGAGCACCACTCGTTCTACGCGTCGTGGAGCAAGACGTTTTCCCCAGCGGGGGGCGGCTTGATCGGTATCACCCCGAATGCTGCCGGCAGCGTCAACGACCTAAGCCCCGAGCTGACCAAGCAGAAGGAAATCGGGGTCAAGAGCGACTGGCTCGACGACCGCCTGAGCACCACCCTGGCGGTGTACGAGCTGGAACTCTACAACCGCCGCACCAGCGACCCGCTGGACCGCACCATCACCCTGCTCAGCGGCTTGCAGCGCTCACGCGGCGTGGAGCTGACCGCCACCGGCAAACTCGTCGGCAATTGGTATGTACGCGGCGGTGTCGGCCTGCAGGATGCCAAGGTCGAGAAGGACAACAACGGCTTCGAAGGCAAGCGCGTCAGCGATGTGGCCAAGCGCAATGCAAGCCTGTTCATCACCTGGAAGCCGGAAATGGGCTGGTACGCAGAAACCGGCCTGACGCTGGTGGGCGACCGCTATGCCGACAGCCTCAACACCGTGGTGTTGCCGGGTTATGGCCGTTGGGATGCGCTGGCCGGGTTCCGTCAGAAGGAATGGGACGTGAGGGCGGCGCTGAACAATATCGCGGACAAAAATTACTACGCATCGGCGACCAGTGTGGCGCAGATTCAGCCAGGTGAGCCGCGTAGCCTGGTGGTGACAGGTACCTACAGCTTCTGAAGAACACGGTCCGTGTGGGAGCTGGCTTGCCTGCTCCCACATTTGATTTTGGTGTTCCTTTAGTTATTCATTAACTCACACAGCGCGTGCACTTCATCCTCACTGAACAACCCCGCCGGGTAACGTTCACTCATCACGCTGCGCAGGTCAGGCGGTTGCCTGATCTGCCGCGAGCCGTTTTCCTTCAACCAGAGCGCCAGCGCATGGATCGCGTCGCCGTTGACCCGCAAAGGGTGGAACGTGCGCGTGTACATCAGGTTGATATCGGCATTCATTTCAGCGCTCTCTCCTACTGCGTGAGCGGCTAACTTACTCAAGGTTTATGACAGAACTGCGCAGTCATCGCCTTGGGCTACTGTCACAACGGCGATACAAGAGCTATGCCAATGTCTCGGGCCCATAGGCGTTTGGACACAAAAAAGCCCGCGACCTGTCTGGGCCGCGGGCTTGTTGTGGACGCCTGAACCGATCAGCGCCGGTTCGTCGTCATGGTGCTGTTACAACTGCACTCAATTTTTGTGCGGCGCTGGCTGCTGTTGGGTCAGGCAATGGATATTGCCGCCACCCAGTAACAGTTCGCGGCCCGGCACCATCACCACTTCATGCTGCGGGAACAGGTCCTGCAGGATGGCCTTGGCCTGGCTGTCCAGCGGGTCGTCGAAGCTCGGCGCGATGATGCCGCCGTTGACGATCAGGAAGTTGACGTAGGAACCGGCCAGCCGCACGGTCGGATTGCGCTCCTGGCTGCCGTCAACCGGGTCGACGCCCGCGCATTCTTCCTCGGTCGCGTACAGCGGGCCTGGGATCGGCATTTTATGCACTGTGAACGAGCGTCCCTGGGCGTCGGTGCTGCTTTGCAGCACGTCCATGGCGGCGTGGCAACGCGCGTAGTTCGGGTCTTGCGGGTCGTCGGTCCAGGCCAGCAGCACTTCGCCTGGGCGCACGTAGCAGCAGAAGTTATCCACATGGCCGTCGGTTTCGTCGTTGAACAGACCGTCCGGCAGCCAGATGATTTTATCCACAGCCAGATTGGCACTCAGCACGGCTTCGATCTCGGCACGACCGAGGTGTGGGTTGCGATTGCGGTTGAGCAGGCATTCTTCAGTGGTGATCAGGGTGCCTTCGCCGTCCACATGGATCGAGCCGCCTTCCAGCACAAAGCCTTCGGTGCGATAGCGCGGTGCGCGTTCGATTTCGAGGATCTTGCCGCCGACCTGGGCGTCGCGGTTCCACGGCGAATACAAGCCGCCATCAAAACCGCCCCAGGCATTGAAGTCCCAGTTCACACCGCGCACTTCGCCATTGTTGTTGATCACGAAGGTTGGGCCGGTGTCGCGCACCCAGGCGTCATCGCTGGACATCTCGACCACGCGGATATTCGGCACATCCAGGCGTGCGCGGGCATTTTCGTACTGGCCGGCGGATACCGCCACGGTGACCGGTTCAAACCGAGCAATGGCCTTGGCCACCGCCACATGAGCGGCTTGCGCCGGTTTGCCACCCAGGCGCCAGTTGTCCGGGCGCTCAGGCCAGATCATCCAGGTCTGGGTCTGTGGCGCCCATTCGGCAGGCATATGAAAGCCATCGGCGCGGGGGGTGCTGTGCAGGGTGGTCATGGCGATCAGGACTCCGAATGGGGGGGTGAAGGCCGACTTTATAGCGGATAAAAATCGGCTTTAAAAGCAACTTAGGATGATAGCGGGTGAATATTACAATGATTAGCCGATAACAATCGATTAATCACAGTTGCTCATCGAGCACCTTCGACAGCATGTCGACGAAAAAATCCACACTACGCCGGGACGTGACCATCGGCGGCTTGATCTTGAGAATGTTCAAATAGTCACCCGTGGGCTGCATGAAAATCCCCAGCTCCCGCAGGCGATCACACAGCAACGTGGTTTCTTCGGTGGCCGGTTCCAGGGTTTGCCGGTCGCGCACCAACTCCAGCCCGAGGTAAAAACCGGAACCATGGACGGCACCGACTAATGGATGACGATCAATCAGTTCCTCCAACCTTGCCTTGAAATGCCCGCCAACCACCTGGGCGTTTTCCCACAGATTTTCCTCTTCCATTACATCCAGCACCGCCATGCCAATGCGGCAACTGACAGGACTGCCTCCCGACGACGAGAAAAAGTAACCTTCGGCCTCCAGCGCTTCGGCAATTTCACGCCGGGTAATCACCGCGCCCAGCGGCTGGCCATTGCCCATGCCCTTGGCCATGGTAATGATATCGGGCACCACGCCCTGTTCTTCAAAGCCCCAGAAAAAATGCCCCATCCGGCCGTAACCCACTTGCACTTCATCGGCGATGCACACGCCGCCCTGGGCGCGGACAAGTCCGTACACCTCCTGCAAATAGCCCGGCGGCAACGAGATACCACCGGCATTGCCATACACCGGCTCGCAGATGAAACCCGCCAGTTGGCGTTTGCTCGCGGCGATTTTCGCCAGGTTGTGTTCCACGCTTCGTACGTAATCCGGCGCACTGTCCTGCCCACGGAACTCGCCTCGATAAGTATTGGGCGCGGTCACCGGGTGTACCCAGTCCGGACGGCTGCTCAATGCCTGAGGGTTATCGGCAATCGAGGTGGACACCGCGTCCGCCGCCACCGACCAGCCATGGTAAGCCTCCAGCACGCTGAGCATGTCGCGCCCGCCGCTGTAGGCCCAGGCCAGGCGGATCGCCAGGTCATTGGCCTCAGTGCCGCTGTTGACCAGGAATACCCGGTCCATGCCCTCAGGCGCCAGCGCCAGCAAGCGCTCGGAAAACTCGGCAATCGCCGCGTAGTGGAAACGCGAGTTGGTATTGAGCAACGACCACTGCCGCGCCGCCACCGCCGCCATCCGCGGGTGGCCGTGGCCCAACACTGCGACGTTGTTGAGCATGTCCAGGTAGGAACGGCCCTGCATATCGATCAGATGGTTGCGCCAGCCACGTTCGATGCGCGGCGGGTCGACGTAATAATGCTTTTGCGAACGGGCGAAACTGGCGTCGCGACGGGCCAGCAGGGCCTCGGGGTCCAGCTCGGGCTCGGCATCGCAGGCCAGCCCCAACAACGCGGCCGGCGATGGGCACAGCGTTTGCCAAGCCTGTGCCCGGGAAGGTGTGCAGAACAGCGGGGCGGGGCAGTCAAAACGGCATAATTGCACGGTGAGCGGGCCTTCGACCTCACCGATCACCTGGCCCTTCAGCACCGCAGCACCTGGCTGAAGCTGTGCTTTAACGCCCCATAGCCGCACGCTTGCCTCGCTGCTGTGTACCTGCAGCTCACCGTGGGCGTCCCGTCGCACAACACCTGCAAACGGCGCTTCGACGGAGGTACCCAACGGCACGTGCAGTTCGACATGCAGCGGGAACGTCTCTGGCTCATTCGCGCTGTCGGCCTCGGTACGCGACAAACGGTATTGCCCATAACGACTCGCCGCCAGGCCATGCACCGCCGCTGCTTCCTGTAACAGGCGCTGATCAATGCCGGATTGCTCCCAGTTTCCTGCCTCAAAATGCGGGCTGAGGACGCCCAGGTCGATCAACGCAAACTCGCGCCCCACCAACCCCGGCAACAAGGGCGCAAAACCCTGGCTGGCGATCGGTGCGGGCGCCTGACTGACACATCCCAGAATCGCCGCCTCCATCAACTCAAACGGCACTGACGTCGCCACGTGGAAGATTTCCCACTCATGCTCGGCGTTTTTCAGCAGGTAACTGTTATCCGGATCCAAGCGTTGCTGCTGCTCACTGCTCAACACCAGCACCGCCGCACGGGCGACGATCAGCGGCCACAGCACCTGTAATTCTTCGTGCTGCAACGGCGTCACCGCGTGGCACGCCTGGATCGCCGGCAAGATTGCAAAGGGATCGCCGTCGGCGTGGTGCAGCAATGCCGCACAAGTCACCGACAGATCGGCAATGCGCCAGGTGTGCACGAGGTCACCAAAATCGATCACGCCTTGAAGTTGCCAATGACGTTGAGCATCACGTTGCCACACCACGTTGTCGTCGGTGATGTCCATATGCACTGCTTGCCACGGCAGGTGATCGGCCAGGGGGCGGATACGCTTTTCGACCTGCTCGGCCACTTGCTCCAGTGCCGGGCGGTGCGCAAGATTGTCCAGCGTCGCCAGCAGATGCGTGATCAAAGCCTGCGCGTGGCGCGGGTCCCATTGCAGCGTGCGGTCCAGGCCCGGATGCTCGAACCGCGCCAGCGCCTGACTCATGCGCCCACACAGGTCACCAAACCCGGCGATCACCCTGCGCCCCAGGTGAGGCAGATGGGTCAACGGCTGGCCATCGATATAGTCCAGCACCCGCACGTGCAGGGCCTGGCCGTCGAGGCTCAGGGTCAACAGCTCGTCCCCCGTCAAGGACTTGATGACCTTGGGTACGCGTACAGCCTGCAGGCTATTGAGTGCGGCGTGTTGGGCGTGCAACTCTAACGCGGCGTAGTCACCCCGGCAGATTTTCAGAACAAACCGGCCGCGAGGGCTGTCGACTTTGTAGTTGAGGTCTTGTTGGCTGCCCAATGATTGCAAGGTGCCAGTGAGGCCGTAATGCTGTTCGAGCAACCGAGCCGCCTGGTCGGGGCCTACTTGCGGGCAGGGTAGACTGGCGCGATGGATCAGGGTGGCGAGCAGCATGGGGTTGGCCTCGGCTTTTTTAGGCGTGTATATCGCCATTGTTCAGGGGGATTAGGCAACCCCTGACGCATGCCGCACTTGCTCCTGCCCGCCACACAACTCAAGCTATGCTTCACTCGCTTGATGTCCGTCTAAGGAAAAGGCCCTCCGACATGCGCATTCTCATCACCGGTGGCGCCGGGTTTATCGGCTCCGCCCTGATCCGCCACCTGATTCAACATACCGAGCACGAAGTGCTCAACCTGGACAAACTCACTTACGCCGGTAACCTGGAGTCGCTGAGCAGCATCGCGTCCAACAGCCGCTATGAGTTTGTCCAAGCCGATATCATCGACCAGGCCGCCGTCAGTACCGTGCTGGAGCGCTTCGAGCCCCAGGCGATCATGCATTTGGCGGCAGAGTCTCATGTCGACCGATCCATTGACGGTCCATCGGACTTTATCCAGACCAATATCGTCGGCACCTACAGCCTGCTGGAAGCTGCCCGCGCTTATTGGCACAGGTTGGCAGAGCCGGCCAAGAGCGCCTTTCGTTTCCACCACATCTCGACCGACGAAGTGTATGGCGACCTGCATGGCGTAGACGACCTGTTCACCGAGACCACCCCGTACGCACCCAGTTCGCCCTACTCGGCCAGCAAAGCTGCGTCCGATCACTTGGTGCGCGCATGGCAGCGTACCTACGGCCTGCCCGTCTTGCTGACCAACTGCTCAAACAACTACGGGCCGTTCCACTTCCCGGAGAAGCTGATTCCGCTGGTAATACTCAACGCACTCGCCGGCAAGCCACTCCCGGTCTATGGTGATGGTTTACAGGTGCGTGACTGGCTCTTCGTAGAAGACCATGCGCGCGCATTGCTGAAGGTTGTAACCGAAGGTGTCGTTGGCGAGACCTACAATATCGGTGGCCACAATGAGCAAAAAAACATCGACGTCGTACGCGGCATCTGTGGTTTGCTGGAAGAATTGGCACCACAACGCCCCTCCGGCGTCGAGCGGTTCACCGACCTGATCACGTTCGTCAAAGACCGCCCAGGCCACGATCAGCGTTATGCAATCGATGCCAGCAAGATCGAACGTGAGCTAGGCTGGGTTCCTGAGGAAACCTTCGAGACCGGTCTGCGCAAGACCGTGCAGTGGTACCTCGATAACCTGGAGTGGTGCCGCAGGGTGCAGGACGGTAGTTATCAGGGTGAACGATTGGGCAATACCGACATGAAGGATCTGATTGCATGATGAAGGGAATCGTATTGGCCGGTGGCTCAGGCACCCGTTTGCACCCCATTACCCTGGGCGTGTCCAAGCAATTGCTGCCGGTGTATGACAAGCCGATGATCTACTACCCGATCTCGGTACTGATGCTGGCGGGCATCAAGGACATCCTGATAATTTCCACCCCGGTGGATTTACCCCAGTACCGCAACCTGCTCGGGGATGGCAGCCAGTTCGGGGTGCGGTTCAGCTATGCGGAACAACCCTCTCCGGATGGTCTGGCCCAGGCATTTATCATCGGCGAAGAATTCATAGGCACTGATCCTGTCTGCCTGATCCTGGGCGACAACATTTTCCACGGTGCGTATTTCGGCGATCAACTACGTGCAGCAGCCAAGCGTCCTTCCGGCGCCACGGTATTCGGCTACTGGGTCAAGGACCCGGAGCGTTTTGGCGTGATCGATTTCGACCAGGAAGGCCGGGCCCTCTCCATCGAAGAAAAGCCTCTCAAGCCAAAGTCACCCTATGCCGTGACCGGCCTGTACTTCTACGACAACGACGTGATCGACATCGCCAAGGCGGTCAAGCCCTCGCACCGCGGCGAGCTGGAGATCACGGACGTGAACAACACCTACCTCAAGCGCGGCGACCTTCATGTGGAACGCTTCGGCCGAGGTTTCGCCTGGCTCGATACCGGCACCCACGACAGCCTGCTGGAAGCCTCGCTGTATGTGCAAACCATTGAACACCGCCAGGGCCTGAAAGTGGCATGCCTGGAAGAAATTGCTTACCAGAATCGCTGGATTGATCGTGAGTATTTGCTGGAACGAGCCAAATATTTTGGCAAGACCGGCTATGGTCAATACTTGTTCACCCTCGCAGGGGATAATCCATATGAATGTATCCGCCACTGAGTTGCCCGGTGTTTTGATCATCGAGCCGAAGGTTTTTGGCGATGAACGCGGTTTTTTCTATGAGAGTTTCAATGCCCGGGACTTTGCCCACGCTACCGGGCTGCAACAAGAGTTTGTGCAGGACAACCACTCACGTTCGCAACGAGGCGTGTTGCGGGGCCTGCACTACCAAGTGGAACACGCCCAAGGCAAGCTGGTGCGTGTGACTGCCGGGGAAGTATTGGATGTAGCGGTCGATATCCGCCGCAGTTCACCGGCATTCGGCAAGTGGGCAGGCGTGCGGTTATCTGCGAACAACAGCCGCCAACTGTGGATTCCTCCGGGGTTTGCCCATGGCTTTGTAGTGCTCAGCGAATACGCCGAGTTCCTCTACAAGACAACCGACTACTACACCCCCTCTGCCGAACGCTGCATCCGCTGGGACGATCCAGAACTCAATATCGACTGGCAACTCAACGGTTCCCCAACCTTATCCGCCAAGGATCAAAACGGCATAAGCCTCAGAGATGCGGATCTGTTTCCATGACCGCGTCCTTGAAAATTCTCATCACCGGCCAACACGGCCAAGTCTCCCATGAACTGCAAACTCGGCTCCAAGGCCTGGGCGAACTCGTGGTTCTGGGCCGCAGCCAGCTTGACCTGGCTAACGCAGACCACATTCGCCAGCAAGTGCGCAACCATCGTCCCGACCTGATCATCAACGCCGCTGCCCACACTGCGGTCGATCTGGCCGAAAGCGAGCCGGACGCCGCCTTCGCCATCAACGCCATTGCCCCCGGTGCTCTCGCGGAGGAAGCCAAAACCCTAGGCATCCCGCTGATCCACTATTCCACCGACTACGTGTTCGACGGCAGCAAGCCAGCCCCCTACACCGAAGCCGACACGCCAAACCCGCTGGGCGTCTACGGCCAGAGCAAACTGGCCGGCGAGCAAGCGATAGCCGCCGTCGGTGGCCAATACCTGATCCTGCGCACCAGTTGGGTCTACTCCAGCCACGGTAAGAACTTCCTGCTGACCATGCAGCGCTTGCTGCAGGAGAAGCCACAGATGCGCATCGTTGCCGACCAGATCGGCGCGCCGACCTGGGCCGTCAGCATTGCCAACAGCACGCGTGCATTGATCGAGCGCTGGCAAGCCGGCAAATCGGGGGAATGGGGCATTTATCACCTGAGCGCCGCAGGCGAAACCTCATGGTTCGGCTTTGCCGAGGCCATTGGCGAGCACCTGCGCGAACAGGGCAAGGCCTGCGCCGAACTGGAGCCGATCCCTTCCAGCGCTTATCCAACGCCCGCCAAGCGCCCGCTGAACTCGCGTCTCGATTGCAGCCGCCTGCAGCAGCAATGGCACGTCAGCCTGCCCCACTGGCAAGACGCATTGCGCGAGTGTCTTGCAGAGCTGCACTAGGCATAATGCGCCTGTACCCACAGGCGCACGACTCCCATGACTCCACCCCTCCCACGTAGACCCCGCTGGCGCAGCCTCGCCTTGTTGGCGTTGTGCCTGGCACCGCTGCTGTGGCCGCTGGAGCACCTGGCCGAGCGTTATTACCGTAGTGAGTTGGCCGGCCAGAACCGCCAGACCCTCGACCTGTACGTGGCCAACTTACTTGGCACGCTGCACCGTTATGAGGTGCTGCCGCAGATTCTCGGCGACTTGCCGGCCTTGCGCACCGCGCTGGATGCGCCTGGGGTCAGCACCAATCTGGTCAACGCCAACCTGCTGCTCAAGGACGTCGCCGCCCAGGCCGGGGTGGAGGTGATGTATCTGATGGACACCACCGGCAAGACCCTGGCCGCGTCCAACTGGGACAAGCAAGACAGCTTCGTCGGGCGCAACTTCTCGTTCCGGCCTTATTTCAGCGAGGCCATGGACGGACGCCTGGGGCGGTTTTTCGGGTTGGGCACCACCTCGGCCAAGCGTGGTTACTTCTTCGCCGCCGCCGTGCGTGATGGCGATACGATCATCGGCGTGCTGGTGGTCAAGGTCGACCTGGACCACACCGAAAGCCTGTGGGGCAACACCCCGGAGCAACTGCTGGTCACCGACCACAATGGCGTGGTGATCCTGACCTCACGCCCACAATGGCGATTCCGCGCCACCCGGCCACTGACGGCTGAAGAACGCCAGGCCATCATCGCCATCCAGCCCTACCCGACCCGCGATCCACAGCCGCTGAGCCTGAGCAACACCGCCTGGCTGCGCCAATCCACGGCCATCGCCGAAACCGGCTGGAACGTGGAAATCCTCGCGCCGCGCTCGCTGATCAACCGCCCGGTGCGCACGGTGGTCGCCGTGGGCGGCGCTACGCTGTTGGTGTTGATGTTGCTGCTCGGTTTGATGATGCAACGTCGCCGCCATTACCTGGAACGCATTGCGTTCGAAGCCAAGGCCCGTCGCGAGCTGGAAGCGCGGGTGGTGGAGCGGACCAGTGACCTCGAAGGCCTCAACCGGCGCCTGAAACAGGAAGTGCTGGAGCGCGAACACGCCCAGCAGGAGTTGGTACGCGCCCAGGATGACCTGGTGCAGGCGGGCAAACTGTCGGCTCTGGGCACCATGTCGGCGAGCATCAGCCATGAACTCAATCAGCCCCTGGCGGCGATTCGCAGCTATGCAGAGAATGCTGAAATCCTGCTCGACCATGAGCGCACCACCGATGCACGGGGCAATCTCAAACTGATCAGCGAGCTGACCGGGCGCATGGCCTCGATCATCGCCCACCTGCGCGCCTTTGCCCGCCGCGACCGCCATGCGCCCGAGAGTGTGGCCCTGCAACCGGCCCTGGATGATGCACTGGCGTTGCTGGCCAAGCGGCGGCGGTCGATGGAGGTCGAGCTGATCCGCGATTTGCCCGAAGCGACGCTGTGGGTCCAGGCCGGTGAAACCCGCCTGCGTCAGGTGCTGGGCAACCTGCTGGCCAACGCCCTCGACGCGCTCACCGAAAAAGGCCCGCCGCGTAAACTCTGGCTGAGTGCCGAAACCACCGAACAGGGCGTCAACCTGTACATTCGCGACAACGGCCCGGGCTTTTGCATGGAGGCCCTGGGCCGCGCCAGCGAGCCGTTCTACACCACCAAGACCCGCACCCAGGGGCTTGGCTTGGGGCTGGCAATCTGTGACACCCTGATGCGTGCCTTTGGCGGCGAACTGCTGTTTGCCAACCACAAGGAAGGCGGCGCGCTGTTAACCTTGAAATTGCGTGCCGGTGCGCCGGGCGTCAGTCTGCAACCGTCCGAGGACCGCAGTGTATGAGTATCGATAACCAGATTCAGGTGGTGTTGATCGACGACGATCCACACCTGCGTCAGGCCCTGTGCCAGACCCTGGACCTGGCCGGGCTGAAGGTCCTGACCCTGGGCGAAGCCACCGGCCTCACCGCGCGCCTGTCGCGGGACTGGCCGGGCGTGGTGGTCAGCGACATCCGCATGCCCGGCATGGACGGCTTGGAGCTGCTCGCCGAACTGCATGGCCAGGACCCAGACCTGCCGGTGCTGCTGATCACCGGCCACGGCGACGTGCCGCTGGCGGTGCAAGCTATGCGCGCCGGCGCCTATGACTTCCTGGAAAAACCGTTTGCCAGCGACGCCCTGCTCGACAGCGTGCGCCGCGCCCTGGCCCTGCGCCGGCTGGTGCTGGACAACCGCAGCCTGCGTCTTGCTCTCAGCGACCGCCAGCAACTGAGCACGCGCCTGGTGGGCCACTCGCCGCAAATGCTGCGCCTGCGCGAGCAGATCGGCGCCCTGGCCGCGACCAAGGCCGATGTGCTGATCCTCGGTGAAACCGGCGCCGGCAAAGAGGTGGTAGCGCGCGCGCTGCATGATTTGTCGAGCCGCCGCAGCGGCCCGTTTGTGGCGATCAACGCAGGCGCCTTGGCCGAGTCGGTGGTGGAAAGCGAACTGTTCGGCCACGAACCCGGCGCCTTTACCGGCGCGCAGAAACGCCGTATCGGCAAGTTCGAATTCGCCAACGGCGGCACCTTGTTCCTCGATGAAATCGAAAGCATGAGCCTGGATGTACAGGTGAAACTCCTGCGCCTGTTGCAGGAGCGGGTGGTGGAGCGCCTGGGCGGCAATCAGCTGATCCCGCTGGATATCCGCATCATCGCCGCGACCAAGGAAGACCTGCGCCAGTCGGCCGACCAGGGCCGTTTCCGCGCCGACTTGTATTACCGCCTCAACGTCGCGCCGCTGCGTATTCCGCCGCTGCGCGAGCGGGGCGAGGATGCGCTGATGCTGTTCCAGCACTTCGCCGATGAGGCCAGCAGCCGCCACGGCCTGCCGCTGCACGAACTGCAACCCGGCCAGCGCGCGCTGCTGCTGCGCCATAGCTGGCCAGGCAATGTGCGCGAATTGCAGAACGCCGCCGAGCGCTTTGCTCTGGGCCTGGAACTGGCGCTGGACAACACACCGGACAATCCATCAGCTGGCGTGCTGACCTCCACGCCTGGCGGCCTGAGCGAGCAAGTCGAGCAGTTCGAAAAAAGCCTGATCGCCGCCGAGCTGACCCGCCCCCACAGCTCCATGCGCAGCCTCGCTGAAGCCTTGGGCGTACCGCGCAAGACCCTGCACGACAAGCTGCGCAAGCATGGCCTGAACTTCGCCAACCAAAGCAGCGACGACGAATGACAGCCCCCACCCGCCAAGAGGCCGCCATGAACCGCGACAGCCGTTACCTGGAATCCATCCTGCACCACGACATCCCCCTCACCCGGGAAATGGGCCTCAAGGTGCTCGACTGGAAACAGGGGCGGCTGGAACTGCATCTGCCCTTGCAAGCCAACATCAACCACAAAAGCACCATGTTCGGCGGAAGTTTATATTGCGGCGCGGTACTGGCGGGCTGGGGCTGGCTGCACTTGCAGTTGCGGGAAGAAGGGATTGAGGACGGGCATATTGTGATTCAGGAAGGACAGATCAGCTATCCGCTGCCGGTCACGCGGGATGCGACCGCGATTTGCACAGCACCCGAGGAAAAGGTGTGGCAGCGGTTCCTGGCGACCTACAAGCGCTATGGCCGCGCGCGGTTGACGCTGGAGACGTGGATTGTGAATGAAGGTAGCGAAGAACGCGCCGTTGCCTTCACAGGCCAGTACGTCCTACACCGCTAACCGCCACCCCACAAATGCCTCAGGAACGGGCCAGCGTCAGCAACCGCTCACGCCAAGCCGCCTTCGCCGGCAACGCCAGAAAGAACGGATTCAACAACGATGCCCGCGCCGGATAGCTGAACGGTTCACCGCTCAACTCCAACACCTCGCCTCCCGCCCCTTCCAGTACACCTTGGGCGGCCGCCGTGTCCCACTGGGAAGTCGGCGCCAGTCGCGGGTAGCAATCGGCACTGCCTTCAGCCAACAGGCAGAACTTCAACGAGCTGCCGATATTCGCCAGCTTCAATGCGCCCAGGCCCTCGCTCAAGCCGTCCAGCAAACGCTCCTGCTCAGGGCTGGAATGCCGACGGCTGGCCACCACGGTAAACGACTCACCTGCTGCGGGTGCCTCGCGCACCTGGATCTGCTTGGGTGCTTCATTCACATCCGAGCGCCAGGCGCCCAGGCCAGCGCCACCGAAGTAACAACGGCCGCTGGTGGGCATCGACACCACGCCGAACACCACGCGGCCTTGCTCGATCAGGGCGATGTTCACGGTGAATTCTTCGCTGCCGGCGATAAATTCCTTGGTGCCGTCCAATGGGTCCACCAACCACCAGCGCTGCCAGCCGGCGCGCACGCTCTGGTCGATGTCGGCGTCTTCCTCGGACAACACCGGAATGCTCGGGTCCAGCGCGGTCAGGCCGGCCAGGATCAGGTGATGAGCGGCCAGATCCGCTGCCGTCACGGGCGAATCATCAGCCTTGGAGGTCACGGCCACGTCAGCACGCCAGTACGGCAAAATCACTTCACCGGCCTGACGAGCCAGTTCGATCACAGGGGCAATAAACGGGTGGCCTAAAAACAGTTCGCTCATGCGGTAAACGCTCCACGCTGGGTCAACAGGTCTCGTACCAGGTACAGCGCAGCCAGGGCACGGCCTTCGCTGAATTGCTCGTTTTGCGCGAGCATCGACAGTTCGCGCAGGTTGACCCGGTCCACACGCATCGGCTCAGGTTCATCGCCTTCCAGGCGTTCTTCATAGAGGTCGGTGGCCAATACCACCTGGATTTTCTGGCTCATGTAGCCTGGCGACAGCGACAGTTCGGTGAGGTGCTCCAACTGACGGGCGCCGTAGCCGGCCTCTTCCTTGAGTTCGCGGTTTGCCGCCGCCAGTACGTCTTCGCCAGGTTCGATCAACCCTTTGGGCAACGACAACTCATATTCGTCGGTACCGCCGCAGTATTCTTCCACCAGCAATGCATGGTCCGCGTCGATCATTGCCACGATCATCACCGCGCCGTAACCGGCACCGCGGCCCACCAGGCGCTCGTAGGTCCGTTCAACGCCATTGGAAAAGCGCAGTTGCACTTCCTCCACGCGGAACAAACGGCTACTGGCGACTATTTCGCGGGCGAGGACGGTGGGTTTCTGGCGCATGAGCGGCTCCTTGGCGTGATCGGGTTACTATACCGTGGCTTTTCCGATTGTCTGTGTCGGATATTTTTACTTACATGAGACCGCCCCATGCCTTCTTTGCCCTGGCACGCCATCGACACTGTCCTGCTGGACATGGACGGCACCCTGCTCGACCTGCATTTCGACAACCACTTCTGGATGGAGCACCTGCCCCAGCGCTACGCCGAGCTGCACGGTGTAAGCCGCGCCATGGCCGAGATGGAGTTGCAGCCCCTGTTCGAGCGTAACGCCGGACAGTTGCAATGGTATTGCCTGGATTTCTGGAGTGCGGAACTGAAGATCCCGGTACGCGAACTCAAGCTGGAAACCGCCCACCTGATCGCCCTGCGCCCTGACGCCGACACCTTCCTGGCGGCAATCAAACAGGCCGGCAAGCGCGTGATCCTGATCACCAACGCTCATCGTGATTCGCTGTCATTGAAGTTGGAACGCATTGAACTGGCGCCGTATTTCGAACGGTTGATCAGCTCCCACGACTACGGTTTCGCCAAGGAAAACCCGCAGTTCTGGGATGCTCTGCAAGCCGACATCCACTTCGACCCGGCCCGCAGTCTGTTTATCGACGATACCTTGCCGATCCTGCGCAGCGCCCAGGCGTTTGGCGTCGGGCATTTGCTGGCGGTGAAGGAGCCAGACAGCCAGAAGGGGCCAAAGGACACGGCGGAGTTTGCAGCGGTGGGGGATTATCGCGAGCTGATTATCGGGTTGTAGGAGCGGACACGCCCGCCCCTACAGCGTGCTGCTTACTCAGGAATACGCAAAGTCTGCCCTGGGTAAATCTTGTCCGGATGCGACAATAGCGGCTTGTTGGCTTCGAAGATTTTGTTGTACTGGTTGGCGTTGCCATACACCGCCAGGGAAATCGCGCTGAGGGTGTCGCCCTTTTTTACCACGACAAAACGGGCGGCAGCCACGGCCGGGCCGGATACGGTGATCTGGTCATCCACACTGGCCACACCGGCGATATTGCCCAGCGCCAACAGGATCTTCTCTTTCTCTTCCTGGGTGGCGACTTCACCGGTCACGGTCACCTTGTCGCCATCCACTGTGGTCTGCACATTCGGATTACCCAGACCCACTTTGGACACATGGTCCTTCAACTGCTCGCTGGCGTTTGCATTACCCGGCGTCAACAGGTCGACAATCTTTTCGCCGGCTTCCTTGATAAAGCTGAAAATGCTCATAGTGCGCTCTCCTTGGGATTTGAGTTCCAGATGCCCAAGACTAGACCAGTCCTACGGATTTGGGTTCCGGCCCGGCCAAAGACCCAAACGCGCTAGAATCCCCCCGCCATTGGAATAAGCCCTGGAGCGAAGATGGACATCAAACAGCTGAAATTCCTCATCGCCCTCGACGAAACCCGTCACTTCGGCCAGGCGGCGGCGCGTTGCCACATCACCCAACCGACCCTGTCGATGCGCCTGCGCAACCTTGAGGAAGAGCTTGATCTGCCATTGGTCAATCGTGGCCAGCGCTTCGAAGGCTTTACCGCACCCGGCGAGCGCGTGCTGGCGTGGGCACGCACGGTATTGGCGGCTTATGACGGTTTGCAGGCCGAGGCGGCGGCTTGTCGCGGCAACCTGGTGGGCACATTGCGCCTGGGCGTGGTGCCACTGTCGAGCTTTGATCCTTTGGCCTTGATGCAGCAACTGCATAAGGAACACCCAAGCCTGCGCTTTGAGCTCTCCGCGCTCAGCTCGGAGCAGATCCTGGAACAACTGGCGAGTAACCGGCTGGATTTGGGCGTGTCCTACCTGGAACGCCTGGACAACGAGCGCTTCGACTCGCTGGCCTTGGGCGAAACCCGCATGGGCCTGCTCTACGACCAGCGCTTCTTCAGTTTCGGTGATACGCCGTTGAGCTGGGAGGCGCTGATCGAACTGCCGTTGGGCATGCTCACCAGCGGCATGCACTTTCGCCAATCCATCGACCACAACTTCCACAGCCGTGGGCTCAACCCGCAACCGCTGCTGCAGACCGACGCCGTCCATCAATTGTTACAAGCCGTGCACGGTGGATTGTGTTGCGCGGTGATGCCGCTGGATGGGGGCCTGGACGCACTCACCGAACACCTGCGCCTGCAGCCGATCGAGGACGCCCACACCCTCGCACGCCTGGGGCTGATCATGCGCCGCAGCGCGCCGCGCTCAGCACTGGCGGAGGCGTGTTTCGCGCTGTATCAGAAATCGCCAAACGAATCTTGATCGACGTCATCTATCGGTAGATCAGTACTGGCAATTAGACGCGACGCTTTGTCGCGCCTAGTCTAAACACTGATCAATCCGCCGGTGGTACTGCCCCATGAACGCCAAGCGCCCAGTCTGCGCGGCGCCCGCTCTCGAAACGCCAGCGCCCGCCGCCAGCCAGAGCTACCAGTATTGCAATCTCGAACACACAGAATCCGCCAGCACAGCCTTGGCGGAAGAAGTGGCGTTGGCGATTGCCTATAACGACATCAGCCAAGCGGTGATGCTGGTGACGCCGACGGACCTGGAAGACTTTATTGTCGGTTTCAGCATCGGTAGCGGCATTATCGCCGATGTTAGCGATATTTATGATCTGAAACTCAGCGGTTCGGGCTCAGCCCAATACGCTCAGGTGCAGATCTCCAGCCGCGCCTTCTGGAACCTCAAACAACAGCGCCGCCAGTTGGCTGGCGCCAGCGGCTGTGGCTTGTGTGGCGTGGAAGCCGTTGAACAGGCCCTGCCAGACCTCCAGGTATTGCCCGGCGCGCCCTTGCCGCCCGCCGAGTGGCTGGATGGCCTGCGCCAACGCATCAGCGCCTTTCAGCCCCTGGGCCAATACAGCGGCGCCGTGCATGCGGCCGTGTTCATGAACGGCCAGGGCGAGTTGTTGCTCGGTCGTGAAGACATCGGCCGGCACAACGCCCTGGATAAATTGATCGGCGCCTTGATCCGCCAAAAGATTCCGACCGAAGGCGGCCTGGCGATTGTTACCAGCCGTTGCAGCCTGGAGTTGATCCAGAAGGTCCTGCGCGCGGGCATCCAGACCCTGGTCAGCCTGTCGTCACCCACCGGACTGGCCCTGCAATGGGCCCGCCGGCATAACCTCAATCTCATCCACCTGCCGCAGAAAAGTGCGCCGCGGGTCTACAGCCCTGCGATGGAGAACCAGCCATGAGCCAGCACCACCAAGCCGACCAAACCCCCACCCCGCGCTACAAGCCTTACAAAGGCGCTGCGGGTGGGTGGGGCGCACTGATCAGCGTGGCGCAGGCCTGGCTGACCAGCGACAACGCGCTGAAAAACCTGCGCATGATGCTCAAGACCAACCAGAACGGCGGCTTCGACTGCCCCGGTTGTGCCTGGGGCGACTCGCCGGAAAGCGGCATGGTCAAGTTCTGCGAGAACGGCGCCAAGGCGGTGAACTGGGAAGCCACCAAGCGTCGCGTCGACGCGGCGTTCTTCGCTAAACACAGCGTGACCGCCCTGCTGGAGCAAAGCGACTACTGGCTGGAATACCAAGGCCGTCTGACCGAGCCGATGCGCTATGACGCCGAAACCGACCGCTACCAGCCCATCAGTTGGGAAGCGGCCTTCGACCTGGTCGGCAAGCACCTCAACGCCCTGCCGAGCCCGGACATGGCCGAGTTCTACACCTCGGGCCGCGCCAGCAACGAAGCGGCGTACCTGTATCAACTGTTCGTGCGCGCCTACGGCACCAACAACTTCCCCGACTGTTCGAACATGTGCCACGAAGCCAGCGGCGTTGCCCTGGCGCAAAGCGTGGGCGTCGGCAAAGGCACCGTGACCTTTGATGACTTCGAACACGCCGATGCGATTTTCGTCTGGGGCCAGAACCCCGGCACCAACCACCCGCGCATGCTCGAACCGCTGCGCGAGGCGGTCAAACGCGGCGCCCAGGTTGTGTGCATCAACCCGCTGAAAGAGCGCGGCCTGGAACGCTTCCAGCATCCGCAACACCCGCTGGAAATGCTCACCAACGGTGACAAACCGACCAACACCGCCTACTTCCGCCCGGCCTTGGGTGGCGACATGGCCATCCTGCGCGGCATGGCCAAGTTCCTGCTGCTGTGGGAACGCCAGGCGCAGGCCGAAGGCAAAGAAGCCGTGTTCGACCACGACTTCCTCAACGAACACACCGCCAACGTGCTGGAGTACCTGGGCAAGATCGACGACACCTCCTGGGATGAAATCGTCGAACAGTCCGGCCTCACCCTGGTGGAGATCGAGCAAGCGGCGCGCATGTACGCCAAAGGCAAGAACGTGATCATGTGCTGGGCGATGGGCATCACCCAGCACCGCCATTCGGTGCCGACCATCCAGGAAATCGCCAACCTGATGCTGCTGCGCGGCAACATCGGCCGCCCAGGCGCCGGCCTGTGCCCGGTGCGTGGCCACAGTAACGTGCAGGGCGACCGCACCATGGGCATCAACGAACGTCCACCCGTGGCATTCCTCGACTCCCTGGAACGGCGCTTCCAGTTCCAGGTGCCGCGCGTCAATGGCCACAACGTGGTCGAAGCGATTCACGCCATGCTTGAAGGCCGCTCCAAGGTGTTCATCGGCCTGGGTGGCAACTTCGCCCAAGCCACGCCGGACAGCCCACGTACCTTCGAAGCCCTGCGCAATTGCGACCTGACCGTGCAGATCAGCACCAAGCTCAACCGCAGCCACCTGATGCACGGCAAGGACGCGCTGATCCTGCCGTGCCTGGGCCGTACCGACATCGACATCCAGGCCGACGGCCCGCAAGCGGTGACGGTGGAAGACTCGTTCAGCATGGTCCACGGCTCCAACGGCCAGTTGCAGCCGCTGTCGAAGCTGATGAAATCAGAGCCTGCGATTCTGGCCGGTATCGCTGCCGCCACCCTGGGCAGCAAACCGGTGGATTGGAACTGGCTGGTGGCCGATTACGGCCGCATTCGCGACCTGATTGCCGACACCATTCCGGGCTTCAAGGACTTCAATGAGAAGATCAAGAATCCGGGTGGCTTCTACCTGGGCAACTCCGCCGGTGCACGTCGCTGGAACACCCCGTCGGGCCGCGCCAACTTCCGTCCGAATATCCTGCCCAAGGACCTGATCCACGAACGCACTCATGCGACCGGTCGTGTGCCCGACCTGATCATGCAATCGATGCGTTCCCACGATCAGTACAACACCACCATTTATGGCCTGGACGACCGCTACCGTGGGGTCAAGGGCCAGCGTGATGTGCTGTTCGTCAACGAAGCCGACATCATCCGCCTGGGCTTCAAGCCGGGGCAGAAGGCCGACATCGTGTCGCTGTGGGAAGACGGTCGCGAGCGCCGCGTGAAGGGCTTCACCCTGCTGGCGTTTGATATTCCGGCTGGGCAGGCTGCGGCCTATTACCCGGAGGTGAACCCACTGGTGCCGCTGGAAAGCACGGGAGATGGCAGCCATACGCCGACGTCGAAGTTCGTGGCGATCCGTTTGGAAGCGGCGAGTGACAACGGGCTGATCATGGCGCGCTCTGCATAAATCTTCGGGCACAAAAAAGGCCGCTTTTGCATAAAAGCGGCCATTCCGAAGTAGTTAAAGACTCACAAAAACAACTTAAGTTCCCCAACAAAAACAGTAACTTAGCGAATTGTGTACAACTCGTGTTACTGGTCGGATTTCTATTGTCACCACTCCGATACAGCCTCAGGATCGCGCCGTCATCCTCTTGAGGTCTCCCTAATGAAGTTCTCCTCGATTCTCTTGTTGTCCCTTGGCCTGGTCAGTGGCGCAGCCATGGCCGGTGGCACCACCGAAGCCGGTGTGGGCGGCGCATTGGGCGGGGTTCTAGGTTCGGTAGTCGGCCAGTCGATCGGCGGCAACACCGGCTCGACCATCGGCGCAGCCCTGGGCGGCGCAGGCGGCAGCGCGGTGGGTGCGGACAAACGCAGCCGTGGCGAAGCGGCCATTGGTGGCGCCTTGGGCGCGGCCGGTGGCAACGTGGTGGGCCGCAGTGTCGGCGGCAGCACTGGCGCACTGATCGGCTCAGCGGCCGGCGGCGGTGCTGGTGGCGCGTTGGGTAACTACATGGGCAACAAGAGCGATGACGATGATCGTCGCTCCCATGGGCGTGATAACCGTCGCTATGACCGCGATGATCACCGTGGCCGCGGTCATGCCTATGGCCATCGCAAGAACAAGCATCACTACCGTCACCGCTAAGGCCTGAGGGTGTAGGCGTTCGCGCCTACACCACCAACCGCTGCAACGCCTCGCGCAACATCCCCGGAATCGTCACCGGCTGGTTCGAACCCCGCTCCACAAACACATGCACAAAGCGCCCCGCCGCACAGGCCTCTTCTTCGCCCTGCTTGAACACCGCCAATTCGTACTGCACTGAACTATTGCCCAGCTTGCCCACCCGCAGGCCGATCTCGATGCGTTCGGGAAAGGCGATCGACGCAAAGTAATCGCACGCCGAACTCACCACGAATCCCACCACTTCACCGTCATGAATATCCAGCCCACCTTGCTCGATCAGGTAGGTATTCACCGCCGTGTCGAAAAAGCTGTAGTAAGTCACGTTGTTCACATGACCATACACATCGTTGTCGTGCCAGCGCGTAATGATCGGCTGGAAGTGCGGGTAATCGGCGCGTTGCGGCACTGAATCAGACATGGGCAAGTCTCGTGAAATGGGTTTACAGGTCATTCAGATGGGCCAGGGCCCACTCGCGGACCTCGGCGTAGGGATAATCCTCCAGCGCAGCAAAGCCCGGAATACCCCGCGCCTTCAACTTGGTAAACAGCGGAACACTAATACCACCGAGGAAACGCGTCAGACGTTCCGCCTCAGGCAAATGGCCGGTGTGTTCATGATGCCTGTGGATAAAATCACCGCACAGCCCCATGAAGTTTTTATCCACAAGCGGCGGCAAACCTGGCGGCGGCGGAAGGTGCGCAACGTGGCCGTGGCACACCGAGCAATGCCCGCAACGCTGGGGCGCGTTTTCATCGCCGAAATACTGCGCCAGGCGTTGACCAAGGCAATGCTCGGTGGCGAACAGATCGAGCATGGCGTGAATCCGTGCGACCTCACCCACTTCATGCTGCTTGAAGCCTATGTATAACTCGGTGCTCAGCGCCTGTGGATCAAAATCGGTATCAAGCAAGCTGTAGACCTCCGTCATCTGCTTGCTCTCAAGCTCGATCAGGCCTTGCTCCTGAAAGTAATCCAGCGCCTTCACCACCCGGCTACGCTCGGCATTGTGCTGTTGATAAAGCACGTCAAAATCCACCGTCGCCCAGGTCTTGGCCCGCTTGCACACCTGGATGATCGCCGCGACAAACTGCTGCCGCTCACCCGTAAAACGCGCGAGCAAAGCCTCGGGTTCGATCAGGTACTTGAAACGGTACTCGGCATAAAACGCATAACGCGGCGCAATCACGCCCTTGAGCTCCAACTGCACCAGCAGCGTCTTCAACGGCAGCTCGCGGATGTTGCTGTGGTCCGACAAGGACCTGAGCAAAAACTCCCACTGCCCATCGCCTCGCGCGGCCTGCAACTCGTCAAGCACCCGGCGAATGCCCTCCTGCTCCGGCGTATCGCCGTACACGAAGTTTTCCAGCACATTGAGGCTGTCGCGGTTGGCCAGCACCAGGCAATCGGACGGTTGCCCATCACGCCCCGCGCGGCCGATTTCCTGGCTGTAGTTCTCGATGGATTTGGGCAAGTCGAAGTGCACCACGTTGCGGATATCACTTTTGTCGATGCCCATGCCAAACGCGATGGTGGCGACGATGCAATTGGAGCGCCCGTCCATGAAACGCTGCTGGATACCCTCGCGTTTATCGTGAGGCAAACCGGCGTGATAGGCCTCGGCCTGGATGCCGTTGCGGTTCAAATGCTCGGCAATCTGCTCGGCGGTTTTCTGCAGGGTGACGTAGACGATACTCGGCTGATCGGCGCGCTCGCCCATCCATTGCACCAACCGTCGACGCTTGTCCGCACCGCTGACCGGCTCCACCAACAGGTTGAGATTGGGCCGGTAGAAGCCCGTGGTGACCACATAGTCCGGTGCAATGGCGAACTTCGCCTGCATGTCGGCAATCACCTTGGGCGTCGCTGTAGCCGTCAACAGCAGCGCTTGTGGGATATTGAACTGACGCTGGTAGTCCGGCAGCTTCAAATAGTCCGGACGGAAGTTGTGACCCCACTCGGAAATACAGTGCGCCTCGTCCACCACCAACAGCGAGATCTGCACGCTTTGCAGGAAGTTACGAAAGCGCTCGTTCTTCAGGCGCTCAACGGAAATCATCAGGATCTTCAACTCGCCGGAACGCGCGCGGGCCATCACGTTATTGGCGTCCTCGCGGCTCTGGGCCGAATCGATACTGCCCGCCGAAATACCGTGGCGCTGCAAGAAACCCAGTTGGTCCTGCATCAGCGCCAACAGCGGTGACACCACCAGCGTCAGGTGCGGCAGCAGCACCGCCGACAGCTGATAACACAGGGACTTGCCCGACCCCGTTGGAAAAATAGCCGCTGCCGAACGGCCGGCCAGCACGGCGTTGACCGTCTCTTCCTGACCCAGGCGAAACTGTGGATAACCAAAAACCTGCTGGAGGGTGTCGTGCATAGGCTGTCACTCCGTTGACCGCTGAAGGAATCAAAAACATAGATCAGCGATCAAGAAAAGGTCGGGGATAAACGCTACAAACTGATACAGAGAAAACCAGCAAGCCCGCGCAAAAACGCAGACAGTAACACGCCAGATCACCTACCCCCGACAAGGAGTCGTGGATGTCTCGATGCACACTGTTTTCACTGCAACATCTCGTCGTGTTCACGCTGTCGTTATTGCTGCTGGGCTGCGCAGGCGCCTCCGCCCCAATACCTGCTGAACCGGATACACAGCGTTTTGAAACGCCCGAATACTTCGAGCAAAAAGCCCTGCCCATTGTAAAAGCATCCTCCCTCTACGCGCGGGGCGGCACCGGCCAGGGCGTTAAAGTCGCGTTGATCGACTCAGGCCTCAACCAGGCACTGCCCGAGTTCCACGGGCGTGTGGCCGATCCAGGCTATGACTTCGTGACACAGCAGCCAGGCACCCTCGACATCAAGGGCCACGGCACCCAGATGGCCGGCATTCTCGCCGCCAACAAGAATGACCAGGGCATCCACGGCATCGCCTTCAACGCCCAGTTGATCCCCATGCGTTTCGGTGATGATAAGGAGCCGTTCTACTTCGACAGTGAAATCGCCCAGGCCTGGGAGCTGGCCTATAGCAAAGGGGCACGCATTTTCAGTAACTCATGGGCGAACCCCATTGAAGCCAACACCAACGAGGTTCCCATCTACGAACGCCTGATGGGTGACTCGTTGGGCGTGGCAAAAAAGCTAGTGGGCGAAGGGGCTGTGTTCGTCTTTTCAACAGGTAACGAGGTCAAGCGTGAGCCACTCGCCGAACCCGGCCTACCCGCGCTGGTTCCGGAACTGGAGAAAGGCTGGATTGCCGTCATGGCCCTCAAGAACGACGGCACGGCCATCAATCTCAAATCCAATTATTGCGGCCTCGCGGCACGCTGGTGCATTGCGGTGCCAGGGGGAGACGGCGGCGCAGGGTTGTTGACCACCAACAAGGATGGCAGCTACGGCCCCACCGCGGGCACCTCGCCGGCCGCTGCGTTGGTCAGTGGTGCCTTGGCGGCATTGCAGAGTCGCTTCCCCGAGATGACACCGCAACAAGTGCGTGAGCGCCTGCTCAGTACGGCGAATCGAACGGGTATCTATGCCAACAGCGAAGCCTATGGCCGAGGGTTGATGGACCTCGACGCAGCCTCGCGCCCGTAGCCATTGCGCAAACAGACAATGCCCCCACTGGGGCACGTTGATGTGATTTTTTCTCCGGCCTACCCTCTGAAGCATTGCGCTACAATAAAGCCTTGCTACCCAGGAGTACGCTGCCATGAGCGAACCGACGTTTGAGCAAAAACAGGATCACTACCACAAGATCCGCCGTTCCAATTACCTGGCCAGCCTGCGCCTGGAAGGGTTCGACACCCAACCGGCCGACGTCGACAAACCCCTGCCGACCCGCGAAGCCGTCCTCGCCAAGTACCGCAACACCCCACGCTGATGCTCGACAAATATGGGGTGGGCCAGGATCCGTACTGCTATCCCGGTAGTAGCGTGCTGCGCAACCGCCTCGATTTGCACGACGAGGCCCGCTTGCACCAAGCCGAGCGGGAATTATCCGAAATCGCCGTAGGCAACCTCCCGCTCTTCCCTCCGCCCTATGACCTCGACCGCCTGCAACACATCCACCGCACCCTGTTCAGCGACCTCTACGACTGGGCCGGCGAATTGCGCAGCGTCAACATCCAGAAAGGCGACACCCTGTTCTGCACCCCGGAACGCATCCCGCCGGAAGCGGCGAAGATCATCCGGCGCATGCAAGAGGCGAACTGGTATGTGGGTGTGAGTCAGGCTGAGCTGATCACACAGATTGCCGAGGCCTACGGCGACCTCAACGTTATCCACCCCTTCCGCGAAGGCAACGGCCGGGCGCAACGGATCTTGTTCGAACAGATCATCGTCAACGCCGGGTTTTCGGTGAACTGGTGGCTGGTGAAACACGCGGCGTGGATACCGGCGAATATTGATGCGGTGGCGTGTGATTACCGGGGGTTGGAAGCGATTTTTGAGCGGTGTGTGAGTCGGCCTGTCGGGGCTTGATCGAACCCTGTCCAGTTAAACCATCTGTTTATTGCCCGGAAACTGACTCACTTCTAAGGTTCGCTTCGTCGCTGCCAAATCAGCGACCGGGCTTGGTCACCCGAAAAACAGCACACATAAGTGCCATTACTTACTCTTCGAACGTCTATCGTCTCGTATCGCAGTGCTATGGCGGCTGTGTGGGGGACGTCTTCGGACGTGTCGGAGTGCTGTTTCCGGCTGGCCAACCCGCGCACAGTCCGCCACCCACCGTTTGGCCACGGTGATGTCGGTTACCTAACAGCAAACCGAGTACCTTGAAATGCAAATACCTGAAACGATGGACCGCTATCGTCAGCTACGCACCAACTTCACCGATACCCATCCGCTTATCATCGACACGCAAGCCAAAGCCGAAGACATCCAGTCCGCCGCCCATCAACGCATCCGCGCAGCTACGGACCTGCTTGAAACCTTTTCCTGCCTGACTTTCGAACATGCCGACCTCAAAGATATTTCCCACATCACCAACGCCTTGTATCTGCTCGTTCAGGACGGCTGTGATTTGCTGGAAGCAGCGCAGCACGTGCAGCTGCAACCGTCGACCAGTTAGCCAACGCAATCTAGCCAGCCACTGAGCTAAACCTGTGGGAGCTGCGGTCATAGCGGTCAAGCCCAGCTCCCACATTTAGCCAGTCTTACCCGATACACCGCAGCCAAGCCAAAAATGCCGGAAACCGCTGTAAGAATCCTCCAAATGCTGCGACATCCCCTTCCCAAATTACTTCGAAAATCCGCTCCACCCTCTACAGGAATCACCAGTAACTGACCGAAAATAGCGCCCCCAACCGTCTCGGCAGTAATACCGTGAGCTTTTTTCTAGAATTAGCCTTGGTCGTCACCTCGCAATTGCTGCTCTTCTGGCTGATAAGGCATTACAAATCCCGAATAGGCTTCGGACTCGGCTTGTTAGGCTGTGGTTTGATACTCGTATTCGCACCCATACCTGAAATAACGTTGTCTCGCCATGCGCTGATAAACAGCGCCATTACCTACATGTTCCTCACCACTGGCCTCGGCCTGATTGTGGAGCGAAACAAGTATCGGCGCATAAGATCATCCGCTCCCATCCACCCACTCCTGCGTGCCCCCACCATGAACCTCGCCCCCAACTTCCCCGAAGACCCCGTCATGCAGCAACTCCTGCAACTGCTGCACGAAGAAATCGGCCTGCCCAAACATAAGACGATCCGCCTGCAAACCTCGATCAACTTCGACCTCGGCTGCGACGGCAGTGAGGCCAAGCAACTGATGGAAGCGCTGGAGCAGGAATTCGCGCTCGACCTGGGCGACTTCGACACTTATCGTTACTTCAACCCGCCGGTGTTCGATGTGTTTCTCAAACGCCGCGCCAAGGGGCGCGGCGAAAAAGTGCCGCTGACCCTCGGCATGCTCTACTTGGCCATCAAGACTCAAAGCTGGGACACGCAGACGCTGGAAAACCTGAGCTGAAACACTAAGGACCTTACATGGACGTAACAATGGGCCTGCTGGCCGCCCTGCTCTGGGGTGGTACGGATTTTCTCGTGGGCCTCAACGCCAGAGCCGTGGGCGTTAAACGCGCGGTGTATTTCGGCCAAGCGCTCGGCTTCCTGATCATGACTGTGCTGCTGGTCATTCTCCCAAGCTTGCTGCTCAAATCCCTCGACGCCCCGCTGAGCGTGTGGCTGCTGGGCGTCGCCGCCGCCCTGCTCACCGTCTCCGGCGCCCTGGCGCTGTCCAAGGCCTTCGCCCTTGGCAAAGCCGCCATCGTCGCGCCGCTGGTGACGTCCTACGGCGTGGTGACCACCTTGCTGTCCTGGGCCAGCGGCGAGCACATCAGCCTGACGCAACTGGGCTGCATCGCCGTGTGCGTGATCGGCGTGATCCTCTCCAGCATTCATAAAGACAACGGCGTCCCCCACAACAACCCTCGCCAGTCGATCGCCTACGCCATGCTCGCCGCCTTGCTGTATGGCACCAGTTTCTGGCTGCAAGGCCGCTACACACTGCCGGCGCTGGGGCCGATCACCATGCTGTGGCTCGGTTACCTGGTGAGGCTCTGCGTATTGGTGGTGATGGTGCTGAAGATCAAGGACGGCCTGAAAATCCCACCGCTGAAAAACTGCGCAACGCTGACCGGTGCAAGCTTGATGAACCTGGGTGGGTTCTCGGCGTTTTCGTGGGGGGCGATGGCGGGGTCGGTGTCAGTGGTGACGGTGATCAGTACGTTGTCGGGCGGCATTGCGGCGATTTTGGGGTTTGTGTTTTTCAAGGAGCGGTTGTCGGCGGTGCAGGTGGTGGGGGTTGTGCTGGTACTGCTCGGCGCGGTGGTTCTGCACATCGCCGACTAAGCGTTCGCGCACAAAAAAGCCGCCTACAAGAGGCGGCTTTTTCACAACGCTCGAATCTTACAACTTAGGACCCGCAGCCTTGATCGCATCGCTCACTTCAAACTTCTTGAAGTTCTCGATGAACAGACCCGCCAGTGCCTTCGCCGCTTCGTCGTAGGCAGCCTTGTCAGCCCAGGTGTTACGTGGGTTCAACAGGCCGGTTTCAACGCCCGGTACGGCCAGTGGCACGTCGAGGTTGATGGTGTCTAGGTGTTCGGTTTCGGCACCGATCAACGCGCCGCTCTGGATCGCTGCGATGACGCCGCGAGTGGTCGGGATGTTGAAGCGGTTGCCGACGCCGTAGCCGCCGCCGGTCCAGCCGGTGTTGACCAGGTAGACCTTGGAGCCGAAGCCGCGGATGCGCTTGATCAGCAGCTCTGCGTATTCGCCAGCCGGGCGCGGGAAGAACGGTGCGCCGAAGCAGGTGGAGAAGGTCGACTTGATGCCGCCGCCGGAACCCATTTCGGTCGAGCCCACCAGTGCGGTGTAGCCGGACAGGAAGTGGTAGGCCGCTTGTTCTTCGCTGAGGATCGACACAGGCGGCAGTACGCCGGTCAGGTCGCAGGTCAGGAAGATTACCGCGTTTGGCTCGCCACCCAGGTTCTTCTCGGAACGCTTGGCAACGTGCTCCAGCGGGTAGGCCGCGCGGCTGTTCTGGGTCAGGCTGACGTTGGTGTAGTCGGCGTGCTTGGCCTCGTCGATCACCACGTTTTCCAGCACCGCGCCGTGCTTGATGGCTTTCCAGATGACCGGCTCGTTCTTCTCGGAGAGGTCGATGCACTTGGCATAGCAACCGCCTTCGATGTTGAACACCACGCCTTCGCCCCAGCCGTGTTCGTCGTCACCGATCAGGTAACGGCTTTCGTCGGCGGACAGGGTGGTTTTGCCGGTGCCCGACAGACCGAAGAACAGGGTCACGTCGCCTGCTTCGCCGATGTTGGCGGCGCAGTGCATTGGCAGCACGTCGGAAGCCGGCAGCAGGAAGTTCTGCACCGAGAACATGGCTTTCTTCATCTCACCGGCGTAACGCATGCCGGCGATCAGCACTTTTTTCTGGGCGAAGTTGAGGATCACGCAACCGTCGGAGTTGGTGCCGTCACGCTCTGGCACGCATTCGAAGTTGGCCACGTTGAGCACTTGCCACTCTTCACGACCGGCCGGGTTGTACTGGGCCGGGTTGATGAACAGGCAACGACCGAACAGGTTCTGCCAGGCAGTCTGAGTGGTCATTTTCACGGCCAGGTAGTGGTCTTCGGCAGCCCCTACGTGAACATGGGAAACGAAATGCTCTTGCGCGTTGTTGAAGGCCTCGACGCGAGCCCACAGGGCATCGAACTTGTCGGCCGGGAACTTGCGGTTGATCGGGCCCCAGGCGATGGAAGCCTGGGTGGAAGGCTCTTCAACGATGAAACGATCGACCGGCGAACGGCCAGTACGGTGACCGGTTTCGACGACCAGCGCGCCAGTATCGGCGAGCACGCCTTCACCACGCTGCAGGGCTTCTTTAACCAGATCGTCAACACTCAGATCGGTGTATACGGCGTTGTTGGCTTGCGTCATGAGGTTCCCCGTCGGCCTATGGCCGAGTGCTCCAAACGTTTTGTAGTAGAAAGTTGCGCACTACTACCGCGAAAAAAGTGGGCCGGATTATGCCAGAAAAGCCCAAAAAGAGTAGGGCCCTCCCGTCAGAACTGCGCTAATCCGGCGTTTGTCAGGTGATTTACCTGTGCTTAAACGTTTTAGTGGCGGGTGTCGGAAGGGGTGTCGATGCCTGCGCCGGCGAACAATTGGGCGACATCGGCCGCATCGAACAGGTAGCGCTCGTTGCAAAACTGGCAGTCGATCTCGATGTGCCCGCCGTGCTCTACCACCAGGTTTTGCGCATCTTCCAGGCCGAGGCTGACCAAGGCATTGGCCGAGCGCTCGCGCGAGCAGCTGCAATTGAAGTGAAGGCCTTGTGCGTCAAACAGTCGCACGGCTTCTTCGTGGTACAGGCGATGCAGGATGGTTTCGTTGTCCAGGCCCAGTTGCTCTTCAGCGGTGAGGGTGCCGGCCAGGGCCGTCAGCTTGCGCCAGCTGTCGGTGCGCTCGTCTTCGTCCTTGATGCGATCTGGTGGCAATTGCTGCAACAGCATGCCGCGGGCGCGTTTGCCGTCAGCGTTGAGCCAGAACTTGGTGCCGACCTGCTGGGACATCACGAAGTAGTTGGTGAAGCAGTCCGACAGGGTTTCGCCGTCCAGGTCGACGATGCCCTGGTAGCGCTGGCCTTCGGTGGGGTCGACGGTGATCGCCAGCACGCCGTTGGCCATCAGGTCGGACAAGGTGGCGTCCGGGGCAATCTGGTCGGCCTCGTAACGGGCCAAACCACGGATTTCGCGCTCGCTGGAGCATTCGATCATCAGCATCGGCACGGGGCCTTCGGAACGTGCCTGCAGGATCAGCAACCCGTCGAATTTCATGGTGCCCACCAGCAGCGCCGCCGCTGCCATCAGCTCCCCGAGCAGTTGCGCGACCGGCTCCGGATAGGGGTGCTTGGCGAGGACTTCGGCATAGCTGCGCTCCAGCGAGACCAGCTCGCCGCGGGCGTCGCTCTCGTCAAAGATGAAGCGTTGGGTGAAGTCGGTATCCGGTAGATCAGTCATAGGTCTGGGTATCTGAATTGATGACAAATTGATTACAAGGTTTATAGAATTAAACGCTTTAGCACCGTTTTGGTGCGGTTTTCTAGAGCCGTGGGGGACAGTTTATGAACAATCCGGGTTTGTTCCAAGCCAAGTGGAACCTCGGGCGATGGGCCTTTTGCAATCTACTCGCTATCGCACTGCTGTGTTTTTGGCTGTGGCCCACGGGCCAGATGCTGTGTGTGCTTTTCGACGAGTGGCTGTTTCATCTGCTCAATGACCCGCTGGCCAGCAACTTGACCTGGCTGCACGTGTGGGCGGTAGCCAGTTTGCGGCCGTTCGATGCGGTGGTCGGCGTGATTCTGCTGACGCTGCTGATTCGCGGCGACTGGGTATTCAAGGCCGTGCAGGTGCGCCAGGCATTGTTAGGTTTTGTCGGCATTCTGCTGCTGTTGCTGTTTATCCGCATGCTGTTTTCCAAGTTCGCGGCGCACATGGGTTGGCAACACAGCAGCCCGTCGATGGTGATCAGTGGCGCGATCCAGATGAGCGACTACTTCCCGGGACTGGAGAAGACCTGGGAATTGAAGGACCGTTCGAGCCAGAGTTTTCCAGGGGATCACGCGTCGGTGCTGTTGATCTGGGGGATGTTCATGACGGTGTTCGCCAAGCGCATTGGTCAGGTGCTGGTGATCTGGGGCCTGGCGCTGCTGTTCATGATGCCGCGCCTGATGGCGGGCGCGCATTGGGGCCAGGACGATTACATCGGTGGCGTGTTGCTGGCGCTGTTGGCGTTGGGATGGGGGTATTACACGCCGTTTGCGGCGAAGGTTTCGAGCGGGTTGTTGCGGGTGACCGCACCGGTGTTCGGCCTGCTTCAGCACATGCCGCTGATCAGTCGACTGAGTGTGGTTCGCCCAACGTGATGGCCAAGGGTGAGGGAGCTTGCTCCCCCACTGTCGCCGTCAATCATCATTGCCACTGCCGCGAAACTTGAACAGGTCGCGGCGCTGCTTCTTGCTCGGTTTGCCATCGGTGGTCATGCCCGTGGCGCCCGCCTTGCGCATCGCGGCCGCATTTTCACGCTTGGCGATGCTGGCTTCGGTCTCGGTGTACAACGCCTGCGCTTCAGGCGCACCACGGCGCACGATGGAAAGCGCCTGAACCACGACCGTCTTTTCATCAAACCCGACACGAATCTGGAACTCATCGCCGACACGCGGCTCCTTGCCCGGCTTGCAGCGCTCGCCGCGATGGTGCACCTTGCCGCTCTCAATAGCGGCCTTGGCCAAGGCACGGGTTTTATAGAAACGCGCGGCCCACAGCCACTTGTCCAATCGGACCTTTTCTTCCTCTTCCTGCTTTTGAGCCACTTGAATTCCTCGCTCTGAAAAATGTCGCAACTTTAACGTTGAAGCCCTTCGACGCATAAACCCCTAGGCTCACCTAAGATACGCCAGGTAGCACCCTGTTTTCGCGAGGATATGCTGTGACCGAATTCCCCCTTTCACTCACCTCGCCCAACCAGCGCTGTGTGGGATGCCAGCAAAGCGAGCCTCTCGGTTTCGATTTTGCATTTGCGTACCAGCCTATCGTAGATCTGCGGGACCATTCGATCTTTGCCCACGAAGCCCTGGTGCGTGGCACGCATGGCGAAGGCGCGCTGTCGGTGCTTGACCAGGTCAACGAAAGCAACCGCTACCGCTTTGACCAACGCTGCCGAACCCAGGCGATTGCCGGGGCGGCGGCCTTGGGTATGCAGACCCACCTTTCGATCAACTTCATGCCCAATGCCGTGTACCGTCCGGAGTTGTGTATCCGCAGCACCCTGGAGGCGGCGCGCGCGCATAATTTCCCGTTGAACCAGCTGATTTTCGAGACTCTGGAAAGCGAGCATGTAGATAACTATCGCCATTTGACGAATATTCTGCGTGAATACCGCGAATTCGGCTTCATGACCGCCATTGACGATTTCGGCGCGGGCTATTCGGGGCTGAATCTGCTGGCCGATTTCCAACCTAATTTGATCAAACTCGACATGGCGCTGATCCGCGATGTCGATCAGGATCGTGTCCGTCAGGTCATCGTCCAGGGGGTTGTCACAATCTGTGAGCAGTTGGGGGTTACTGTCATCGCCGAAGGCATCGAAAGTGCTGGCGAGCGCGACTTCCTGTCCGACTGCGGAATATTTCTGATGCAGGGCTACTGGTTCGCCAAGCCTGCATTCAACGCCCTGGCCGAGGTTCCCCCTCAGGCCTGGACGAATTGACCGGTTATCCCTATTGAAGACATTTGACCATTTGACCGTTGTGGGTCTGCGTGAGTGGGTGGCACTTCCCGACTTGGGAGTGGCAGGCCTGCGCGCAAAGATCGATACCGGTGCCAGCACCTCAAGCCTGCACGCTACCGATATCGAGCCGTTCGAGCGTGACGGTGAGAAGTGGGTGCGCTTTACCGCGCACCTGGGCAGCGTTGTGCAACTGCGTCACCGCCGCTGCGAAGCGCCCCTGGTGACGATGAAAACCATCAAGAGCTCCAACGGCCATGCGCAGGTGCGCTATGTCATCAGCACCACGTTGGCGCTGGGTGATCGGGTATGGCGGGTGGAATTTACCCTGGCCTGCCGCAAAGCCATGCGTTACCGGCTATTGCTGGGATCCAAAGCCTTGATTGACGGCCAACTGGTGGTCAATCCCGGCATCAAGTACGTTCAAGACAAGCCGGTGTTCCCGGTCTCAACTCTTTCTGTCCCAGGTGCTGCATGAAGATCGCTGTGCTGTCGCGAAACCCGCGTCTGTATTCCACCCGCCGCCTGGTTGAGGCCGGCACCGAACGTGGCCACGAAATGGTGGTGATCGACACGTTGCGTGCCTATATGAACATCGCCAGCCACAAGCCGCAGATCCACTACCGGGGCAAGCCGCTGGAGGGGTTTGATGCGGTGATCCCACGCATCGGCGCCTCGGTGACGTTCTATGGCTGCGCGGTGTTGCGCCAGTTCGAAATGATGGGGGTGTTTCCCCTCAATGAGTCGGTCGCCATTGCTCGTTCACGGGACAAGTTGCGCTCGCTGCAGCTGTTGTCGCGCAGGGGTATCGGCCTGCCGGTGACGGGCTTTGCCCACTCCCCCGACGACATCCCCGATCTGATCGACATGGTCAACGGCGCGCCGCTGGTGATCAAGGTGCTGGAAGGCACCCAGGGTATCGGCGTGGTGCTGTGTGAAACCGCGACAGCGGCCGAATCCGTGATCGAGGCGTTCATGGGCCTCAAGCAGAACATCATGGTGCAGGAATACATCAAGGAAGCCGGCGGTGCGGATATCCGCTGCTTCGTGGTGGGCGACAAGGTGATTGCGGCGATGAAGCGCCAGGCCAAGCCGGGGGAGTTCCGCTCCAACCTGCACCGTGGCGGCAGCGCTAGCCTGATCAAGATCACGCCGGAAGAACGCATGACGGCACTGCGGGCCGCCAAGGTGATGGGGTTGAGTGTGGCGGGTGTGGATATCCTGCGCTCCAATCACGGGCCGCTGGTGATGGAGGTGAACTCGTCACCGGGCCTGGAAGGCATTGAAACCACCACCGGGAAGGATGTGGCGGGGATCATCATTCAGCATCTGGAGAAGAATGGTGGGCCGAATATGACTCGGACCAAGGGTAAGGGCTAAAAAGTGTGGGAGCTGGCTTGCCTGCGATAGCAGTGGTGAATCCACTATGGCTATCGCGGGCAAGCCAGCTCCCACATTTGATGACTTGGCTTTGGTCAGACTGCATCTCTAGGCAACATCAGCCCAAGCGGCAAGCGCACCCGCGCCTCCAGGCCACCGTCTTCACGATTACGCAACTCAACATTGCCGCCATGCATCGAGGCAATCCGCCGCACAATCGCCAACC
Source organism: Pseudomonas sp. FH1 (assembly GCF_000510895.2). Lineage (NCBI taxonomy): Bacteria > Pseudomonadati > Pseudomonadota > Gammaproteobacteria > Pseudomonadales > Pseudomonadaceae > Pseudomonas > Pseudomonas sp. FH1. The sequence continues at coordinate 45,728 of NZ_AOHM01000039.1, forward strand.
CCAAGCCAGTCCCCTTGCCACCCCGGGCACGGTCGCCACGGGTGAACGGGTTGAAGATGCCTTCCAACTCGTCCGGGTCGATGCCTGCGCCCCGGTCCATTACGCTCAGCACCACATAAGGCGCAGCGCTGTCGCCGGACACATAGGCCGCCACTTCCACATCGGAACCGGCGTGATGCAAGGCGTTGCCGATCAGGTTGTTCAACAGGCGCTTCATCGACACTCGACGCAACGCAAACGGCTGGATCGGCTCCAGGCGCATACGTACCTGTTCACCGTTCTGGTTGTAGGGCGCGACCACCTCACGCACCAGGTCCGTCAGGTCGACCTCCTCAACCACTTCATCACGGCCATCGCGGATAAACGCCAGGAACTGGTCGAGGATCGCGTCCATGTCCTCAATGTCGCGGACCATGTCGTCAGTGAGGTCGCTATGGTTGCCCATTAGCTCCAGAGACAAGCGCAGTCGCGTCAACGGTGTGCGCAAGTCATGGGACACCCCCGCCAGCATCAACTCGCGTTCGCGCCCGGCCTGTTCGACGTCTTCCGCCATCTGGTTGAACGCGCCGTACACCTCGGTCATCTCACTCGGCGTATCGCTGACCGGAAGACGCACGCTGCGCCCCTGGCCCAATTGACGGGCGGCAAACACAAGGCGTTTAAGCGGCTGGTTGAGCTGGCGCACGAAAATCCACGCCGACGCCGTTGAAAGCAGCCCGATCGCCAGGAACCAGCCCAACACGTTCCAGATCTTCTGCCCCCGCAGCGGGTGCGGGTAAAGCGGCACTTTCAGCCAATCCTCGCCCAGGCTTGGCGCGCGAACCCACAACGCTGGCGACACATGCATACGCAGCCGCACCTCAGTGTCTTCACCCAGTTCTGCCTGCATCTGGCGTTGGTAGATCTCACTGTAGGGCCAATGCTGCTCGCCCTCCGGCACACCTGCACCGGCGACGCGCACCAGGGTCGCGGCCTTGGCGATCTTCTCGCGGTTCTCCGGGTCTGCCGCCCAATAGGCGCGCAGCGTCAAGGCGACACCGTGGCTGTATTGCCGGTCCACCAGCACGTCCTCGTTCATCAACAGATAAACCAGTGTGAGTGCCTTGGAAAACAGAACGACGATCAGCACCAGCCAAAGGGTGCGGGAGAAGAAACTTTGGGGGAACCACAGCGGGGTTTTCATAGAAGACTGCTAGATACCTTGCAGAAACGAGCGGCGCTCGCAGAATTGCAGACGCCGGACATCCCGTCGACCCTCATGGAGTCAAACGCCAGGATGCCCGCCCCTGCAAATCACCGGTCAACTGGTTTTATTGCCGTCCGGCACAAACACATAACCCACGCCCCATACCGTCTGGATGTACCGTGGCTTGGATGGATCCGGCTCGATCATCCGGCGCAGACGGGAAATCTGCACGTCGATGGAGCGCTCCAGAGCGTCCCATTCCCGGCCACGGGCCAGGTTCATCAGCTTGTCGCGGGTCAACGGCTGGCGAGCGTTCATCACCAGGGCCTTGAGCACAGCAAATTCACCCGTGGTAAGCATGTGCACTTCATCGCCACGCTTGAGCTCCCGGGTCGCCAGCGACAGTTCGTAGTCGCCAAAGGTGACACTCTCGTCTTCGCTGCCTGGGGCACCTGGAACCGGCGGTGCCTGGCGACGCAATACGGCTTTGACCCGAGCCATCAGCTCGTCGGGGTTGAACGGCTTGGCCAGGTAGTCATCAGCGCCCAGCTCGAGGCCCTTGATGCGGCTCAGCTCATCGCCCTTGGCGGTGAGCATGATGATGGGAATCTGGTTGTTCGCGCCGCGCAGGCGTTTGCAGGCGGTCAGGCCGTCTTCGCCGGGCAGCATCAGGTCGAGTACGACCAGGTTGAAGACTTCACGCCCCAGCAGGCGGTCCATCTGCTCGGTGTTCGGCACCGCGCGGGCACGGTAGCCCTTGGAGTTGAAGAAGCGCTCCAGCAGGCTGCTCAGCCCCGGGTCGTCGTCAACGATGAGAATTTTTTCGCCTTCAGCAGTTTGTGCAGTGCTGCTCATTAGATGCTCCTCTTATCTCGGCGCGCATTATGGCCTAGCTGCCGTTATACGCACCGTGTGCATTGTTAGCAGATTTTTCCTCAACTGCCAGCGAACCCGCGCCCTACAACCGTTGGCGCAATCCCCCCCAAGGACAGAACGCTGGTTATAATGCGGCGCCGTCGTGCAGGGCAACTTCAGATCGTTACCGTTTGCTGCCGAGGCTTTTTTTACCCGCTTGTGTGATTTTTTCGATTTCGAGGGTCAATAGGCTGCCTATTGACCCAGGCAGCGGCGCCAGTCGGGCCGCTCAACCAGCCTCCCAGGGCCTTGTTTTCCGGGCCTGCGAGCTGCTTTTCAGAATTTCAGGTGGTTTTATGGACAGCATCAACAGCCGCATCGCCGAGGAACTCGGTGTACGCCCACAACAGGTCGAAGCGGCCGTCGCTCTACTGGATGAAGGCTCCACGGTGCCTTTCATCGCCCGTTACCGTAAAGAAGTGACCGGCAGCCTCGACGACATCCAACTGCGTCACCTGGAAGAGCGTCTGCGCTACCTGCGAGAACTCGACGAACGGCGCATCAGCATCCTCGCCAGCATCGAGGAACAAGGCAAGTTGACTCCACAGCTTGAGCGCGACATCAAGCTCGCCGACACCAAGACCCGCCTCGAAGACCTCTACCTGCCGTACAAGCAGAAGCGCCGCACCAAGGGCCAGATCGCCCTGGAAGCCGGCCTGGGCGAGTTGGCCGACGGTCTGTTCAACGACCCGTCGCTGACCCCGGACACCGAAGCCGCCCGCTTCATCGACGCCGAAAAAGGCGTCGCGGACGTCAAGGCCGCCCTCGAAGGCGCCAAGTACATCCTCATGGAGCGCTTCGCCGAAGACGCCAGCCTGCTGGAAAAACTGCGCACTTACTTGAAACAGGAAGCCATTCTCAGTGCCCGCGTCATCGCCGGCAAAGAGGAGGAAGGCGCCAAGTTCCGCGATTACTTCGAACACGACGAACCGCTGAAAAGCATGCCGTCCCACCGTGCGCTCGCCATTTTCCGTGGCCGCAACGAAGGCATTCTCAGCTCCGCGCTGAAGGTCGGCGACGAATTGCCGGGCACCATGCACCCGTGCGAAGGCATGATCGGTCAACAATTCGGCATCCAGAATCAGAACCGTCCTGCGGACAAGTGGCTCGGTGAAGTGGTGCGCTGGACCTGGAAGGTCAAGCTCTACACCCACCTGGAAACCGATCTGCTGGGCGAGCTGCGCGACGGCGCCGAGACCGAGGCGATCAACGTGTTCGCCCACAACCTGCACGACCTGCTGCTGTCGGCCCCGGCCGGCCCGCGTGCCACCCTGGGCCTCGACCCGGGCCTGCGCACCGGCTGCAAGGTTGCCGTGGTCGACGCCACCGGCAAGCTGCTGGACCACGCCACCGTTTACCCGCACGTGCCGCACAACAAATGGGACCAGACCCTGGCCATCCTGGCTGCCCTGTGCGCCAAGCACGCGGTAGACCTGATCGCCATCGGCAACGGCACCGCCAGCCGTGAAACCGACAAGCTGGCCGCCGAGCTGATCAAGAAATACCCAGCCATGAAAATGACCAAGGTCATGGTCTCCGAGGCCGGCGCTTCGGTATATTCGGCCTCGGAACTGGCTTCCAAGGAGTTCCCGGACCTCGACGTGTCGATCCGTGGCGCAGTGTCTATCGCCCGTCGCCTGCAGGACCCACTGGCCGAGCTGGTGAAGATCGACCCTAAATCCATCGGTGTCGGCCAGTACCAGCACGATGTGTCGCAGCTGAAACTGGCACGAGGCCTGGACGCGGTGGTCGAGGACTGCGTAAACGCCGTGGGCGTGGACGTGAACACCGCTTCCGTCGCCTTGCTGGCGCGTATTTCCGGCCTCAACGCCACCCTGGCGCAGAATATCGTGACCCACCGTGACGAAAACGGCGCGTTCAAGACCCGTGCAGCGCTGAAAAAGGTCGCGCGCCTGGGCGAGAAAACCTTCGAACAAGCCGCCGGCTTCCTACGCGTAATGAACGGCGACAACCCGCTGGATTCTTCCGCAGTCCACCCCGAAGCCTACCCGCTGGTGCAGCGCATCGCCGCCGAGACCGACCGCGATATCCGCTCGCTGATCGGCGATGCTGCGTTCCTCAAACGCCTGGATCCGAAGAAGTACACCGACGAAACCTTCGGTGTGCCGACCATCACCGACATCCTGCAAGAGCTGGAAAAACCTGGCCGCGACCCACGTCCCGAGTTCAAGACCGCCGAGTTCCAGGACGGCGTCGAAGACCTCAAGGATCTGGAGCTGGGCATGATCCTCGAAGGCGTGGTCACCAACGTGACCAACTTCGGCGCCTTTGTGGACATCGGCGTGCATCAGGACGGTTTGGTGCATATCTCCGCGCTTTCGGAGAAGTTCATCAAAGACCCGCGTGAAGCGGTCAAAGCCGGCGACGTGGTCAAGGTCAAGGTGATGGAAGTCGACATCCCGCGCAAACGCGTCGGCCTGTCCATGCGCATGAGCGACACCCCCGGCGAGAAAATCGACGGTGCCCGTGGCGCGCGCCCTGGTTCCGCTCCGCGACAGTCGCAGAACAATGCACCGCGCAAAGAAACTGCCACCGCAGCGCCAAGCAACAATGCCATGGCCTCGCTGTTCGCCAACGCCAAACAGTTGAAGAAACGCTGATGGAAATCCCAGCCGGTTTGACCCAGAGCGCGTTCAGCGAACTGATCGGCTGCCGCCTGCAACGCCTTGAAGAAGGCGTTGCCGAGGTGGCCCTGACCCTGGAGCCGCAACTGCGCAACCGCGCGGGCAAGCTCCATGGCGGGGCGATTTTCAGCCTGGTGGACATTACGATGGGACTGGCCTGTTCCAGCTCCCATGGTTTCGACCAGCAGAGCGCGACTATCGAGTGCAAGATCAACTATATCCGCGCCGTGTCCGACGGTGACGTGCTGTGCACCAGCCGGGTGATTCATGCCGGTCGCCGCACGTTGGTGGTCGAGGCAGACGTGTATCAAGACGAAAGACTTGTCGCAAAAGCACAGGGCACCTTCGCTGTCCTATAGCTCCCCACCCCCGATTTGAGTTAATTTCGGCGCTGCAATCACGGCGTCGGAATTTTCTCGCTGCGCTGTAGCCAAATTCATGGAGTGAAGTCGGCATATTCAGAGCGGGTTAAATCGACTCTAAACCAGGCGATCACGCCAGTTTTAACTTCACCCTTGTAGACCGTCCTGCCCACCCCCATATTGGGGCGACTGACGCGTGAAGGAATCCAACTTGAGCGAACTTCTCAACCGCCGCCTGGCCCTGCTCGGCAAGCGCGAACACCTCTCCCTGCTAGAGCAGTGCTTGCACGGCATCGAGCGCGAATGCCTGCGTGTCACCGGTGAGGGTCGACTGGCACAAACGCCGCACCCTGAAGCCCTGGGCGCCGCGTTGACCCACGAACAGATCACCACCGACTACTCGGAATCGCTGCTGGAGTTCATCACTCCCGCCCTGCCCAACCCGGCCGATACCCTGAGCAGCCTGGACAAGATCCATCGCTTTGCCTACACCAAGCTGGGCAGCGAATACCTGTGGAGCCCCTCGATGCCGTGCCCGTTGCCGGCTGAGGAAGATATTCCGATTGCCTACTACGGCACGTCCAATATCGGACAGCTCAAGTACGTGTATCGCAAGGGTTTGGCCCTGCGTTATGGCAAGACCATGCAGTGCATCGCTGGCATCCACTACAACTTTTCGTTGCCGGAAGCGCTGTGGCCGTTGCTTAAAGAGACTGAAGGATTTGTCGGCACTGACCGCGACTACCAGTCCACCGCCTATATCGCGCTGATTCGTAACTTCCGCCGTTACAGCTGGCTGCTGATGTACCTGTTCGGTGCATCCCCTGCCCTGGACGCCGGTTTCCTGCGGGGTCGCTCGCACCAGCTGGAAGTACTCGACGCCGACACGCTGTACTTGCCCTACGCAACCAGCCTGCGCATGAGCGACCTGGGTTACCAGAGCAACGCCCAGGCCGGCCTCACGCCTTGCTACAACGATTTGAGCAGCTACACCGACAGCCTGCGTGAAGCGGTAGCAACGCCCTACGCACCGTACGTCGAAATCGGAACCCATCAGGACGGTGAGTGGGTACAGCTCAACACCAACATCCTGCAGATCGAAAACGAGTACTACTCCAACATCCGCCCCAAGCGTGTGACCTACACCGGCGAACGGCCGATCCAGGCGCTGGTGGCCCGTGGCATCCAGTACATCGAAGTGCGCTGCCTGGACATCAACCCGTTCCTGCCGATGGGCATCGACCTGCCGGAGTCGCGTTTCCTCGACGCCTTCCTGCTGTACTGCGCGTTGAACGACAGCCCGCTGTTCGCCGACAACGAGTGCGGCAACGCCACCTCCAACTTCCTCAGCGTGGTCAAGGAAGGTCGTCGTCCCGGCCTGCAATTGCAGCGTCTGGGCCAGCCTGTGGACATGAAGGAGTGGGCTGCCGAGCTGCTGGAGCAGATTGCGCCACTGGCCGCCTTGCTGGATGAAAGCCACGGCATCACCGAGCACAGCCAAGCGCTGGATGCCCAACTGGCCAAGGTCAAGGATTCGTCCCTGACCCCGTCGGCCCAGGTGTTGGCGGCGATGGCCGAGCGCAAGGAAAGCTTTGCGCAGTTCTCCCTGCACCAGAGCCAACTGCACGCCGAGCATTTCCGCAGCGAACCGCTGCCGGCCGAAGAGCAAGCGCAGTTTGAAGAACTGGCACGCAAATCGCTGGCACAGCAGGCAGAGCTGGAGCAGAACGAAGTGGGTGATTTTGACGTGTTTGTTGGCTCTTACCAGGCCAGCATCCTCGCCATCAGCAACTAAAAAAATGTTGGGGTAATTTACTGTGGTGAGCGGGCAAGCCCGCTCACTACAGGCAACATTTTTCTCCTCATAAGCTAATTCGAAAATGTTATTTATTTTCGGATTCTTAGATCATTTAGTCTCCTCACACGCCGACCCTCGGCCGCCTGATTGAGGAGCTTCCCCTTGAAACTGCTTACCCCTCTGCGCCTCTTGGCCGCATTGTCCCTGGCCGGTGCCAGCCTGTTTGCCCAGGCGGCGGATGTGACCATCGCTTACCAGACCACCGTGGACCCGGCCAAAGTCGCCCAGGCCGATGGCGCCTATGAAAAAGCCACCAACGCCAAGATCAACTGGCGCAAATTCGACAATGGCGCCGATATCATCGCCGCCATCGCGTCCGGCGACGTGCAGATTGGCTACCTCGGTTCCAGCCCCCTGACCGCCGCGATCACCCGCAAAGTGCCGGTGGAAACCTTCCTCGTTGCCACCCAGATCGGCGGCGCCGAAGCCCTGGTAGCGCGCGACGGTTCGGGGATCAACAGCCCGCAGGACCTGATCGGCAAAAAAATCGCCGTGCCATTCGTGTCCACCGGTCACTACAGCCTGTTGGCCGCGCTGAAGCACTGGAACATCGACCCGTCCAAAGTAACCATCCTCAACCTCGCACCACCGGCGATCATCGCCGCCTGGAAGCGTGGTGATATCGACGCTACTTACGTTTGGGACCCTGCCCTGGGCGTGGCCAAGGAAAACGGCAAGGTGCTGATCACCTCCGGCGAACTGGCCAAGTTTGGCGCGCCTACCTTCGATGCCTGGATCGTGCGTAAGGATTTTGCCGAGAAGCACCCGGAAATCGTCACGTCGTTTGCCAAAGTCACTCTGGATGCCTACGCCGCCTACCGTAAAGACCCACAAGCCTGGCTCGCCGACAAAGGCAACGTCGAAAAACTGGTGAAACTCTCCGGCGCCAAGGCCAGCGACATCCCACTGCTGCTGCAAGGCAACGTCTACCCGCTGGCCGCTGACCAAGTGACCCTGCTGGGCGCACCGACCACCAAGGCCGTGACCGATACCGCCGCGTTCCTCAAGGAGCAAGGCAAGGTCGACGCCGTGCTGCCGGACTACGCCCCGTACGTCAGCGCCAAGTTCATTACTAATTGATCAGGAGTTCATCGCGATGGCCTTGCTACAACTGGAGCGCATCAGCGCACAGTACCCAGGCGCCACAGAACCGGTACTGTCAGACATTTCAATCGACCTGGGGCCCCAGCAATTGCTGGTGGCCCTCGGCCCGTCCGGCAGTGGCAAGACTTCGCTGTTGAACCTGATTGCCGGCTTTGTCGAACCGTCCGCCGGGCGCATTACGCTTGATGGCGTGCCGGTCAAAGGCCCGAGCGCCGAACGCGGCGTGGTGTTCCAGGACGACGCCCTGCTGCCCTGGCAGGATGTGTTGGCCAACGTCGGCTTCGGCCTGGAGCTGGCCGGTGTGCCCAAGGCGCAACGTGAAGTGCGCGCTCGGGAAATGCTCGCGCTGGTAGACCTGGCCGGTTTCGACAGCCGCCGCATCTGGCAACTTTCCGGTGGGCAGAAGCAACGTGTCGGCCTCGCCCGCGCGCTGGCGGCCGACCCTCGCGTGTTGCTGATGGACGAACCCTTCGGCGCCCTCGACGCCTTCACCCGCGAACAGATGCAGGAGCTGCTGCTGCAAGTCTGGCGGCGCACGGCCAAGCCGGTGTTCCTGATTACCCACGACATCGAAGAAGCGGTCTTCCTCGCCACTGACCTGATCCTGCTGGCGCCCAACCCTGGCCAGATCGTCGAACGCCTGAGCCTGGACTTCGGCCAACGCTACGCCGCCGGTGAGTCGGCGCGGGCGATCAAGTCCGACCCGCGCTTTATCGAAACCCGCGAACACGTGCTGGGCAAAGTGTTCTCCCAACGGCAGGTGTCCGCATGAGCAGCTACGAACTCGCCGCCAAGCCGGTGGTGCATACCGTTATCCCGCTGCGCCGCAGCTTGAGCACGCGCTGGATCAGCGTGCTGACGCTGGTCGCCCTGCTGACAATCTGGTGGGCCGTGACCGCCACCGGTCTGATCGAACCGCTGTTCCTGCCGCCGCCGTCCGCCGTGCTGCAAAAGGGCTGGCTGCTGGCGACCAGCGGTTATATGGATTCCACCTTGTGGCAGCACCTGGGCGCGAGCCTCAGCCGTATCGGCCTGGGCCTCGGTTTTGCCGTGCTGACCGCCGTGCCGGTGGGGATCGCCATTGGTTCCAACCGTATCGCCCGTGGCGTCCTCGACCCGCTGATCGAGTTCTACCGCCCGATCCCGCCACTGGCCTATCTGCCGCTGATCGTGATCTGGTGCGGCATTGGCGAGCTGTCCAAGGTGCTGCTGATTTACCTGGCAATCTTCGCGCCGATTACCATCGCCACCGCGACCGGTGTGCGCACGGTCGACCCGGCCAAGCTGCGCGCGGCGCAGTCGTTGGGCGCCACCCGTGCCCAGCTGATTCGCCATGTGATCCTGCCGAGCGCCCTGCCCGACATCCTCACCGGCGTGCGCATCGGCCTGGGCGTGGGCTGGTCGACATTGGTCGCCGCCGAGCTGATCGCGGCCACCAGCGGCCTGGGTTTCATGGTGCAGTCGGCGGCGCAGTTCCTGGTCACTGACGTGGTGGTGCTGGGCATCCTGGTCATCGCCCTGATCGCCTTCGCCATGGAAATGGGCCTGCGCGCCCTGCAGCGTAAATTAGTGCCGTGGCATGGCCAGGCACATTGAGTGAGAACCGCATGAGCAGCCTGACCGTTACCCCCATCAGCACCGCATTGGGTGCCCTGATCAGTGGCGTCGATATCACCCAGCCGTTGAACATTGAAGAGCGAGATGCCATTGAACAGGCGTTGCTCACCCACTCGGTGCTGTTCTTCCGCGATCAACCGATCAACCCGCAACAGCAAGCGCGATTCGCGGCGAATTTTGGTGACCTGCATATCCACCCGATCTACCCCAATGTGCCGGAACAGCCCGAAGTGCTGATCCTCGACACCGCCGTCACCGACGTGCGTGACAACGCCGTGTGGCACACCGACGTGACCTTCCTGCCCACCCCGGCGTTGGGCGCCGTACTCAGCGCCAAGCTGCTGCCGGCGTTTGGCGGCGATACGCTGTGGGCCAGCGGGATTGCGGCGTATGAGGCGTTGTCCGAGCCGTTGAAGCGCCTGCTCGACGGGCTGACCGCGACCCACGACTTCACCAAATCCTTCCCGCTGGAGCGCTTTGGCAACACCGCCGAAGACCTGGCGCGCTGGGAAGAGACCCGCAAGAAGAACCCGCCGTTGTCGCATCCGGTGGTGCGCACGCACCCGGTGAGTGGGCGTAAGTCGCTGTTTGTCAGTGATGGGTTTACCACCAGGATCAACGAGCTGGAACCGGCGGAGAGCGAGGCGATTCTGAAGCTGCTGTTTGCCCACGCGACACGCCCGGAGTTCACCATTCGTTGGCGTTGGCAGGAAAACGATGTGGCGTTCTGGGATAACCGCGTGACGCAGCATTACGCGGTGGATGATTACCGGCCGCAGCGGCGGGTGATGCACCGGGCGACGATTTTGGGAGATGTGCCGTTCTAAATCCCGCCGAGGATTAAATGTGGGAGCGGGCTTGCTCGCGAAGGCGGTGGATCAGTCAGTACATCTGTTGACTGACACTCCGCATTCGCGAGCAAGCCCGCTCCCACAATTTGATCGAGTGGCGTCAGATTATTCAGCAGTGGACGGCTTTTCCCACAAGTTAATCCCACCTTCCAGCGCAAACCGATCAATCTCCGCCAATTCTTCTGCACTGAAATGCAGATTTTTCAACGCCCCGACGTTCTCGATAATCTGCTCCGGCCGACTCGCACCGATCAGCGCACTGGTCACCCGTGGATCACGCAGAGTCCAGGCCAATGCCAGTTGCGCCAGGCTCTGGCCACGGCGTTGGGCGATTTCATTCAGCGCACGCACGTGGGCGATGTTGGCTTCGGACAGGTGCTTGGCCTGCAACGAACCACCACCCGGACGGTTCACCCGTGCATCCGCCGGCACGCCGTTGAGGTATTTGTCGGTCAGCAGACCCTGGGCCAGCGGCGTGAACGCGATCACCCCGGCGCCGAGCTCTTCGGTGGTGTCCAACAGGTCTTTTTCCACCCAGCGGTTGAGCAGGTTGTAGGCCGGCTGGTGAATCAGCAGCGGCACTTTCCACTCTTTGAGCAGCGCGGCGATTTCGCGGGTTTTCACGCCCGAGTAGGACGAGATCCCGATGTACAACGCCTTGCCTTGCTGCACGGCAGTGGCGAGGGCGCTGGCGGTTTCTTCCAGGGGGGTGTCGGCGTCAAAACGGTGGGAGTAGAAGATGTCCACGTAGTCGACGCCCAGGCGTTGCAGGCTCTGGTCGAGGCTGGCCAGCACGTACTTGCGTGAGCCGCCGCCCTGGCCGTAAGGGCCGGGCCACATGTCCCAGCCGGCTTTGCTGGAAATGATCAGTTCGTCGCGGTAGTGCTTGAAGTCTTCGCGCAGCAAGCGGCCGAAGTTGATCTCGGCGCTGCCATAGGGCGGGCCATAGTTGTTGGCCAGGTCGAAGTGGTTGATGCCCAGGTCGAACGCGGTGCGCAACAGAGCGCGCTGTGTGTCGATCGGGGTGCTGTCGCCAAAGTTGTGCCACAGGCCCAGGGACAGTGCAGGCAGCACCAATCCACTGCGGCCTACGCGGCGATACGGAATAGATTCATAGCGGTTTTCGGCAGCAATGTAAGTCATCGAATCCTCTCTTGGACGTCGGCAAATAAGGCCTGGGAATAAGGTTATTCCCAGGCCTTTTAACCAGCTGAATCGCTTAAGTCTGCCGTTCCGTTCTACAGCAATTGCCTACCAGAGTGGAACGACATAACTCACATAGAAGCGGTTTTCATCCTGCACGGTGGCACCGCTGATGTCCGGGCTCGCGTGGGCGTTTTTCCAGGTCACACCCAGGCCCTTGAGAGTGCCGGTGGGCACTTGATAAGCCACGGCGACGTTACGTTCCCATTCGCTGGTAGTGCCTTGCGCCGTGCGGATGTCATCACCGTGGGCATAGGCAGCGGAGAACGTCAGGCCCGTGAGGCCAAGCTTACCGAAGTCATACTTGTACTGCGCAAGCCAAGTGCGCTCACCGGCGTGTTGAAATTTATTCAACTGCATGTTGGTCAGTGCCGGGGTGTCGGCACCTGAGCCTGGGCCCTGGCGGTTGTCGCCGCTGTTCAGGCCGGAGTCCAGGTACGGGAAGTCGCTGTCGCCGCTGTTTTTCTGGATACCCAGGCCGACGGTGTGGCCGTCGAGGCTGTAGCTCTCAAGCAAGCTGGCGGTGGTCTGGTTGATGCGGCCTTTGTTCACGCCGTCGCCGTACAGACCACTCGCGGCGTAGTCCTTGTCACCGTCGGCGTTGCCGCCCACCCCCAGGCTGCGGAATACACGCAGGTCGGTGTCGATGGCACCCACGGATAACGCGTCATGGCGCTTGGCACCGAGGAAAAACTGCTGGTAGTAATCCTCAAGGTTGGAATACCACAGGCTGACCGTGGTGTTCTGGATGCCGGTGTAATCCGCACCGCCGAACAGGAAGCGATCGCTCTCTTTGGTGCCGCCGGCGGTGATCATGCCCTGGTCGCCGGTTTCGTTGCGGATCTTGGTCTTGAAGATATCGCCGCCGGTGAAGGTGAAGTCGCTGAGGTCCTTGGACACCAGTTGCACACCGGTGTTGGTCTGCTGGTACAGGCGCCCGTCGGTGTTGGCGAGTATCGGGTTGTTGCCGTAGAGCGTGCCGACACGCAGTTCATCCTTGGCGAAACGCATCTTGAACGTCGGGCTCAACACACCGAACTGGTCGGCGGATTTGCCGTTGTCCAGCGGGAACATGCTGCCGGGGTAGCGGCCCTGGTGATCCTTGTTGTTGAGGTCACCGCCGGAGTCCAGCTTCAACCCGTAGAACGCCTGCAGGTCCAGGCCAAAACCCACCGGACCTTCGGTGTAGCCGGACTTGAAGTTGAACTCGAACCCCTGGCCCCAATCGCGAATGCTGTGGGCCTTGGCGTTGCTGTTCACCACATCACGCCCCTGCTGGTTGAGGTAGCGGTTGAGCAGGGTCACATCGGCGTGGCTGTCATCGATAAAATCGGCGTGGGCGGACAGCATAAAGCTCGCCATGGCGGCACCCACCATAGGGCTTATCAACGTCTTCATTGTTACCGGTCTCCGTCACTGTTCTGAAATGAAAGCGTCAAACGCTTCACACAATTACGCAGTGGCCAGATGACAGTTGCGCGTCAAAACGCGATGTAGGCGGATGAAATTAAATTTATGAAACCCTTTAACTACGCGGGTTATCGGGCATTTTCGAAGATTTCCGCGAGCCAGTCGACGAACACACGCACCCTCGGCGACATGTGTCGATTCTGTGGATACAGCACCGATACCGGCATCAAAGGTGGCGGTGTTTCCTGGAGAATTTCTCGCATCACGCCCTGCTCGATCAGCTCGGCCATGCGGTAATGCGGGCACTGGATAATGCCGAGTCCGGCCACCGCGCTGGCCGAATAAATCTCCGCGCCGAACACCGACAATGCACCTTCGATACTCACTTCCTGCAACTCGCCATCGACCATGAATTCGAACGGAAACAGCTTGGCCGTGGTGCGTGAAACGTAGTTCACCGCGCGGTGTTCACTCAGCTCGGCCAGGCTCTTGGGTTCTCCGAATTTGCGCAGATAGGCGGGGCTCGCGCAGGTCACTTGGCGCAGGTTGGCGACGCGCCGACCAATCAACGCGGAATCCCCCAGGGTGCCGGCACGCAGCACGCAATCGACGCCCTCGGCGATCAGGTCGACAAAGCGATCCGCCTCACTGATGGACAGCTCGATATCCGGGTAACGCGCCATGAACTCCGGCAGCGCCGGTACCACAAAATACTTGGCCAGCGTGCCGTGCAGGTCCACGCGCAAACGCCCCTTGGGCGCCACGCTGCGGAACGCCAGCTCGGCCTCTTCCAGCTCCGCGAGCAGCTGCACGCAACGTTGGTAATACGCCTCGCCATCGAGGGTCGGGCGCACACGCCGGGTGCTGCGTTCCAACAAGCGCGTGCCGAGCCAGGCCTCGAATTGATTGAGGGTGTGGGTCAGGGTCGCACGGGGCAGATTCAGGTCATCGGCCGCCAGTGTGAAGCTGGAACGCTCGTAAATCCGCACGAAGACCTTCATGGCTTTGACTTGATCCACGCTGCACTCCTACACGCCGATTGTTGGCGATTATTGAACAGTCAAGGCAACTCTGGCGCATTTATCGGCCTGGGTAAACATGTGAATCTGCTTCCACACCCCGTTCAAGGAACCCAGATCATGACGACTCAAGTAGCAATCATCACCGGCGCCTCCCGTGGCATTGGCGCCGTCATCGCCAAGCAACTCGCTGCCGACGGCTACGCCGTGGCCATCAACTACGCCAGCAGCGCCACCGAGGCGTCGAAGCTGGTAGTGGAACTGCGCCAGGCCGGCCACCAAGCCATAGCGATCCAAGGCGACGTCGCCAAACCCGCCGACATCAAGCGCCTGTTCGACGAAACCGAGGCGCAATTGGGCAAGGTGGATGTGCTGATCAACAACGCCGGCATCCTCAAGACGCTGCCCCTGGCCCAGCACAGCGACGAACTCTACGACCAGAACTTCGATATCCACACCCGTGGCACCTTCAACGCCCTGCGCGAAGCCGCCACCCGCCTGAATGACGGCGGACGCATCGTCAACTTTTCCAGCAGCACCGTCGGCCTCAACTTCCAAGGTTACGCGGTGTATATCGCCAGCAAGGCGGCGGTGGAGTCCCTGACCCAAGTGTTCGCCAAAGAGATGCGCGGGCGCCGGATTACTGTCAACGCCGTGGCGCCAGGCCCGGTCGCCACCGAATTGTTCCTGCACGGCAAAAGCGAAGAGCAGATCCAGGGCATGGCCAAGATGCCGCCGCTGGAACGCCTTGGCCAACCGGAAGATATCGCCCGCGTGGTGGCGTTTCTGGTGAGCCCGGCCGGTGGCTGGGTGAATGGGCAAATCCTGCGCGCCAATGGCGGGCTGGTCTAAGTCACACATCCGGGCCAGCGATGTTCTCTTTGTGGAGCTCCATCATGCCAACCTTGTTGATCCCCGCACTCGCCCCGCTTTACCGCTGCGCCGAACCCCTGGCCTACGCGCTGCTGCGCGCAGGTTTTGGGGTGATCATGCTCACCCACGGGCTGCCCAAATTGCTGGGCAACGCCCATGGTTCGATGGCCGATCCGATGGCGGCCTCCATCAATCTGATCCAGAACCGCCTGCACTTGCCGCAGGCGGAGCTGATCGGTCTGCTGGTGGCCTTGCTGGAAGCAGTCGGTGGATTGCTGTTGATACTCGGCCTGAGCACACGGCTGATCGCGGCCATGATGACCGTGCAGATGCTGACCATTGCTTACTTGCTGGGGCCGACGTGGCCGTGGATCGACCGAGGCATCGAGTACCCGGTGCTGATGGCGCTGCTATCGTTGTACCTGGTGTTTCGCGGTGCCGGCCGCTATTCCCTGGACAACACACTGGGCAAGGAGCTCTGAACATGCACACCACCCTGGTGATCACCGTCGGCTTGATCCTGCTGGTACTGATGCTGTTGATCGGGCAGAAGCTTGGCGTGAGCCGGCACATTCTGGCCTACAGCTTTGTGGCGATCTGGTTGGGGGTGGCGGTGGTCAATGGCGCTGTAGGGGTCGTCACTGCCGGCCAGCCCCTGGTGTCGGAACTGGTGATCGGCAGTGGCGTGTTCGGCGTGCCCCTGGTGGCACTGGCCCTGTACCTCAGGGCCTGAGCCTCAGCGCACCAAGTGCAGGAACTGCAGGTGACGCTCGTACTGGTCGAGGATGTCGTTGATGATCTGTTCCTTGGTATAGCCCACCAAGTCATAGTCCTGGCTACCCTCGGCCAAGTGCACTTCCGCCCGGTAGTAGCGACGGTTGTTGAGCTCCTTGGAGCCCATCCCACCACGGGCAAATGACGGCGTGAAGTAGCCGCGCATCTGCACCTGGTAGATGAACGGTCGCTCCTCGCCATGGCCGATTTCCAGGCTGACACTGTCGTTGGCGGGGTCAGGTTGCGTCACGACATTCAAACCCTTCTCGACAAACACCGCCGTCACTTCTTCAATCGCCGGGCGCACCGTCGAGTCAAGGAAACGGTACACCTCGTCTCGCGACGGGAAGTGCACGGCCTGGCTCAAACGCTGGCGCCAGCCGCCGCGCCCCTTGCGAGCCGTCGAAATCGGTGCCAATGAATGCAACTGGGCGATCTGCTTTTGCGACTCCAGATAGAACGCCTTATGCAGCCCCCACATCATCAGCAGCAGGATCATCGAGAACGGCAACGAGGTCAGTACCACCGCCGACTTGAGCGAATCGATGCTGCCGGCAAACAGCAAGGCACTGGTGACCAGCGCGGTCATCGCACCCCAGAACACCCGCAGCCATTTCGGCCCGTCTTCATCGGCGTTGCCGCCTTTGGACGACAGGGTGGACAGCACCACGGTGCCCGAATCGGCGGAGGTCACGAAGAACACGAAGCTGATAAACACCGTGACCGCGATGACGGTTTTGCTCCACGGGTAGGTTTCCAGCAGCAGGTAGAGGCTCATCGACGGGTTATCGATGGCCGACTGACCGAGTGCGGCCATACCGTGGTTGAGCACCTGGTCGATGGCGCTGTTGCCGAAGATCGACATCCACGCCAGGGTGAAGCCCAGCGGGATCAGCAGCACGCCAAACACGAACTCACGGATGGTGCGGCCACGGGAAATGCGCGCGATAAACAGGCCCACGAACGGCGACCATGCAATCCACCAGGCCCAGTAGAACACCGTCCAACCACCCAGCCAGTCGCTGGGTTTGTCGTAGGCGTACACGTCGAAACTCTTGGTCGGCAAGGCGCCCAGGTAGTCGCCGATATTCTGGATCAAGGTGTTGAGCAAGTGCTGGGTGGGCCCGGCGAACAACACGAACAGCAGCAACGCACAGGCCAGCAGCATGTTGATGTCGGACATCACGCGCACGCCTTTATCGACACCGGCCACGGCGACGATGATCGCGGCGCCCATCATCAGCGTGATCAGACCGACCTGGATCCACTGGGTATGGGCAATGCCAAACAAGTAGTCCAGCCCGGAATTGAGGTGCAGCACCCCAAAGCCCATGTCCGCACCAAGCCCGAACACCGTGGCGATAATGCCGAAGCCATCCACCGCATAACCGATAGGACCGTTGATGCGCTTGCCGATCAGCGGGTACAGCGCCGAACGCAACGCCAGCGGCAGGTTATGCCGGTAGGCGAAATACGCCAGGGCCATGCCGACAAACGCGAACACGCCCCAGCCGTGCAGGCCCCAATGCAAAAACAGGATCTGCATGGCCTGGCGCGCGGCATCGGCGTTCATCGGCGCGCCTTGCGGCGGTTGCACCAGGTGCGTCAGCGGCTCGGAGACGCAGAAGAAAAACAGCGTGATGCTGATCCCGGCGGCGAACAGCATGCCGGCCCAGGACAGATAACTGAATTCGGGCTCGTCGTGGTCGGCACCGAGTTTTATCTTGCCGTAGCCCGATAACGCGGTGACCACCACGAAGACCAGATACAGGGTCATCGCCAGCATGTAGTACCAGCCGACCGTGTTGGCCGCCCAGTTTTGCGCCGCCAGCAGCCAGGCACCGGCCTGTTGCGGGATAGCGATGACCGTGATGCCGAACAGCAGGATAAACGTCGCGGCGAAGTAGAAGACCGGCGCGTTCATGCGCACCTGGCCGCTGGTAGGGGTGGACGATGCACTCATGAACGATGCACCCCGAGGGAGTGAGATGTGGCTGTAAATAACGGACTCAGCAAAGGTAAGCCTCCTGTTGTGAGCGGGCAGCGAACCACCGGGTTTAACTTGAACGAGCATTCAAGTTAAACATGGATGGGCGGTCTGGGACTAATCGCAGGGCTGAGTGGTAGACATTTCCTACGCCAGCCCAAGGCAAGCTTAGTCCTCAGCGCTCACGGGAAGTGCCATCACTTTTGCGTGCCGTCATCATGTTGCAGGTTGGCCTGGGTGATATTCGCCCCCGCCGGTACGCTGCGCGTCAGCCACACGTTGCCGCCGATGGTCGAGCCCTGGCCGATGGTGATACGCCCCAGGATCGTCGCCCCGGCGTAGATCACCACGTCATCCTCGACAATCGGGTGGCGTGGATGGCCTTTCTGCAACTGCCCGTCCTCGTCTGCCGGGAAGCGCTTGGCGCCCAGCGTCACAGCTTGGTAGATGCGCACGCGCTCGCCGATAATCGCGGTTTCGCCGATCACTACGCCGGTCCCGTGGTCGATGAAAAAGCTCGGTCCGATCTGCGCGCCGGGATGGATATCGATACCGGTGGCGGAGTGGGCAATTTCCGCGCTGATGCGCGCCAACAGCGGCAGGCCGGCACGGTACAGGTGGTGGGCCAGGCGGTGGTGAATCACCGCCAGGATGCCCGGATAGCACAGCAGCACTTCATCCACGCTGCGCGCCGCCGGATCGCCGTGGTAGGCGGCCAGCACGTCAGTGTCCAACAGACTGCGCAGGGACGGCAGGGCCAGGGCGAAATCCTGGATCAGGCGGATGGCAAGCGTGTCGACTTCGCTGTCGTCTTTAGCGCCTTGGCGTGCAGCGTAGCGCAACTCCAGGCGGGCCTGGCCGAGCAAGGCATTCAGCGCCACATCGAGGGTGTGGCCAACGTAGAAATCTTCACTCTCTTCACGCAGGTCCACCGGGCCCAGGCGCATGGGGAACAGTGCGCCGCACAACGACTCTAGAATCTGCGCCACCGCCTCGCGGGACGGCAACTCACGACCGCCATGCTCTCCACTCAAGCGCCCATTGCGCGTTCGCCACTGGTCCCGGGCGCTGCGCAGTTGGCTGACGATGGTCTGTAATTGCCAATGACTGGAACGCTCACTCACGGTATTCACTCCTGACGAAATGGCCATCACTTTACGGTATGCACCCTGGCCGCCCTTAAGAACCAATGGTGTGATGCTAAGAACCGTCCGGAATAAGCGATTGACGGTTGCCCGATGAAAAGTGCCTGCCTATAGTCGCCCCATACTCATCAACCGTGCGTAGCCATGATCAAACAACAGCTCGACCGTTTTAACCGCCTGGAACTGCTGGGTGGCGCCACTGCCCTGGAAAAACTCGAGCGGCTGTCGGCCTGGTTGGGCAGGGATATCTACGTCAAGCGCGACGACACCACGCCGCTGGCCATGGGCGGCAACAAGCTGCGCAAACTCGAATACCTCGCCGCCGATGCCATCGCCCAAGGCGCCGACACCCTGGTGACAGCCGGCGCGATCCAGTCCAACCACGTGCGCCAGACTGCCGCGCTGGCGGCCAAGCTCGGTCTGGGCTGCGTCGCCCTGCTGGAAAATCCCACCGGCACCGAAGACCCCAATTACCTAAGCAACGGCAATCGCCTGCTGCTGGAGTTGTTCGACGCCAAGGTGGAATTGGTCGAGAACCTCGACAACATCGACGACCAGCTCAACGCCCTCGCCGACCGCCTGCGCAGCAACGGCAAGAAGCCCTACCTGGTGCCGATCGGCGGCTCCAATGCCCTCGGTGCATTGGGTTACGTGCGGGCCGGGCTGGAGCTGGCCGGGCAGATCGAAGACAGTGGCATCGAGTTCGCCGCCGTGGTCCTGGCCTCCGGCAGCGCGGGAACGCACAGTGGCTTGGCGTTGGCCTTGAGCGAGGTAATGCCAAACCTACCCGTGATTGGCGTCACCGTCTCACGTACTGAAGAAGCTCAGCGCCCGAAAGTAGAGGGCCTGGCCGAACGCACCGCCGAGTTGCTGGGAGTCGAGATCCCCGAGGCCTTCAAGGTGATCCTGTGGGACGAGTACTTCGGCCCGCGCTACGGCGAACCGAACGCCGGCACCCTGGCGGCGGTCAAGCTGCTGGCGAGCCAGGAAGGCCTGCTGCTGGACCCCGTCTACACTGGCAAGGCCATGGCCGGCTTGCTGGATGGCATCGGGCGTCAACGGATTGAGGACGGGCCGATCATTTTCCTGCATACCGGTGGCGCGCCAGCGTTGTTCGCTTATGACTCGGCGTTCTAAAAATGTCGACCAGATTATTCCAAAAAAGAATAAGCGGGTGATTTAATATTATTTTCAAGTCTTAAAAACCGGCTTTATCATCGCGCCGTAGGCGAAGACGCGCTACGCGCTTTAAGGCAGGATACGACTACTGCGTCACCTGCTTCGCTCACCATAAAAAACACAGGGGCTCTTCATGACTATTTCTGTATTCCGTCGCACGTTGTTGGTTGGCACTTTGGGCCTGGCACTCGGGGCTGGCCTGATCGGCCAAGCGGTCGCGGGTGAACAGCTGGACAACATCAAGAAAGCAGGCGAGATCAAGATCGGCCTGGAAGGCACCTACCCACCCTTCAGCTTCGTCGATGAAAGCGGCAAGCTCAGCGGTTTCGAAGTGGAGCTGTCCGAAGCGCTGGCCAAGGAGCTGGGCGTGAAGGTCAAGCTGCAGGCCACTCCATGGGATGGCATCCTCGCCGCCCTGGAATCCAAGCGTCTGGACGCCGTGGTCAACCAAGTGACCATCTCTGAAGAGCGCAAGAAAAAGTACGATTTCTCCAAGCCTTACACCGTCTCCGGTATCCAGGCACTGGTCCTGAAGAAGAACGTTGACGCGATCAAGACCGCCGACGACCTGGCCGGCAAGAAAGTCGGTGTGGGCCTGGGCACCAACTACGAACAATGGCTCAAGGACAATCAGCCTAAAGCCCTCATCAAGACTTACAACGACGACCCGACCAAGTTCCAGGACCTGCGCATCGGCCGTATCGACGCCATCCTGATCGACCGGCTGGCCGCCCTGGAATACGCCAAGAAAGCCCCTGACACCGCCGCAGCCGGCGACGCCTTCTCCCGTCAGGAAGCCGGTATTGCCCTGCGCAAAGGCGAGCCAGAACTGCTCGACGCGGTGAACAAGGCCCTCGACAAACTGCGCGCCGACGGCACCTTGAAGAAGCTGTCCGAGAAGTACTTCAACGCTGACGTCACTCAATAATGGAAGCAGGTTTCCAACTCGCGCTGGACTCCGCGCCCTTTCTGCTCAAGGGCGCGTACTACACGGTGATCCTCAGCCTCGGCGGGATGTTTTTCGGTTTGCTGCTGGGCTTCGGCCTGGCCTTGATGCGCCTGTCGCGCTTCAAGCTGGTGAGCTGGCTCGCCCGAGTCTACGTGTCGTTCTTTCGCGGCACGCCCTTGCTGGTACAGCTGTTCTTGATCTACTACGGCTTGCCGCAAGTGGGCATCGAGCTGGATCCGATCCCGGCGGCCATGATCGGCTTTTCGCTGAACATGGCCGCCTATGCCTGTGAAATCCTGCGCGCCGCCATCGGTTCCATCGAGCGCGGCCAATGGGAAGCTGCGGCCAGTATCGGCATGACCCGTGCGCAGACCCTGCGCCGGGCCATCCTGCCGCAGGCCATGCGCACGGCCTTGCCGCCGCTGGGCAACAGCTTCATTTCGCTGGTCAAGGACACGGCGCTGGCCGCTACCATCCAAGTGCCCGAGCTGTTCCGCCAGGCGCAACTGGTGTCGGCACGGACCTTCGAAATCTTCACCATGTATCTCTCCGCTGCCCTGATCTACTGGATTTTGGCGAGCATCCTGGCGCATTTGCAGAATCGCCTGGAAGACCGGGTCAACCGGCATGACCTGGAGTCCTGAAGCATGATCGTGGTTGAAAAACTGACCAAACAATTCAAGGGTCAGGTGGTGCTCAACGGCATCGACCTGGAGGTCAAGGAAGGCGAAGTCATCGCCATCATCGGCCCCAGCGGTTCCGGCAAGACCACCTTCCTGCGCTGCCTGAATTTCCTCGAACAACCCACCAGCGGTCGCATCAAGGTGGGCGACATCGAGATCGACAGCAGCAAGCCGATCAACCAGCAGGCCAGCCTGGTGCGGCGCCTGCGCCAGCACGTGGGTTTTGTGTTCCAGAGCTTCAACCTGTTCCCCCACCGAACGGCGCTGGAAAACGTCATCGAAGGCCCTATCGTGGTCAAGAAGATGCCACGGGAGGCGGCTGACGCCCTGGGTCGCAAGCTGCTCGCCAGGGTCGGCCTGGCGGGCAAGGAAGACGCCTATCCACGGCGCCTGTCGGGCGGTCAGCAACAACGCGTGGCGATTGCCCGTGCGTTGGCCATGGAACCGGAGGTGATTCTGTTCGACGAGCCCACCTCGGCCCTCGACCCGGAACTGGTGGGTGAAGTACTGGCAACCATCCGCAGCCTCGCCGAAGAAAACCGTACCATGGTCATCGTCACCCACGAGATGAGCTTTGCGCGGGATGTGGCCAACCGGGTGATCTTCTTCGACAAGGGCGTGATCGTGGAACAAGGCGACGCCAAGGCGTTGTTTGCCAACCCCAAGGAAGAGCGCACCCAGCAGTTTCTGAGCAAATTCCTCGCCCACTGAAGCTTTGTATGGGAGCTGGCTTGCCAGCTCCCATACAAAGCCTGTTCCTACACGAAGTCCTCATTCCAACCTGCAAAACACCCCACCACACCCGCGCGAATATCCCCGCACCAGTCAGACCCTTCTGAATATCTCCAAACCCGCCGTTTAGCCCTTTGCCGCCATTGACGCTCCGCGCCCAACCCTCTTATCTAGCGCCCAGAGGATTGGATCCTATCCCGGCTATTCACTGAATCGTTCTGTTCGGCCCACCGCGCTTGCCTGCGCCAAGGGGCCGGAGCGATTGCTGCTGGCTGCATCAAGGAGATTATTTATGACGCCCCCCCTGCTCACCGCCCCGACGCTGCCCCAGGCCATCGGCAATGGCATCAATGCCCTCGCCGCCGCCCACCTGCAGGTCGACATCGCGCCGTATCCCGGCATGGATGAAGGCGACCTGATCGAGCTGTTCTGGAACAATTGCTTTGCCGCTTCGCGTCGGGTGACCGCCTGCAAGATCGGCACACTTACCCATCTACGGGTGCCGGAGAGTTTTGTGCTGGACGGCCCGACCCAAGTGCATTACCAGGTCATGCAAGTGGGCCACGCCCCTGCCCGTTCGGCCGTGACGCGCGTGCAGGTGAAGACGCTCTTTCCGGGTGGCCAGCCCTCGTCGCTGTGCGGCAACGAAAACCAGAATCTCGCCCCCGTGGGGTTGCCCGACACCATCCGCCGCTTCGGCGTCAACGCCAGCCAGGTGCGACGCGGTATCCCGCTGACCATCGCGCCCTATCTCAACATGGCCACGGGCGATGCCATCACCCTGCGCTGGGGTGATGTGCGCCTTGACTTGCCAAAGATCCAGGCCGTTGAAGTCGGCCTGGCGATGCAGGTATGGGTGCCCTCCTCGATCATCACCGAAGCCGGCGACGACTGCCGATTGGAAGTGACGTACTGCATTCTGGATCGCGTCGGCAACAACTCACGCTGGGCACCCGCCCGCATGTTACGCATTGCCGCCGAGGCGCCGCCCCGTCTGGCCGGGGCGGCGCTGATCTATCAACCGCGCCCACTGGGATCGCCCTGCGAACCTGGGTGACAGACCTTCTATGCATATTCCCAAAAGTTAGTTTATTTATATATTTAACACGCTTAGGGTATATGCACCGGACCACCGGACATCGCTGATTTTTCTGTTTTTATTTCATTGAATGCGAGGTCGGTATGGTCAGGATTACCCCGGTGCACAACGCCAGGGCATTACGTGCAGCCAAGGAGCGGCGCTGATGTCTAACTTGGCTCAAACACCCCCCCAGAGCGATCTGGACATTGCCCCCCTGCTGTTGCCAGCCGCCGTGCTGCGCAACGACGCAGAGGCGCTGAAGGCTGCCCATGAACTCGCCCAGGCTGCGCGCCTGCAAGCCGCCAAGCGCGACCAGCAGCGCAAGCTGCCATGGGCACAGCTCGAACAGTTCACCCGCAGTGGGTTGGGCAGTATTTCCATTCCCCGTGAATACGGCGGCCCGCAGGTGTCTTTCGTGACCCTGGCCGACGTGTTCGCGATCATCAGTGCGGCAGACCCGGCCCTCGGGCAGATTCCGCAGAACCATTTCGGCATCCTGCACCTGTTGCAAGGTGCCGCCACCGAGCGCCAGAAAAAACAGCTGTTCCAGAGCGTCCTCGACGGCTGGCGCATCGGCAATGGCGGCCCGGAACGCGGCACCAAAAACACTCTGGAACTGAAGGCGCGCATCACCGCTGAGGGTGACGGCTATGTGATCAGCGGCCAGAAGTTCTACTCCACCGGCGCGCTGTTTGCACATTGGGTCGCGGTCAAAGCGCTGAACGATGACGGCAAGCAGGTCATGGCGTTTGTGCGCCGTGGCACCGAAGGCCTGCGCATCGTCGATGACTGGTCCGGCTTTGGCCAACGCACCACCGCCAGCGGCACCGTGTTGCTGGACCAAGTGCAGGTCGATGCCGAGTGGGTCGTGGAAAACTGGCGCATCGGCGAAACCCCGAATATCCAAGGCGCGGTCTCCCAATTGATCCAGGCAGCCATCGACGCCGGCATCGCACGCGGCGCGCTCGATGACACCATCGCCTTTGTCCGCGAGCGCTCGCGCCCATGGATCGATGCCAAGGTCGAACGCGCCAGTGATGACCTGTATGTGATCGCCGATATCGGCAAGCTGAAGATCGAACTGCATGCCGCCGAAGCCCTGCTGCGCAAGGCTGGCCAGGTGCTGGACCAGGTCAGCGCTGCGCCGATCACCGCGCAGTCCGCGGCCCGTGCGTCGATTGCCGTGGCTGAAGCCAAGGTGCTGACCACCGAAGTATCGCTGCTGGTCAGCGAAAAACTCTTCGAGCTGGCCGGTAGCCGCGCCACCCTCGCCGAATTCAACCTCGACCGTCATTGGCGCAACGCCCGCGTGCACACCCTGCACGATCCGGTGCGCTGGAAATATCACGCCATCGGCGCCTATCGACTGAACGGCACGTTGCCTGCCAGGCATTCCTGGATCTGACCGACCAGACCTCTGGAGAACACCTATGACTTTCTCTGCAAACGTCGCGGTTATCACCAGCGACGAACAAGCCCTTATTGTCGCCAGCGACCTGGCCGAAGACTTCCGTCGCGACAGCGCCCAGCGCGACCGTGAACGCCGCCTGCCGCTGCCTGAGCTGGATGTATTCTCGCGCTCCGGCCTGTGGGGTATCAGCGTGCCCAAGGAGTACGGTGGCGCGGGCGTGTCCAACGTCACCCTGGCCAAGGTCATTGCGCTGATCGCCCAGGCGGATGCTTCCCTGGGCCAGATCCCGCAAAACCATTTTTATGCCCTGGAAATGCTGCGCGTAAACGGCCGCCCGGCGCAGCAAAAACGCCTGTACGCCGAAGTTCTTGCAGGCCAACGCTTCGGCAACGCGCTGGCGGAACTGGGCACCAAGACCGCTCACGACCGCGTGACCTCCATCACCCGCGACGGTGACGGTTTCCGTATCAGCGGTCGCAAGTTCTACTCCACCGGCGCGATCTACGCCCAACGCATCCCCACGTCGGTGGTGGATGAACAGGGCGTGCAGCAACTCGCTTTTGTGCCGCGCGACAGCGAAGGCCTGAGCGTGATCGACGACTGGAGCGGCTTCGGCCAGCGCACCACGGGCAGCGGTTCGGTGGTGTTCGATAACGTGTGGGTCACCGCGCAAGACGTGATCCCGTTCCAGAGCGCCTTTGAACGCCCCACAACCGTCGGTCCGCTGGCGCAGATCCTCCACGCCGCCATCGACACGGGCATCGCCCGCGCGGCCTTTGAGGATGCGTTGCACTTTGTGCGCACCAAGACCCGCCCATGGATCGATTCCGGCAACGACAAAGCCACCGAAGACCCACTGACCCTGAAAAGCTTCGGTCACCTGAGCATCCGCCTGCACGCCGCCGAGGCGCTGCTGGAACGCTCGGGTGAATTCCTCGACCGCGCCCAGGCCGACAGCAACGCCGAAACGGTTGCAGCCGCCTCCATCGCCGTCGCTGAAGTACGCGCCTTGAGTACCGAGATTTCCCTGGCCGCCGGCAGTACCTTGTTCGAACTCGCCGGCAGCCAGGCGACCCTGGCCGAGCACGGCCTGGACCGCCACTGGCGCAACGCCCGCGTGCATACCCTGCACGACCCGGTGCGTTGGAAGTACCACGCGGTGGGCAATTACTACCTCAACGATGAAAACCCGCCACTGCGGGGGACCATCTGATGGCCAAGAAGAAAATCCTGCTCAATGCCTTCAACATGAACTGCATCGGGCACATCAACCACGGCCTGTGGACCCATCCACGGGATACATCAACCCAGTACAAAACCATTGAGTACTGGACAGATTTGGCGCAAACACTTGAGCGCGGGCTGTTCGATGGCTTGTTCATCGCCGATATCGTCGGCGTGTATGACGTCTATCAGAACTCGATAGACGTACCGCTCAAGGAGTCGATCCAGTTACCGGTGAATGACCCGTTGCTGCTGGTCTCGGCCATGGCGGCCGTCACTAAAAACCTCGGCTTTGGCCTCACCGCCAACCTCACCTACGAGCCGCCGTACCTGTTCGCCCGGCGAATGTCCACGCTGGACCACCTGAGCCGTGGCCGGGTCGGCTGGAACATCGTCACCGGCTACCTCGACAGCGCCGCCAAGGCCATGGGCCTGACCGAGCAGGTTGAACATGACCGTCGCTACGACCAGGCCGATGAATACCTGGAGGTGCTGTACAAGCTCTGGGAGGGCAGCTGGGAAGACGGCGCGGTACTCAACGATCCAAAAGCGCGGGTGTATGCGCAGCCGGGCAAGGTGCACAAGGTCGAACACCACGGCGAGTTCTACCAGGTGGAGGGTTATCACCTGTGCGAACCCTCGCCACAACGTACGCCAGTGCTGTTCCAGGCCGGCAGTTCGGATCGCGGTTTGCTATTCGCAGGCCGGCATGCCGAGTGCGTGTTTATCAGCGGGCAGAACAAGGCGGCGACCAAGGTGCAGGTGGACAAGGTACGCGCCAGCGCCGTGGCAGCCGGGCGCAACCCGGATGACATCAAGGTGTTCATGGGCCTCAACGTGATCGTGGGCGCTACCGTAGCGCTGGCCTGGGAGAAGCACGCCGAGTACCTGAGCTACGCCAGTCCGGAGGCGGGCGTGGCGCATTTCTCGGCGTCTACTGCGATTGATTTCGCCCAGTACACGCTGGACGAACCTATCCAGTACGTGAAAAGCAACGCGATCCAATCGGCCACCAAAAATCTGCAGAACAACGACTGGACCCGGCGCAAGTTGCTGGAACAGCACGCCCTCGGTGGCCGCTACATCACCTTGGTCGGCTCACCAGAGCAGGTCGCCGACGAGCTGGAATCCTGGATCAGCGAAACCGGCCTGGACGGCTTCAACCTCACGCGCATCGTCACGCCGGAAAGCTACGTGGACTTCATCGACCTGGTGGTGCCGGAGCTGCAAAAGCGCGGGTCCTACAAGACCGCGTACGAGACCGGCACGCTGCGCGAAAAAGTCTTCCACGGCAACGCCCGCCTGCCCGAACAACACACCGGCTCCACCTACCGCCAAACGGCTTCTCTGACTGGAAATACCCTATGAAAAAGACATTGCTCGCTCACCCAGTCAAAGCACTGGCCCTGGCTTTCGGACTGTTCAGCTCGGCGGTATTCGCCGCCGATGCGCCGTTGAAAATCGGCACCACGGCGGCCTTTGCGATTCCCCTTGAAGCCGCCGTCGCCGAAGCCGGCAAGCAAGGCCTGAAAGTCGAACTGGTGGAATTTACCGACTGGATCGCGCCGAACGTCAGCCTCGCGGCCGGCGATATCGACGTGAACTATTTCCAGCACATCCCATTCCTGGAAAACGCCAAGGCCGCCGCCGGTTTTGACCTGGTGCCGTACGCGCCGGGGATCATCAACAACGTCGGCCTGTATTCGAAGAAGTACAAGAGCATCAACGACCTGCCCCAAGGCGCCAGCGTGGCGATTGCCAACGACCCGATCAACAGCGGTCGCGGCCTGCAACTGCTGGCCAAGGCCGGGCTGATCACCCTCAAGCCGGGCGTGGGCTACAAGGCCACCGAAGAGGACATCGTTTCCAATCCGAAGAAGATCAAGATCCTGCAGGTCGAGGCCGTGCAACTGGTACGCGCCTACGACGACGCCGACCTGGTGCAGGGCTACCCGGCATACATCCGCCTGTCCAAGACCTTCGATGCCGAATCGGCGCTGCTGTTCGACGGCCTTGACCACCCGGAATACGTGATCCAGTTCGTGATCCAGCCGAAAAGCAAAACCGACCCACGGGTGATCAAGTTCGTCGACATCTACCAACATTCGCCAGTCGTGCGGGCTGCGCTGGATAAATCCCTGGGCAAGCTCTACCAGGTCGGCTGGGAAGATAAAAAATGACCGCCGCCAACGCCCAACTGCGCGACCTGGGCCTGCCGCCCAGGGACGCCGAGCAGACCGAACTGCACCCTGACCTGAACCGCGCCCATGTGCGTTTTATCAACCTGGGCAAGACCTACGACGGCACCGTGCATGCCTTGCAAGGCATCGACCTGGCGATCCAGCGCGGTGAAGTGTTCGGCATCATCGGCCGCAGCGGTGCCGGCAAGTCGTCGCTGATCCGCACCATCAACCGCCTGGAGCAACCCAGCAGCGGGCGCGTGCTGATCGATCAGGTCGACATCGGTGACTTCGATGAAGACCGTCTGGTGGAGCTGCGTCGGCGCATCGGCACGATCTTCCAGCACTTCAACCTGATGTCGGCCAAGACGGTGTGGCAGAACGTCGAGTTGCCGTTGAAAGTGGCAGGCGTACCGAAGCTGCAACGCGAGCAGAAAGTACGCGAGCTGCTGGAACTGGTGGGTTTGCAGGACAAGCACAAGTCTTACCCGGCGCAGCTGTCCGGCGGGCAGAAACAGCGGGTGGGCATCGCCCGTTCGCTGGTGCATGACCCGCAGATTCTGCTGTGCGACGAAGCCACGTCGGCCCTGGATCCGGAAACCACCCAGTCGATCCTCGGCCTGCTGCGTGAGATCAACAAGCGCCTGGGTTTGACCATCGTATTGATCACCCATGAGATGGCGGTGATCCGCGAAATCTGCGACCGCGTGGTGGTGCTGGAACACGGGCGCATCGTTGAGCAAGGCCCGGTGTGGCAGGTGTTCGGCAACCCGCAGCATGACGTCAGCAAAACCCTGCTGGCACCGCTGCAACACGGGCTGCCGGACGAGTTGCAGAGCTGTTTGCAAGCCACACCGGCATCCGCCGACGCCGCCGTGGTGCTGCGCTTGCAGTTCACCGGCAGCGACACCGACGAGCCGGACTTGGCCGCGCTGTTCAGCGCACTCGGCGGGCGCGTGCGCTTGCTGCAGGGTGGCGTGGAACGCATCCAAGGGCATGCCCTGGGGCAACTGCTGCTGGCCGTGAGTGGATCGACCCACGACGCTAGCGAGTTGCGCAACCGCGCCGGCAATTGGGCACAACAGGCAGAGGTGCTGGGCTATGTGGTTTGATCGTTTAGTGCAGGGCGCCATCGACACCTTGTTGATGGTCGGCGTGTCGTCATTGATCGCGCTGCTGGTGGGCATTCCGCTGGCGGTGTTCCTGGTGACCAGCGACAAAGGCGGTATCTATCAAGCCCCGGCGCTTAACCGCGTGCTGGGGGCGTTCGTCAATCTGTTCCGCTCGATTCCATTCCTGATCCTGATGGTGGCGTTGATCCCGTTCACCCGGCTGATCGTCGGCACCACCTATGGCGTATGGGCCGCCGTCGTGCCGCTGACCATTGCCGCCACGCCGTTTTTTGCACGCATCGCCGAAGTGAGCCTGCGCGAGGTCGACCACGGTCTGATCGAGGCTGCGCAAGCCATGGGCTGTCGTCGCTGGCACATCATCTGGCATGTGCTGCTGCCGGAAGCGCTGCCGGGGATTGTCGGCGGGTTCACCATCACCTTGGTCACCATGATCAACTCGTCGGCCATGGCCGGTGCGATTGGCGCGGGCGGCTTGGGCGACATTGCCTACCGTTATGGTTATCAGCGCTTTGATACGCAGATCATGCTGACGGTGATCGTGTTGCTGGTGATGCTGGTGGCGGTGATTCAGTTGGGCGGTGATCGCCTGGCGCGGGTGCTCAACAAGAGGTGAGGTATAGTCGGGGCATCTCAGTGCCCGGTATTACTTGCCATGCCCCTCAAGCCCGACGACCTCGACCAGATCACCTCCACCACCCTTGGCCACTACAACAAGGTGGCCGAGGACTTCCGTGAAGGCACCCGCGATCATGATGTGAGCCAGAACATCGACGCCTTGCTGAGGCATATCCAGGGCACAGGGCCGTTTACCGTGCTGGATTTTGGCTGCGGGCCGGGGCGGGATTTGCAGACGTTTACGCGTATGGGAC
This sequence comes from Pseudomonas sp. FH1, assembly GCF_000510895.2. Lineage (NCBI taxonomy): Bacteria > Pseudomonadati > Pseudomonadota > Gammaproteobacteria > Pseudomonadales > Pseudomonadaceae > Pseudomonas > Pseudomonas sp. FH1. Next base: position 76,118 of record NZ_AOHM01000039.1, read on the forward strand.
ACGTCGCCGTAGGCCTGGATGGCTCGGAGCGGTTTGCGCAGATGGCGCGGGAAGACAGTGGTTGCGAGGTGTTGCAGCAGGACTTCCTTAAGCTGGACCTGCCTGCCGAGCGCTTCGATGGGATTTTTGCCAATGCCGTGCTGTTTCATATTCCCAAGCAGGAACTGCCGCGAGTGCTCAAGCAGTTGCAGGGGACGTTGAAGCCTGGGGGCGTGTTGTTCAGCTCCAATCCTCGGGGTGAGAATCAGGAAGGCTGGAATGGGCCGCGCTATGGGTCTTATCACGACTTGGCGGCGTGGCAAACGTTGCTCACCCACGCAGGTTTTGTGGAATTGGAACACTACTACCGCCCCGCCGGACTGCCGCGTGAGCAGCAGCCTTGGCTGGCCAGCGTGTGGCGCAAACTCTGACGGCTTTTGTGGCGAGGGAGCTTGCTCCCTCGCCACAGGTTATTTCACCTGATAAACCTGGGCTTCTTCACCCTTCAGTAGCGCCGTCACACTCCGAGCGACATACCCTGCTTTTTCCTGACTGGAAAAATTCGCCACCAACCGCGTCCCATCGGCAAACGTGGTCTCCTGCACCCGCCGATCCGCTGTCAGCCACCGAAAACCGGTCATTTCCTGCATGGCCAAACGCTGATGCAGTGGGCGGAAAAAGGCGTCTTGGCGTTGGATCAATGGCAGTCGCTGCTTCAAGGTCGCAGCACTCAAGTGATACAGCGGCGGTACGTTGTAGAGCAGTTGGGTCAGCTCATTTTCAACCTGCACATTGCTCAGCTTCAGGCTGTCGAACAACCAGTGATGGGTCGTGATCACCGAGCCATGGAACACCGCCTGATACAACGGCAGGCGCATCGTCGGTTCGAAATACACCGTGCGAAACGGCTCCTTCAATGGCACCGGCTTGAAGAACACCGCCGGCTGCTCCGGTGGGAACCAGTTACCGACGTAATAGGGTGACTGCTTGTCCTTGGTCATCGCGTGATCACCCCAGCCCATCACTGGCGTCTGCATGCCATGAGCAAACAGAATGCCCTGGGCCGTGATGGCGTTGCCGTCTTCAGAACCGGTGGGCAACTTGCGCGCGGTATTGATCCAGCGAGAGGCGTCGATGTTACCTTCGGCGTTTTGCGCCTGGGTCATCGGTGCACTGCCGCGGTAGCTGTCGAACACCATGCTGGTGGCGTAGGCATCCAGGAACCAGGCGTTGAAGCCAGCCTTGGCTTGTACGGCCTGCACCCGCGCTTCCAGCAACGGCCGTACACAGCGCGGGTCGGTGTAGTGCCCGGACTGCTGAAAACCGGTCTTGAGCTTGCCGCCCTTCAACACAATCGCGCAGTCGCGGTAGGCATTGCTGCCAAGGTGGGCGGTGGTCCAGTCGGGGTTTTCCGTGGCGGATAACGCGGTTTCATAGGAGTCGTAGGGCGCCATCAGGAAGCCCGCATCGACACCGGCGCGAATCGCCTCGGGGTGCCAGAGCCCGCCTTCCCAGCCTTCGCCCAGGGTCAGCAACACACGGGGCAAGCCGGCGTTGCTCAGCGATTGAATCACCGGGTTGCCCCAGGCTGTCGGGTTTTCACTGAGGGCGCCGGCAAAGTCCACGGCCAACTCGCCACGCAATTCACCGTAGCGCGCAGCGAGCCGTGTCATATCAGGCTCTGCTACCTGCCAACTCTGCCGCGCTTTCTTGTTGATCGCCGCGTTCAGCCCTCGTAGCAGCACCGTCTGCTCATAACGATTCAACGCCGTGGTCTGCGCCAGTACCTTGGCAGACTCCTTGTCCAGCAAGCCTTTGAGTTCATGTCTACGCAAGCGCTGGAGCAACAGCGGCCAATCCCGCACATCCTCCAACGCCAGCAGGTCATTGCCCCACAGGTAGACATGACTGGCGCCCAGCAACTTCTGCGCTTCGGGCGTCTGTCGCAGTTTGTCCGCCAAAGGCTCGTACCGCCCCTGCTCGACCAACCACTGGCGATAGCGCTTGGCGCCGGCCAAGGGATCGCCATCGCCCAGGTGCAACCGCAACGTCATCGGCGCATCAGGGTCGAGCGAGGTGAATTCATGGGCCAAGGACAGGGCCTGGTCCGGTTGCCAACGCAGGCGATTGTTATAGGGATTGGTCAGCAACCAGTTGAGCGTAAACGCGCCGTGGTCGACACCCCACAGCGGCAGGCTGAGATCCTGGGTGGTGTTGAAGTCACCTTGCTCCAGCAGGAACGCCTTCCAGATGGCGTTATCGGCGGGTACGTAATGCCCTTCAGCCAAAGGCCACATCACGCCTTTGCCTAAGGCACTGGCCGGTTGTTGAAGAATGGGGATTTCACCCGGCGCACGCGCACGGATGGACAACGCCAGGTCGCGCTGCTCAAGGGTAGCGCTCACACGGAAGGCGCCATCATCCCATTGCCAATCGGCCTGCTGATCGCTGTGGGCAAGCTGGCTGACGGCACGGGCCGCTACGCCGCTGGAAGCTTGTATCGTCGGTTGCCCGCTGGGGGTCACGCGGATCGCAAGGGTGGCCGGGTCGAGTTCGACCCGCCACAGCGCGTTTTCCAGAACGGTGCCGGCAAAAGCCACGGGTGACAGCAACAGCGTGCAGATCAACAAACCGTGGCGCAGGAGGTGGGGCATGTTCAGCTCTGTTCGTGTTTGGGCTCGCGGATCTTGTACCAAGCCACATACAACGCAGGCAAAAACAAAAGTGTAAGCAAAGTCGCAATGATGATCCCGCCAATCATCGCGTAGGCCATTGGCCCCCAGAACACCTCACGCGCGATGGGGATCATGCCCAGGCTTGCAGCGGCTGCCGTGAGCAGGATCGGCCGGCGCCTGTGCTCGGTAGCCTCCACCACCGCATCCCACGGTGAATAACCTGCCACTTCATACTCGTGAATCTGCGTCACCAGAATCACCGAGTTACGGATGATGATGCCGATCAGCGCCAAAATCCCCAGGATCGCCACAAAGCCCATGGGCGTGCCCGTGGGGATCAGCGCCAGCACCACGCCGATCAAACCGAGCGGCGCGACACTCGCCACCAGGAACATCTTCTGCACACTGTGCAGTTGGATCATCAGGAAGGTCGCCATGAGGAACAGCATCAACGGCACCACGCTGGCAATCGGGCCCTGGGCCTTGCCGCTTTCCTCCACGGTGCCGCCGGTGGCGACCTTGTAGCCCACCGGCAAGCCGGCGCTGAACTTATCGATCTCCGGCTTGAGCTGTTTCACCAGGTCCGTCGGCTGCATCTCATCACGCACCGACGCCTTGATGGTGATCGTCGGTTTACGGTCGCGGCGCCACACCAGCGGCTGCTCCAGCTCGTAGCGCACCGTGGCGAACGCCAGCAGCGGAATCGAGGTGCCGTTGGGTGTGACGATCTGCAGGTTCTGCAAGGTTTCCGGCGTACCGCGTTCGGCATCTTCGGCGCGGCCGACCACGTTGATCAGGTAGATATCGTCATGCACCTGGGTCACCGAGGCACCGCTGACCACGCTGTTCATCAACTGCGCCACGTCTTCCGACGACAGCCCCAGCTGGCGCGCCTTGTCCTGGGCGATGTCGATGCGCAGCACTTTGCCCGGCTCGTTCCAGTCGTAGATGATCTCGCCCAGGTGGGTGTTCTTGTCGAGCAAGGTCGCCAGTTCGATGGCGTGTTTGCGTACTTGGTCGGTGTCTTTGCCCGACACGCGATACTGAATCGGCCTACCTACCGGCGGGCCCATTTCCAGCGGCTGCACAAAGCTACCAATGCCGACGAAGTCATCGCGCAGACGCTTTTGCAAGCGTGCGATCAACTCGCCGCGCTCTTCCAGGCCCTTGCTCACGATGACCAACTGCGCGTAGTAGGGATTTTCCAGTTGCTGGTCCAACGGCAGGTAGAACCGAATCGCGCCCTGACCGATATAGGTGCTCCAACGCGCGATGTCCGGGTCGTCCTTGATGATCGCTTCCAGGCGGTCGACGGCCTTGCGCGTCTCGTTGATCGAGGCGTTTTGCGGCAGGTTCAGGTCAACCAGGATTTCCGGGCGGTCCGATGACGGGAAGAACTGGTTCTGCACAAACTGCATGGAGAACACCGACGCCACAAACAGCGCCACGGTGATGCCAATCGCCCACCAACGGTTACGCATGGCCCAGAGCATGCCGCCATTGAACGCCCGGCCAATTCGCCCCGGCTCGGCATCGTGAGGCTTCACCTTGGCACTGAGGATATGCACGCCGATTACCGGCGCAAACAGCACCGCCACCACCCACGACACCAGCATCGCCACGGCAATCACCGCGAACAGAGTGAAGGTGTACTCGCCCGCCGAACTGGCGTTGAGGCCGATGGGCACAAAACCGGCGACCGTCACCAGCGTACCGGTCAGCATCGGGAACGCCGTGGAGGTGTAGGCGTAGGTCGCTGCCTGCTCCTTGGTTTCGCCTTTCTCCAGGCGCGTGATCATCATTTCGACGGTGATCATGGCGTCGTCCACCAGCAGGCCAAGGGCGATAATCAGCGCGCCCAGGGACACCCGCTGCATGGTGATGCCGCTGTATTCCATGAACACGAACACCAACGCCAGCACCAACGGAATCGAACACGCCACCACCAAGCCGGCGCGCATGCCCAAGCTGATAAAGCTCACTACCAGCACGATGATCACCGCCTCGAACAACGCGCTGGTAAAGCCGCCGACAGCCTCTTCCACCACTTCCGCCTGGTCGGACACCTTGTGCACGCCGACGCCCACCGGCAGGTCGGCGGTCAGCTCGTCCATTCGCGTATGCAGGGCCTTGCCGAACGACTGGATATTGCCGCCCTTCTGCATGGCAATCGCCAAGCCGATGGCCGGCTTGCCGTTGAACCGGAACATCGGTCGCGCCGGGTCCACATAGCCACGACTGATATCGGCAATGTCCGCCAGGCGATAGAAACGGTCATTGAGCCGCAGATTCACATTGGCGAGGTCTTTCTCCGAAGCGAACTGCCCCGACGTGCGCACGGAAATCCGCTCCGGCCCGGCCTCAATCACCCCGGCCGGCGTCACCGCATTCTGCGACTGCAGGCTCTGCACCACCTGGCGCTGGTCAATCCCCAGGGCCGCCAGTTTGCGCGTGGAGAAGTTCAGGTAAATCACTTCGTCCTGCTGGCCGATCATCTCGACCTTGCCCAGCCCCGGCACCGAACGGATCTCGGCGCGCACCTGCTCCACGTAGTCGCGCAGCTGGCGCATCGACAGGCCGTCGCCGGTAAAGGCGTACACCGAGCCGAACACGTCACCGAACTCATCGTTGAACGATGGGCCCTGCAAGCCCTGGGGGAAGGTGCCGCGAATGTCGTCGATCTTTTTACGGACCTGGTACCAGATCTCCGGGATGGCCTTGGCGCTGGTGGTGTCCTTGAGGAACACGAACACCGTGGACTCGCCTGGCCGCGTGTAGCTTTTCACGTAGTCGAGGGAGTCGAGTTCTTCGAGTTTTTTCTCGATGCGGTCGGTGACCTGCTTGAGGGTTTCTTCCTGGGTCGCGCCTGGCCAGCGGGTCTGGATCACCATGGTCTTGATGGTGAACGAAGGGTCTTCCTCCCGGCCCAGGTTCATGTAGGAAAACACGCCCATCAGCAGCGCGACGAACATCAGGTACCAGACGAAGGACTGATGCTTGAGGGCCCAGTCGGATAAGTTGAAGCTCCCTTTCATCGCGGGCTGTCCTCGTCGATTTTGACTTTTTGCCCAGGCTTCAGGCTGTTCACGCCAGCAGTGACGATACGCTCGCCGGGTTTGACGCCGCCATTGAGCAAGGCGCTGTTGGCGTCACGGCTGATCAGGCTGATGTCGCGCGGTTGCACGGTCTGGCTTTGGGTGTCGAGCAGCCAGATGCGGGTCTTGCCGTCGACCTCCTGCAAGGCACTCAAAGGCACTTCGATGCGTGGCGCAATGGCGGTGCTCAAGGTCACGCTGATCGCTGTGCCGAGGCGGAACGCAGGCGGTGTTTCCGCCAGGGTCAGCCGCGCGCGCCGGGTGCGCGTGGCGCTCTGGGCCTGGGGTTCGATCTCGCGCACGATGGCGGTGGTGTTGACACTTGGGTCGAGTTGCCCGGCGACCAGGAACACCACGTCATGGGGCAGGCGCTCGGCCAGGCCGGCGGGCAGGTCGATCACCGCTTCCTTGATATCCGGGCGGGCCAGGGTCACCACTTGCTGACCGGCACTGACCACCTGGCCGGCTTCGGCATTCCACGCGGTGACAATGCCAGCGTGGTCGGTGCGCAGTTCGGCGTAGTTGAGTTGGTCCTTGGCTTGGTTGACCGAGGCTTGTGCCTGGTCAAGAGAGGCCTGGGTGGTTTTAAGGTCGGTCTGGGCAATATCCAGCTGGGCCTGCGCGCCGACGCCACGGTTGAACAATTCCTGCTGACGGCGGGCATTGGCCTGGGCGTTGATGAATTGCGCCTGCACACGAGCCAGATCGCCCTGGGCGGCGCGCAATTGGTTTTGTTGGTCGGTGGGGTCGAGGACGGCAAGCAAGGCGCCCTTCTCCACCTCGGCGCCCACGTCCACGGCGCGGCGGGCAATGCGGCCGGGCACGCGGAAGCCCAGGTTGCTTTCATAACGCGCCTGGATGGTGCCGGCAAAACGGCCGAGGTTTTCCTGGTCCTCGGCTTTCACTTCCATCGACAGCACGGGGCGCACAGGCTCGGGTGGCGGTTCTTCCTTGGAGCAGGCCACCAGCAACAGGCTGGCGGCGAATATTCCCGTCAGGCGCTTCATGGCTGGGCTCCCTGCTGGGCAATCTCGACAATCATGCCGGGGTGCAGCAATTGCCCGCCGGCCACCACGACTTTTTCGCCACCTTTGAGGCCATCGCCAATGATGACTTTGCCGGTGAGATAACGCGCCACGCTGACTTTGTGTAGTTGGGCCTTGCCGTCGCTGTCGATCAACCACACGGCGGGTTCGCTGAGGTCCTTGGTCAGCGCGGCCCAAGGCAATTCGATGCTGGCCTTGGCCGGGCCGTTGGCGGTGGCGCTGACCACCGAGCCCAATTCCATGCCTTTGGGCAACGCTTGCAGGGCGATTTTCACCTGCACGGTGCCGGTATTGGCGGCCACGGCGGGCGTAACTTCACGCACCTTGCCCACGGCCTTGATATTCGGGTTATCCAAGAGGCTGACGGTGATCGGCGCCTCCGGCGGCGGCTCCACCAACAGCGACTCATAGACGTTGAATACCGCATCGCGCTCGCCATCCCGGGCCAGGCTGAAAATCGGCACGGTGGCCTGCACCACCTGGCCGACTTCGGCTTGTCGCGCAGTAATCACGCCGGGGGCTTCGGCGATGAGCGAGGTGTAGCCGAGCTGTTCGCGGGCGTTGGCCAGCTGGGCCTGAGCGGCGGCCAAGGCGCTTTGGCTGCTGCGCAACGCGGCCTGGGCGGAGTCGTATTCGCTGCGGCTGGTATAGCCCTTGGGCAAGAGCTTTTCCTGGCGCACGAAGGCGGCGGCCGTCTGTTTGACCCGCGCTTGCTCGGCCACGACCTGGGCCTGGGCGGAATCGACGTTGGTCTGCAAGTCCTTGGGATCGAGCTTGGCCAGCACTTGCTTGGCGCTCACCCGATCACCGACGTCGACCATGCGCTGGATGATCTTGCCGCCGACGCGGAAGGACAGGTCGGTTTGCACACGGGCCTGGATATCGCCGGTCAGCGTGACCGCCGCGGCGAAGTCAGCCGGCTGCACGGTCTGCACAAATACCCGCGAATGCTGCTTGGGCTCAGCCTTTTCCTCGCCACAGCCGCTTAACAGCGCCAGTAGGCCAAGTCCGAAAATAAAGGTGCAAATGCGACCGCCCATGCAGGCTCCTTGTGCGTGATGCCGACGTGCCAGTGTGTATGCGACTGTGAGCTTAGTTCAGGGTTCCTTATCTGCATGGAGGCTCCCATACTCCAATGGTTCCCACGCCGACTGAATGCCCATGCTCAAGACCCTCGCGGTGGCCAATTACCGCTCGATCAATAAATTGGTAGTGCCCCTGGACCGACTCAACCTGGTCACCGGCCCCAATGGCAGTGGCAAGTCCAACTTGTACCGCGCCCTGCGCCTGCTGGCGGAAACCGCCCAGGGCGGGGTGATCAATGCGCTGGCCCGTGAGGGTGGGCTGGATTCGACCTTCTGGGCCGGACCGGAGACCATCAGCCGGCGCATGCACAACGGCGAGGTGCCGATTGAGTCCACCGTGCGCCAAGGCGTGAAACGCCTGCGCCTGGGGTTTGCCGGGGAGGATTTCAGCTACGCCATTTCCTTGGGGCTGCCTGAACCGAGCGAGTCGTTTTTCTCTCTCGACCCCGAGGTCAAGAAGGAATGCATCTGGGCCGGCCACCTCTACCGCCCGGCCAGCCTGCTGGTGCAGCGTTCCGGGCCGATGGTGCGGGCGCGTGAGGGTCGCGCCTGGGATGTGCTGGCCCAGTACACGCCGAACTACCACAGCCTGTTCGATCAGGTCGGCAACCTGCGCGGTTCACCGGAGGTGTTGCTGTTGCGCGAAAGCATCCGTGGCTGGCGCTTTTATGATCACTTTCGCAGTGATATGGACGCGCCGGTGCGTCAGCCACAACTGGGCACACGCACGCCGGTGTTGCATCACGATGGGCGCGACCTGGCGGCGGCGTTGCAGACCATCCGTGAAATCGGCGATCCCGAGGCCTTGCAGCGTGCGGTCAGCGATGCTTTCCCCGGCGCGCGCCTGAATATCCAACCATTGCAGGGTGGGCGCTTTGCGATTGAGTTTTATCAGGAAGGTTTGCTGCGGCCATTGTCGGCGGCGGAGCTGTCGGACGGCACCTTACGTTACCTGCTGCTGATCGCAGCGCTCCTCACACCTCGGCCACCGACCATGATGGTACTGAACGAGCCGGAAACCAGTTTGCACCCGGACCTGCTGCCGGCGTTGGCGCGCTTGATAATCCAGGCGTCCCAGCAGTGCCAGGTGTGGGTGGTGTCCCATGCCAGCCGCTTGATTGCAGCGTTGCAGCAGGATGCGGGGTGCAATTCGATTGTGTTGGAGAAGGTGCTGGGGGAGACCCGGATTGTGGGCCAGGGGATTTTGGATGCGCCGGCGTGGCATTGGCCGGAGTAATGCTCGTTCCCACGCAGAGCGTGGGAACGAGCAAATAGAGATCAGCCCTGCCACTTCCCGCCTTCAACAATCACACTCTCAGGCTTGGTGTCATCGCTCAGCTCTTTACGCACATATTGGTCGTACAGCTTGAGCAGGAATTTCTCCTCGCCCAACTTGGCCAGTTCGGCATTCACCCAGTCGCGCAACTCGATGTTGCCCTTCTTCACGGCCGGTGCAATCGGCGCTTCATCACCCAGTTTTTCTTCCAGCACACGGTAACCCGGGTTCTGCTTGGCCCAGCTGAACAGCACCAGGTTGTCCTGGGCGTAGGCATCACCACGGCCGGCGGACAGCGCTTGCAGCGACTCGGAGTTTTTCTCGAACTTGAGCAGTTTCCAGTCCGGGTGGTTCTTGGTCAGCCAAATATCGGCGGTGGTGCCGGTGGTGACGATGGTGGTGCGGGTAGCCAGGTCATTCAGGCTTTTTACGGCGCTGTCGTTCGGCACCAGGGCCTGCACCGCCACTTTCAGGTTGGGGTTGGTGAAGTCCACCGCTTCCTTGCGTTCCGGGGTCACGGTCATGTTGGCGAGGATCAGGTCGACCTTGTCGCTTTGCAGGAACGGAATGCGGCTGGCCGGCTCGACGGCCACGAACTCGACCTTGTTTTCATCGCCCAGCAGGTCCTTGGCGAATTGGCGACCGATGTCGGTATCGAAACCAACGTAGCGGCCGGCTTCGTTCACAAAACCAAACGGCGGTTTGTCGGTGAATACGCCGACGATCAGCTTGTCGCGGGCCTTGATCTTGTCGATGTAACTGACAGCGGCAGGTTTTACAGGCTCTTCGGCCTTTTTATCGCAGCCGACCAGTAAAGCGACGGCAAACAGTGGCAGCAGTAACTTTTTCATATCAGCGCAAGTTCCTTAGGTTTTTTGGGCAGTGTTGAAACAAAGGAGAACTTCTCCAGGAACTGCTGCGCGCGTGCGGTTTGCGGGTTCGTAAAGAATGCCTCGGGGGTGTTCTGTTCGAGGATGCGACCGGCTTCCATAAACACCACGCGGTCGGCGACGGCGCGGGCGAAGGCCATTTCGTGGGTAACGATCAGCAGGGTCATGCCATCGCGGGCCAGGCCCTGGATCACTTCCAGCACTTCCTTGACCATTTCCGGGTCGAGGGCGGCGGTGACCTCATCAAAGAGCATGACCTGAGGGTTCATGCACAGTGAACGGACGATGGCGATGCGTTGCTGCTGGCCGCCGGAGAGCTGGCGCGGGAAGGCGTCGCGCTTGTCGGCCAGGCCTACGCGTTCCAGCAGTTTCTCGGCCTGTTCGCGGGCTTCGCGCGGGTCGCGCTTTTGCACTTTCAACGGGCCGAGCAGGATGTTGTCGAGCACGCTCATGTGCGGGAACAGGTGGTAGCTCTGGAACACCATTCCGACGTCTTGGCGCACCTGCCGCCAGTCGGTTTGTTTGCCCAACAACTCCTTGCCGGCAAACCGCAGGCTGCCGCTGTGGGCCACTTCCAGGCCGTTGAGGCAACGCAGCAAGGTGCTTTTTCCGCAACCGCTGGGGCCGAGGATCACCACCACTTCGCCGCTTTGCACGCTCAAGTCGATGCCTTTGAGCACCTGCGCCTCGCCGAAGAATTTGTTGAAACCCTGGAACTCGATCAATGCGCTCATGCTTGGGCCCAGCGCCGTTCCAGCACCTTGGAGGCGGCCGACAACGGGTAGCAGATAAAGAAGAAAAACAGGAACAGCACGCCGTAGATCAATACCGACTCATAGGTGCGTTCGATGATTTGCTGGCCAACCTTGATCACATCCACCACGCCAATCAGCACCGCCAGGGAGCTGGTCTTGATGATCCGCGTGTAGACGTTGATGGTCGGCGGGGTCATGCGTTTCAGGGCTTGGGGCAGCAGCACATAGCCGTAGAGTTGCGGGTCCGAGAGGCCAATCGACAGCCCCGCTTCACGCTGGCCACGGGGCAACGAATGCAAGGCGCCACGCACTACCTCGCCCACTTCGCTGGCGCCCCACAACGAGAGCACCAGCACTGCACACCAGAAGCTCGGAATGCTCAGTCCGAAGAAAATCGGCAGGCCGAAAAACAGCAGGTACAGCCACACCAGCACCGGGATCGCGCGGAACAGCTCCAGGTACACCCGCAGCACCGCGTTGATCAGCCGGTTGTTCAAGGTGCGCAACACGCCGTACAGCACGCCGCCGACAGTGCTGAAGGCGATGCTCAAGAATGAAATCGACAAGGTTTGCGCAGCGCCTTTGCCCAGTTGCGGCAACGACACCCACAGCAACTCAAGACCCGAACTGGCCATGCTGGAGCCTCCTTTCCAGGCGGCTGAGCAACAGCGACAGCGGCAAGAACAGCAACACGCAGATCAGCGTCAGTACGGCGAGCATTTCGTAGGTCTTGTAGTAGAGGGCGATGTAGCTCTTGGTGGTGTAGAGAATCTCCGGCACCGCCACGGCGGAGACCACGGTGGTCTCTTTGAGTAGGAAGATGAAATTGGCGAACAGCGCCGGCAGGCTGAGGATGCCGGCCTGGGGCAGGATCACATGGCGCAACAGCTGCCAGTCGGACAGGCCGATGGACTTGCCCGACTCGATCTGCGCCAGCGGCACCGCTTCCACACCGGCACGCAGTACTTCGGTGAGGTAGGCACCGCCGAGGAAGGTCATGGTGATGATCGCCGCCCAGAACCCGGAAATATTGAAGCCCAGGGCCGGCAGCGCGAAGTACACGAAGAACAGCTGGATCAGCAGCGGCGTGTTACGCGCCAGCTCCACATACAACGCGACCAGGCGCGACAGGTACGGCGTGCGAAACACCAGCAGCGCCGCATTGATCAGCGCCACTAGCAACGAGGTGGCAATGGCGATCAGGCCCACTTGCAACGTCACGCCCACGGCTTTGAGGAAAGCCGGCAGGGTGCTGAGGATAAAAGCGAAATCGAAGGTCATTTCCAGTCCATGACGCCGCAAGGGTAATGCAGCGGGCGCAATCCGATCCGGCGTGGGTAACGCCGGGTAGCGCGAACTTTAAAGGTATAAAAAAGAAAATTTAAATACCAAAATGGCATATTGATATCACCCAAAAAGATAACCACCGGATTCGCGGGTTTGCCGGGTGGCAGCTATGGTTGGGGGGTCTGAGATTCGAGGGATTGAACCATGCAGGAAGTGAAACCGATGGATCCGCAGGAGTTGGTGAAGTGGTTGATGGCGCTGCGCAGGGCGATCAATAGTCAGGCGCTGTAAAAAAACAGCCTCACCATGGTGAGGCTTTTTTTCATAGGCTCAACCTTGGGTGGAAGGCTGCCGATCAGCACCTCCCGCCATGGCTTTGGTGGCGCTGTTTTGCTGTTCTTCGGTCTCAAAGTTGACGTAGTTGTCCGGGAACTTGAAGTGGGAATCCACCAGGCCCCAGTACTCTTTATTCTGTGGCTTTGCCATGTCCCAGATACGTTCTGCAGAGGAGGCGGCGTCGTTACGGATCAGGTCCGGTCGTCCTTTGGCTTCTTGTATCACCCTGTCAACATGCCCACGTAGTGCATTGGGCCCGGTGGTTTCGATGGTACTTTTATTCGGACGGCTGAAGTAACGATCGCCGGCGTATTCATTGCCGTTCATCGAACGGTATTTGTCCCCGATGTCATCAATCAGGCTCTTCAGCATCGCGCTCTGGGAGTGGCTGGAGAACAGCGCGTTGGCAAAATAGGGGGTGGCGTTGCCACTTGCCTCACTCTTGCCTGCAGCCATGCCGACCAGCATCAGGTCTGGGTGGGCATTTAAGGCGCCGTCAAGCGGGCGCACGCTTTCCAGGTCAATATCCGTGTAGGTGCCGCCATAGTGATTGACGATTTCATATCGGGCGACGTCGGAAGCTGCGGCGTAACCGCCGTTGCGGCCCATGATTTCATGCTGATACACGTCCTTGTTTTGCAGGCGTATGTCGGCAGGATTGCTCAAGTCACGTATCTGCACGTTCTTCAGATCGCTGAAACGCTCCTGTAAAGCCGCCAGGGTCGTCGTGTCACCGGGAGGGTTACTGGCGTAGCGGTCCCAGGACTTTGTCGTCTGGTCAAGAATGGTGGCTTCTGCTTGATGAAACTTGTCATCGGTACGTGAAGCGTGACGCTCAAAAGCACTGAGCACTTGAGAGGCGTTCTGGGGCGTAACTTTTCCACCCTCTGGCAGCAATGCTTCCTTCAATGCTTTGTTACCTGAAGACAAAAGTTCTTTATTAAGTTCTGCAATAACTTGCTTCTGCTCGATTTGATTGCGAGGCCATTGCAGCGGGTTATTAATTGCTGTCTTAAGCTGACTGAACAACCCTCGAACGGGTCTTTCTGACTGGTAGTTTGGGTAAACACTTTCGGCTTTTGCCTGAGCCGATTTATTAGTTGCGTAAGCATCAAACTGAGTAGAGTCAACCCATAACATAATTTTATGGTTCGGGTTCATGGTGGCCCACTGGCGTAAATAAGTATCCTGGTTCGAACCCGGTTTGGAGCCCACCCAGACCATGTGAATATTATTGGGGACTGGCTTGAACTGATCTTCGGGGTATTTTGCTTCAAATCCTGCAGCAGATGGCGAATGAGTAGCGTCATTCACATGGCCAGCCATAGGGGTTCGTACATCGTAAGGAGAAATGGATTTCATCATAATGACACTGGCTTCCAAAAGTTGGTAGAACTCACGGGCGCCTCCATGCGATGACTCTTACAACACGCGCAAGCTTGGCCCTACTAAACCAACTAAGCAAAACGTAAAATGTAAGACAATTTAAAGATACACTCAGACACAATCCATCAGGCCCGCCGATGAACTCAACGGTGACCTTCAACCAATAATTTATTTAACGCCTTTAATCTAAGTTCTCTTCTTTATCAAAAAACCGGAATAAAAAAACGCCGACGCGATGCAAGCCGTCGGCGTTCAAACCTTGAAGGGGGTTTTGAGTTACATCAGAACGCAGGCACGACCGCGCCGTTGTACTTCTTCTCAATGAACGCTTTGACTTCCGGGCTGGTCAGGGCCTTGGACAGTTTCTGGATAGCGTCGCTGTCCTTGTTGTCCGGGCGAGCCACCAGGAAGTTCACGTACGGCGACTTGGCGTCTTCGATGATCAGCGCGTCTTTGGCTGGGTTGAGGCCAGCTTCCAGGGCGTAGTTGGTATTGATAACGTCAAGGTCAACCTGGTCGAGCACGCGTGGCAGGAGCGCCGATTCCAGTTCCTTGAACTTCAGGTTTTTCGGGTTGCTGGCAATGTCTTTCGGCGTGGACAGGGCATTGGTCGGATCTTTCAGCGTGATCAGGCCATTCTTTTGCAGCAGCAACAGGGCACGTCCGCTGTTGGAGCCTTCGTTCGGGATGGCCACAGTGGCGCCATCCTTGAGCTCAGAGATGTTCTTGATCTTTTTCGAGTAGCCGCCGATGGGTTCAACGTGCACACCGACCACGGTCACCAGATTGGTGCCCTTACCCTTGTTGAAGTTTTCCAGGTACGGCAGGGTCTGGAAGTAGTTGGCATCCAGGCGCTTTTCGGCCACCTGCGTGTTAGGTTGAACGTAGTCGGTGAAGACTTTGATCTGCAGGTCCACGCCTTCTTTGGCCAGGGTCGGCTTGATCAACTCGAGGATCTCGGCGTGGGGGATCGGGGTCGCGGCAACGACCAGTTTCTCGTTGGCCTGGGCGAAGCTTGCAGTCAGGGCAGCCGCCAGTGCGGTAAACAACAGAACCTTTTTCATGCAGTGTCCTTATCGGAATTGCGGGGCGTCTCTGACGACCGATTTTTATGTAGTGTGCCAGCGAAGTGCTATCGCGGCGTGAATGGGACAATACCTAGATTTTTTATTCCCGAACAATATCTTTTATTCACGTTGATATTCCATTTTGTTCATGTAGGAATTTCAGCACGGTTTCCCGCTCGGCGGCGCTCGCGCTCTGGAAAATCCGCTGCACCTGTTCCAATGGCGAGCCTGCGACCGGCAGGTTCAGATGCTCGGGCAGGATCTCGTCGCCGCTGCTCACCAGCAACGCGAAGTGAATGACGTTTTCCAGCTCGCGGGTATTGCCCGGCCAGCTGTGGAGTTCCAGCACGCGCTGGGCGGCGTCACTGATCAACGGCACCGGCAGGTCCAGGCGCTGGCTGTAGATGCCCAGGAAGTACTCGGCCAAGGACAGAATGTCACCCACGCGCTCGCGCAGTGCGGGCAAGTCCAGCCGCCCTTCGCTCAAGTAATGGAACAAGCGCTCATGGAACTTGCCGGCGGCCACAGCCTGGGCCAGGTCGATGCTGGTGGCGGCGACCAGGCGCACATCCACCGGGCTGGGCTGATGGGCGCCGACGCGGGTGACTTCGTGGTTTTCCAGGGCGGCCAGAAGTTTTACCTGGATCGGCAGCGGCAAATCGCCGATCTCATCCAGGTACAACGTGCCGCCATTCGCCGAACCAAACCAACCGGCCCGGCTGCTGACCGCGCCGCTGTGGCTACCGGCGGCATAGCCAAACAATTCGGCATCGGCGTAGGTCGGGCTGATGGCGCCGCAATTGACCGAGACAAACAAACCGGTACGGTCGCTGCCACGGTGAATGTGGCGCGCCAGCAGCTCCTTGCCGCTGCCGGTCTCGCCGCGAATCAACACGGGCAAGGCGCGTGGTGCAAGGCTTTCGAGGTCTTCGCGCAGTTGACGCGAACGGGGATCGACAAACACCAATGCCTTGGCGCGAATGCTCAGCGGGCTTTTTTCGGCGTCGGGGAAGGTCAGCAACGGCTGGCCGTAGGTTTCATGCAGACTCATGGCAGGCTCCCGCCCCCAATCCACTTAAGGGACGGGGCGTTGAAAAGTGTTCAGGCAGTGCGCCGGGCGTGATGCTCAAGGCGGCTTTGCAGGCGGTACAGGTAAGCAAACCCCTGCTCCCAGCGTTGGTGACCGGACTTCACATTGATATGCCCGGCGCCGGACAGAATCCCGGCTTCAGCGCCCCAGTGACGGGCCAGCTCAAGGGCCCGAGCCGCGCTCACGGCACTGTCGTTGTCGGAACTGACCACCTGGCTCGGAAACGGCAGCAGGTCGGTGGGGATGGGCGCGAAATTACGCAAGGCGGGAGCACAGGCAGGACGCTCGACATCGGCCGGTGCCACCAGCAAGGCGCCGCGTACCTGGCGCAGGAACTGCACCGGCGCTGTGGCCGCCCAATGCGCCACGGTGATGCAGCCCAGGCTATGGGCGATCAGGATCACCGGCGTGCTGTCGGCCGCGATGGCCTCGGCCAGCGCGGCGACCCAGTCTTCGCGACGGGGCGTCAGCCAGTCATCTTGCTCCACGCGGGCGCTGTTGGGCAGGCTGTTCTGCCAGTGACTTTGCCAATGATCTTCTGGCGATCCTTGCCAGCCCGGCACGATCAGATAACGAATCGACTCGCTGTGCATGGGTGTGCCCTCCTGCAGCGTTTAACGTTGCTGAACAGTATAGGGACGGGGGTTATATTCGTTAAGGAATAAGAAGCTATTTATTAATAACCAAAATCACAAAAGGATTTTACGCAAAAAAAAGGCCGCACCCTGCCAAGGAGACGGCCAAAAAATTGTCGAGGCTTTTGCAATTAACGTGCGGTAATCACCGACAGCTTGGTAATCCCCGCGCGCTCGATCGACGCCATGGCTCGCGCCACTTCGCCGTAGTTCACACCATCGTCAGCCTGCAGTTGCACCCGCACATCGGGATCCTTGGCCTTGGCCGCCTGCAGATTGAATTCCAGCAGGTCCGGCTGGATTTCATCCTTGTTGATAAACAGTTTGCCGGCGCCGTCGATACTCACCACGAGCGGGTCTTTCTGCTCCACCGGCGCGACCGCCTCGGTCTTGGGCAGGTTGATCGGGATTGCGTTGGTCAAGAGCGGCGCGGTGACGATAAACACCACCAGCAGCACCAGCATCACGTCCACCAACGGCGTCACGTTGATCTCGCTCAGCACCTCATCGCTGTCTTGCGTGGAGAAGGCCATCTCAGGACGCCTCCTTCACTTTCTGCGGGTTGCCGGCATTGGTTTTGTTCAGGGCCGGGTGCAGCAGCACGCGGAAGGAGTTCTTCTGGGCCAGGCTGTAGAAGTCGTGGGCAAAGTCGTCCAGGTCGGCAGCGGTCAGCTTCAGGCGACGCAGGAAATAGTTGTAGACCAGCACCGCAGGCACCGCGACGGCGATACCCACACCGGTCGCGACCAGCGCCGCACCGATCGGGCCGGCCACGGTTTCGAGGCTGGCGGAGCCCGCAGCGCTGATACCCTTGAGCGCTTCCATGATGCCCCACACGGTGCCGAACAGGCCGATGAACGGCGAGGTGCTACCGATACTGGCGACCACGGCCAGGCCGGTTTCCAAGGAGCGGCGTTCACGCACGATCTGCTGGCGCAAGGCGCGTTCGAGGCGGTCCTGGTGGTTAATCGCCTGGCTCAGGTCGGCCGCGTGCGGAGTTTCGCCCACCTGGATCGCGGCGTAACCGGCCTGGGCCACACGGGCCGCGGCGCCCGGCTGGGTTTCGGCCAGCTCGGCGGCCGAGTCGAGACTCGACGCCGCCCAGAACTGTTTGTGGAACTTGCGATCCTGCGCCTTGAGGCGACCGAACTGCACGCCCTTGAGCAGGGCCAGGCCCCAGGTAGCGACCGAAAAAACCACCAGCAGCCAGATCACCGCGCTTTCGATGGATTCAAGTGGAGATGCTAATGCCATGATGTTTTCCCTCTGTGCAGGTCGCGGCGTGTGCAACACACCGCAGCCGAATAGTTAGTGAATCTTGAAATCGATCGGTACGCTGACCCAGCCGTTCTGGGCCACATCGCCCTGCTTGGCCGGTACAAAGCTCCAGCGCTTCACCGCTGCCAGGGCGGCGTCGTCGAGTTGCTGGCGACCGCTGCTTTTCTGGATCTGGATCTCACCCGGCTTGCCACTGGCCAGTACCTGGACCCTGAGCAACACCGTGCCTTCCCAACCGCGCCGCTGCGCCAGTGACGGGTACTCCGGCGCCGGGTTCTTCAGGTACGCGGCGTTGGCCGAAGCGGGTGTTACCGGGGCCGGCGCCGGTGGTGCTGGAGGCGCAGGTGGTGCCGGTGTCGGTGGCGCGGGCGGCTGCTCGACGGGCTTCGGTGCGGGCTTGGGCTCAGGCTTTGGAACCGGCTTAGGCTTGGGTTTCGGAATCGGTTTAGGCGGCGCTGGCTTGGCGGCCAATTCATCCACCACCGGCGGCGGTGGCTCGACAACAGGCGGCGGTGGTGGCGGCGGCACGGGAGGCGGCGGTTCCACCACGGGAGGTGCCGGTTGGGAAAACTCGATCGTCATCGGCGGAATTTCCGGCGGCACGATCGGCAACACCGGGGTCGGCTTCTGGCTCACCCAGTAGATCACCACGCCGTGCAGGGCCAGCACCAGCAAACCCAGCAGGATCCCTTCGCGACGGCTGGAGAAACGCTTCGGCGTTTTCTGCGTGCGCAACTGCCCCAACGGCGCGCGGTGCGGCCGGCCAAGGTCGACCAACTCACCACCCTGTGCCTGGCGCCATTGCGCCTCATGTGCACTGGCGGCGGTCTGGACATTGCCCATTGATTCACTCCCTACAGTTTTGAAACAAAAAAACCGACAGGCCTGCGTGGAAGGCCGTCGAGGGTTGAATCATCGGGGCCAGACGCTTATCTCTTAAAGTAATCTTTAAAGTTATACATAGATCTAAATTGAATAAATGAAACACTTGGATACGGCAAAGCCCCGTCCTGCGGGGGCTGGCGCAAAGGCGTTGTTTTTGAATGCCTTTCAGGCATAAGAAATATTCAGTAAAGGCATTGATCAGGCGGGGCTGTTTGCACACAAATCAAGCAGTTGGCGTTGTAGGCTTTGCCCAGCCGCGCCCAAGCCACTGCGGCCATACAACGCCAGACGCACGCCTTGCACCCTCGGCAAGCCGCTGTCCGGGCCCAGCACGCTATGCCCTGCCTGTACGACGCGACGGGGTAACAAACTGATGCCCAACCCCGCCGCCACCGCCGAACACACACTCGCCAGGCTCGCGCTGGAGTACCCGATGCGCCAGCGCCAGCCGCCCACTTCCAGGTGTTGCAGCATTTCATTGCGGTACAGGCCGCCTACGGGAAATGCCACCAACGGCAAAGGATCGCGCCCCAGGGACGGCGTGCTGCGGCTGTCCACCCAGCACAAGGGCTCCGGCCATGAGGCCAGGCAGTCGTCGCTGTCGCCCATCTGCTTGACCAACAACACGTCGAACTCTCCGCTACGGTACTGGCGCTGCAACTCGGGGCCCAGGCCGCTGGTGACTTCCAGGCGCACCCTTGGAAACGCCAGTACAAAGGCCGAGAGCAGCGGCATGAGGCGTTCGGATGCAAAGTCCTCCGGCACACCCAGGCGCAACACGCCGTCGCTTTGCTGGCTGATCAACACATCGGCGGCTTCTTCATGCAGCGCCAGGATGCGCCGCGCATAGGCCAGCAAGCGCTCGCCTTCCGCCGTAGCGACCACGCGGCGCTGATCGCGGTCCAGCAACTGACATGCCACCGCCTCTTCCAATCGGCGGATCTGCTGGCTGACCGTGGATTGGGTCAGGTGCAGACGCTCGGCGGCGCGGGTGAAATTGCCGCAATCCACGACGGCGACAAAGCTGCGCAATAATACGGGATCGAACATGGGCGCTTACCATTCCATTTGCCACTGGTTAGCATGGTTATATTTAATTTCAGAATACTCTGACGGCTACCCATACTTCACCCTCCAATCATGCCCGGAGGGATTTCCATGACCGACGATCACCAGCACCTGCAACGCGCGATCCAACTTGCCCAGACCAACGTCGCCCAGGGTGGCCGACCGTTTGGCGCGGTGTTGACGCAAGGCGGCGAAGTGCTGGTTGAAGCGGTGAATGAAATCCATCTGACCCAGGACCCTACCGCCCACGCCGAATTGTTGGCGATCCGCGCTGCCAGCCAGCAACTCGGCACGCGCCTGGATGGCTGCGTGATCTACGCCAGCGGCCAACCCTGCCCGATGTGCCTGAGCGCCATGTATCTGTGCGGTGTGGAACGGGTGGTGTTTGCCGCCAGCAACGAAATGGCCGAGCCCTTTGGCCTGTCGACAGCGGCGATCGGGCAGCAGGTGGGCCTGCCAGTGAGCGAGCAGCGCCTGCCGATCCAGCATCTGCCGGATGCGGCCATGACCACGCTGTACCAGCACTGGAAAAACCTGCATGCCCCTGAATAAATCCCTCGCTGGCTGGGGCCTGTTGGTGGTCCTGGGCCTCAACCTGCGGCCGATCCTCAGCTCCATCAGCCCGTTGCTCGGTGAGATTCGCCTGGCCACCGGCTTGAGCTTCCAGAGCAGCGCCCTGCTCACCAGCCTGCCCGTGGTGTGCATGGGCCTTGTGGCGCTGGTGGGCGTGCGGGTTGAAGCGCAACTGGGTGAACGCCGTGGCATTGCCCTGGGCTTGATGATGATCCTGCTGGCGTGCCTGGCCCGCTGGCTGATGGGCCAGGGTTCGACGCTGCTGGTGACCGCGTTGCTCGGTGGCGCCGGTGTCGCGTTGATCCAGGCGTTGGTGCCAGCGATGATCAAGCGCGAATTTCATCACCGCGTGCCGGTGGCGATGGGGGTTTACTCTGCCTCGCTAATGGCCGGTGGTGGGCTGGCGGCGCTGATCAGCCCAGTGGTGGCCACGCATTTTCAGCGGTGGGAAGCCGGGCTCGGTGTGTGGTTGCTGCCGGCCTTGGCCGCGCTGCTGTTGTGGGCCTGGTTGCCACTGGGCGCGGCAAAAAGCGCGAACGTCATCCCCGCCTTCAAGGGCCTGCGCAATCGCCGCGCCTGGCTGCTGGCGCTGTATTTCGGCCTGGTAAATTGCGGCTACATGAGCATGGTTGCGTGGCTGCCGGCCTACTACCAGCAACTGGGATGGGATGTGTTGCCCAGTGGCTCGTTGCTGGCCTTCATGACCATCTTCCAGGTAATCGCCGCGCTGTTGATGCCCGTGCTGGCGCAACGAGGGATTGATCGGCGGCCACTGCTGTGGATCAGCCTGCTGGCCCAAACCATTGGCTATCTCGGCCTCCTGATGGCGCCGTTGCAGTTTCCCCATCTGTGGGTGGCGCTGTGTGGCTTCGGCCTGGGCGCGTGTTTTGCCCTGAGCCTGCTGCTGACCCTCGACCACCACCGCGACCCGCGCCAAGCCGGACAATTGGCGGCGTTCGTGCAGGGCGTGGGCTTTTTGATCAATGCGATTTCGCCGTGGCTGACCGGTTGGCTGCGTGAACTCACCGGCAGTTTTGTCAGTGCCTGGGTGGTGCTGACGGTGACAGCGGTGGCGATGCTGGTGGTGACCCGGGTATTCAGCCCCGCCACTTACCGCACGGCGCCCGCTCTATAGATATGCATTTAAGATCTAGATAAAACAATAATGCTTCATTGACGGAATAAGCCGTCACCTTAAAATCCCGGTTCCCCTAAAGGATGCCGGGCATACCATGGACCTTCGCCAACTGCGCTACTTCATCGCGCTCAACGAGCACCGCAGTTTCGTGCGCGCGGCGGATGCCATGGGCATCACGCAGCCGGCGTTCAGCCGCAGCATCCAGGGCCTGGAACAGGAGTTCGGCTGCGTGTTGGTGGACCGCGCGAATAAAGACCTGCGTCCCACCCCCGAAGGCCAGGTGGTGTTGCAACACGCATTGAGCCTGGTGCAAGGCGCGGCGTTGCTGAGCCATGAAGTCACGCGCATGACCAAACTCGATGCGGGCGAAGTGCGCTTGGGCAGCGACGCCGTGGCTGCCGTGAACCTGGTGCCCCAGGCGATGGCGCGCTTTGTCTCCACCTACCCCAAGGTGCGCACTGCCTTGCAGGTGGATAACTGGGAGAAACTCGGGCGCAGCCTGAACCGTGAAGAGATCGAGTTCTTTATCGCCGACGTGCGTCACTTTGAGGCTGACCCGAACTTCCAGACCCAGGCCCTGACGCCTCGGCGCAGCGTGTTTTTCTGCCGCGCCGGGCACCCGCTGCTGGCCAAGGACAGCCTCTCCACCAACGACCTGTTCGGCTACCCGCTGGCCACGCCACTGATTGCGCCTGGCATTCGCAAACTGCTGGCCAACCTCAGTGGGCGCATCGACTTTGCGCCCGCCATAGAGCTTGAACAATTTGCCGCATTGGCCACCATCGTGAAGCAATCCGACGCCATCGGCCTGGGTGCCGAGGAAGCCTTCGTCGACGCATTCGCCAGCGGCCAATTGCAGGCGCTGCATTGGCGCAATCTGCCCCACGCGCTTGACAGCCTCAGCAACCGTTGCGGGGTGATCAGCCGCGCTGGGGTGCGTTTGTCGCCTGCGGCGAAGGCGCTGATCGAAACCCTGCTGGCGGTGGAAAACCCAGCCGATTGGCCCGCGCAAACGTCCCGAAATCATTGAACCGCACGCCCATCTCAGCCATCACCTTGTGGGCCACCCTGGCGGTCATCTGACGGATGTAAAACGGTTCCTTCACCACAAAATGGTGGATGCCGTGGGTACTGCCGAAGTTGAAGCAGAACGCCTGCAGCGGCCACATCCACCAGGGGTTCAATACCTGAGTCTGCTGGATCACATTGCCCAATTCCACATCACCGTAGTAGTGCATGTTGGAGCTGACAAAGTGCAGGCAAAAGGTACGCAACACGTTAGGGCCGATGATCACCACGGCGGCGATATCGATCACGTGCATCATCTGCAAGGTGCCGGCAGACCACGCGATGGGTGCACCGAGCAGACTGGCAATGCCGTTGGCCGCATGAAAGCCGAGGAACACATACCACGCGCCCCAATGCAGCAGCGCCAGCGGCGCGTACACCAGCAGCGAGCGCTTGAGGATCGCCAGTTTATGCTTCCAGGTCTTGGCCCGCAGGATGCGGATGAAGGCCGACATCACGTTATCCCCAACCATCAACAACCGCGCAAAGCCCCAGGGCTCACCGTTGGTGATGGCGCGCTCTTCCATATCGGTCTCGGTGCCGGAGACCTTGTGATGGTTGAGGTGCAGGTGGCGGCGCACCCACGGGTTGATGGTGCTAGGCCGCGCCAGCCACACCAGGCCCATCATCAGGTTGTGGGGCAGGCGCTGCTTGCGAAAGTACATGCTGTGGATCAGGTCGTGTTCCAGCTCGTGGGTCAGCGAAGCCAGGAAGGCATTAAGCAGCAGGCACACCCACCAGGCCATATGGCCCGTGATGTAGAGCGCCGCCGAGCCCAGCATACCGAGCAGCGCAAACGCCAGGATGCCCGCGCCCAGCGCGTCCTGATGCAACAGCCAGGGGTGCTGCTGGCGCAGGCGCACGCCTTCGGCCAGCACCACTTCACGGATATGCGCCGAACGCTGTTGTGCGTTCATCTGTTGGGGACTTGCAGAAGTACCGTCCATGCTCCCATCCTCTTGTGTATTGATGCGCCCATCCTGCCCCAAGCGATCTGGCAGGACGCTAGCCCCGGACGCCAACCTGTTGACCGCAAGCGCCAATCGTCATGACCGAACCCACTTCCCTCGCCAGCTGGACCCGCGCCCTGCGCAAGCAGCTCGATGCCTTGGGCCTCGACAGCGCCGCGTTGTGCCAGCAAGCCGGGCTCGACCCGCAGCAGATGGACGATCCCAACGCCCGCTACCCGCTGTCGGCCACCACGCGTCTGTGGGAATTGGCGGTGCAGGCCAGTGGTGATCCGGCGATTGGGCTGCGGGTGTCGCGATTTGTCAGCCCCACCACCTTTCATGCGCTGGGTTATGCGCTGGTGGCCAGTGGCAGCTTGCGGGAAGTGTTCGAGCGCATCGTGCGTTATCACCAGGTGGTCAGTGATGCTTTGACGCTGGAACTGAGTCGGGAGGGAGAACGTTACCGCTTTCGCTTGCTGCGACCGGCCCAGAGTCCGGCACCGGCGTTCGAGGCCATCGATGCGTTTGCGGCGATCTATGTGCGTACCTGCCGCAATCGCCTGGGGCGCGAATACGCGCCGCTGGCGGTGTACCTGCGAAGGCCGGAACCGGCCGATCCCAAGCCATGGCACACAGTATTTCGCGCGCCGGTGTTTTTCGGCGCGGAGGAGGACCGCCTGGAGTTCGCCGCGCAGGATTTCGACAGCCACCTGGACGATGCCAACCCCGAACTGGCCGAACATAACGAAACCGTGCTCAAGCGCACCCTCGCCCAACTGCAACCGCTGACCTGGGAGCGCAAGGTACGCCGCGTGATTGAAGCGCAGTTGCCCGACGGCGAACCGAGCGCCGAGCGAGTCGCCCAAGCGCTGCACCTGAGCCTGCGCAGCTTGCAGCGGCACCTGGCGGATGAGGGGTGCCGATTTGATGCGTTGCTCAATGAGTGCCGTGAGAACCTGGCGCTGTTGCACCTGCGGGACCCGCAGTGCTCACTGGCGGAAATCAGCCATCTGCTCGGTTTTGCAGATACCAGCAGCTTTAACCGTGCGTTCAAGCGCTGGACGGGGATGACGCCGGGGCAGTTCAGGGATGGGTTACGATAGCGATCGCTCAAACAACTCAGCGCCCGCGATCACGCCGCAACAATTTCTTTACCCGCACAACAAGAACCTTGGCTTCGAAGGGTTTGAGCAAATAGTCTTCCTCATGCAGTTCCAACCCACGCAGGCGGTCTTCAATACCCCCAGGGGTCGTCAGGAACAACATCGGCGTCTTGCCCTTCAAGCGAATCGCCTGCTGCAACTTCCAGGCATTCAATCCCGGCAACATCACATCCAGAATCACCAGGTCGTATTCGGTGCTTTCCACCAGCCGCAACGCCGCCATGCCATTGGCCGCCACTTCCACGGTGTAACCGGCTTCGTTCAGGCCCCAGGCCATCCGCTGTGCCTCGTCGGACTCATGTTCCACTAACAGCACGCGCATAACACACCTCGATTGATCAGGCGTGCAGGCTAACACCCTCAGGTGTGCCCCGCCTCCCGCAGCCGATGCGCGTCGAGGATTTCGATCTCTCCGTACCCCAAACGCACGATGCCCTGGGCTTGCAGGTCTTTGAGCAAGGCGTTGGTGGTCTGACGCGACAGGCTCAACATTGCCGCCAGGTCTTCCTGGGGCAATTGCAGCACGCGTTTTGAATGGTCGATATCGCCGTAGCCCTCGACGATCATCAACAAGCGATGGGCCAACCTGACCGAGGCCGGCATCAGGCTGAGTTGTTCGAGGCCGATAAAACTCAGGCGCAATTTCTGGCTCATCAACAAGGCCAGGTCACGCCAGTACCGGGGATTTTCATCCAGGATGTTCAGTAGCGCCTGCTGCGGCACTTGCAACAATGTGCACGGCCCGACGGCGCAGGCATCGTGGGTGCGTGGCAGACCGTCGAACAGGCTGATTTCACCGAACCAGTAGGGCGACTCGACCAGGCTGAGGATGGCTTCTTTGCCCTGCTCATTCACCGCACTGACCCGCAGGCTGCCGTCGAGTACCGCATACAAACCACAAGGCGGATCACCCCGTTTGAACAGGTACTGCCCAGCCGTAAGCTGCCGCAGCCGGGCATGGGCCAGCAAGCTATGCTGAAAAGGTCCCGGCAGGCGGCTGAACCAATGACCGGTGGCCAACCGCGCGTGCCATTGCTCTGCGTCCATGAGAACTCCGAAGATTGTCGCCCAGCTGACAGTTCGCCACCGGGTGACAGGGCATGATCAAGCATCCTACAGGAGGAACAACAATGAAAAGCCTCGTCGACCACCTCAGTCAATACGCTGCCTAACACCGCGACCCGCGCAATATTGCCAGCCACTTTATCGGCATTCCGCTGATTGTCGTCGCGGTGGCCGTGCTGCTGTCACGCCCGGAGTGGGCCGCAGGTGGCGTGTGGATCTCACCGGCCGTTATGCTCGCGCTGTTTTCGGCATGGTTTTACCTGCGACTCGAACTGGCGCTGGGCGTGCTGATGACGGTGTTGATGGGCTTGTCGGTGTGGGCCGGGCATGTGCTGGCGGCGCAGAGCACTTTAGTGTGGCTGAGCAGCGGTATCGGCATGTTTGTGGTGGGCTGGGTGATTCAGTTTGTCGGGCACTACTACGAAGGCAGGAAACCGGCGTTTGTGGATGACGTGTCGGGGTTGATTGTGGGGCCGTTGTTTGTGGTGGCGGAGTTGGCGTTTTTGCTGGGGTTGCGCCATGACCTCAAGCAGCAGATCGAGGAGCGTTCGGGTCCGGTGGCCGCAAGAGAAAAACGTGCCACGGTTTGAAGATTAATGAAGATCCACTGTGGGAGCCGGGCTTGCCCAGCTCCCACAGGGTTATGCAGTGTTTTTAAGCTTAGGCTTTTTGCCAGACCTTTGGCTTGAAGAACAGCGTCTCGCCACGGGCCAGACCGGTCAGGCTATCGTGGTCTTTCACCACTTCGGCTTCGATCAGTTCGTTCTGGCCTTCAACCTTCAAGGTCACACGCGTGGTCGCACCCAGCGGGCGAATATCACGCACTTCAGCCGCGTGATGATCTTCCAGCTCATGCCGCGACAACGACACTTCATGCGGGCGGAACAGCACGTGTTTATCTTCGCCCAGGTGCAAACGGTTCGAATCACCCAGGAAGTGATAAACGAAATCGCTGGCCGGGTTTTCGTAGACGTCACCCGGTGAACCGATCTGCTCAATCACCCCCTTGTTCATCACCACGATGCGGTCAGCGACTTCCATGGCCTCTTCCTGGTCGTGGGTCACGAACACCGAGGTCAGGTTGATGTCTTCGTGCAGACGCGCCAGCCAGCGGCGCAATTCTTTACGCACCTTGGCGTCGAGGGCGCCGAAGGGTTCGTCGAGCAGCAGCACTTTAGGTTCCACCGCCAGGGCACGGGCCAGGGCGATACGTTGGCGCTGGCCACCTGACAGCTGCTCCGGGTAGCGATCCGACAACCAATCCAGCTGCACCATGTTCAACAGCTCATGCACCTTGACCGCGATCTGGCTTTCGCTCGGGCGCTGGTTCTTCGGTTTCATGCGCAGGCCGAACGCCACGTTGTCGAACACGGTCATGTGGCGGAACAACGCGTAGTGCTGGAACACGAAGCCGACGTTGCGATCACGCACGTCGTGGCCGGAGACGTCTTCACCGTGGAACACGATGCTGCCGTCATCCGGGGTTTCCAGGCCGGCGATGATACGCAGCAAGGTGGTCTTGCCGCAGCCGGACGGGCCAAGCAACGCCACCAGCTCGCCACTCTGGATGTCCAGGTTGATGCTGTTCAGGGCCTTGAAGGCATTGAAGTTCTTGCTGACATTACGGACTTCGATCGACATGAATTATTCCTCAGCCGCACCGGCGCGCAGGCGGTTTATACGGTTCTCGCTCCACTGCTTGAGCAGCAGGATGAAGAGCGCCAGGATCAGCAACAGACTCGCCACCGCAAACGCGGCAACGTGGTTGTATTCGTTGTAGAGAATCTCGACGTGCAGCGGCAGGGTGTTGGTTACGCCGCGAATGTGGCCGGACACCACCGACACCGCGCCGAACTCACCCATGGCCCGTGCGGTACACAGCACCACGCCGTAGATCAAACCCCATTTGATGTTCGGCACGGTCACATGCCAGAACATCTGCCAGCCATTGGCACCGAGCAGGCGCGCGGCCTCTTCTTCCTGGGTGCCCTGCTCCTGCATCAGCGGGATCAGTTCACGGGCCACGAAGGGCACGGTGACGAAGATGGTTGCCAGCACGATGCCGGGCAAGGCGAATACGATCTGGATGTCATGGTCCTGCAGCCACGGGCCAAAGAAGCCCTGGGCGCCGAACATCAGCACATAGACCAGGCCGGCGATCACCGGCGACACCGAGAACGGCAAATCGATGAGCGTCACCAGGATGCTTTTGCCACGGAACGAGTACTTGCTCACGCACCACGCGGCGCTGACGCCGAACACCAGGTTGAGCGGCACCGAAATCACCACGGCGATCACCGTGAGCTTCAGCGCCGACAACGCGTCGGGCTCAAGGATCGCGGTAAAAAACGCGCCGAGGCCGTTCTTCAGGCCTTGGGTCACCACGATAAACAGCGGCAACAGCAAAAACAGCGCAAACACCAGCCAGCCAAGGCCGATCAGGATACGTCGCGATGCAGCACTGCCACGACGGGCGGCGTTGGCCGAGGACGCGGCGGAAATAGACGATTGGGACATGTTCCGCGCCTCCTTATGGACGTTCGATGCGCCGCTGCAACAAGTTGATCAGCAGCAGCAGGACAAAGGAAACCACCAGCATCAACACGCCGATGGACGTGGCGCCGCGGTAGTCGTATTGGTCGAGCTTGACCATGATCAGCAGCGGCAGGATCTCGGTTTTCATCGGCATGTTGCCAGCGATGAAGATCACCGAACCGTACTCACCGACGCCACGGGCAAACGCCAGGGCGAAACCGGTCAACCAGGCGGGCAGCAACGCGGGCACCAGGATGTGACGGAACACCTGCAACGGCTTGGCGCCCAGGCAGGCGGCGGCTTCTTCGACTTCCCGGGGGATATCGGCCAGTACCGGCTGCACCGTGCGCACCACGAACGGCAGCGTGACGAAGGTCAGCGCCAGGGTGATACCCAACGGGGTGTAGGCGATCTTGAAGCCCAGGTCGGCGGCGAACTGGCCCACCAGGCCGTTAGGCGTGTACAGCGCGGTCAGCGCGATCCCGGCGACAGCGGTGGGCAAGGCGAATGGCAGGTCGATCATCGCATCGATGACCTTGCGGCCGGGGAAGGTGTAGCGCACCAGCACCCAGGCCAGCAGCGTACCGATCACGCCGTTGATCAACGCGGCGTACAGCGCGGTGCTGAAGCTCAGTTGCAACGCCGCCAGCACGCGCGGTGCGGAGATGATGTTCCAGAACTGATCCCAGGTGAGTTGAGCGGCGTGTACAAACATCGCCGCGAGGGGGATGAGTACGATCAGGCTGAGGTACACCACGGTGTAGCCCAGCGTCAGCCCGAAGCCGGGTATGACGGGGGAGATACGACGCGACATAAGAGTCCTTGGTTAAGGGAACTGACACACAAAACCCGCAGGTGAATGCGGGCTCCGTGGGCGGGTTGTTGCTCGGCTTACTGCGCGGTGTAAATCTGGTCGAACACGCCACCGTCGTTAAAGAATTTCGGCTGGGCAGTTTTCCAGCCGCCGAAGTCTTTGTCGATAGTCACCAGGTCCAGTTTCGGGAACTGCTGGGCGTATTTGGCGGCCACTTTTGCATCGCGTGGGCGGTAGAAGTTCTTCGCCGCAATCTCCTGGCCAGCCGGGCTGTACAGGTGTTTCAGGTATTCAGTGGCGATTTCGGTGTTGCCCTTTTTCTCGGCGTTCTTGTCGACCACGGCCACTGGCGGCTCCGCGAGGATCGACAGGGACGGCACGACGATATCGAACTTGTCAGCGCCACCATCTTCTTTCAGAGCCAGGAACGCCTCGTTTTCCCAGGCCAGCAACACGTCACCCTGACCGTTGTTGACGAAAGTGATGGTTGAACCGCGAGCGCCGGTGTCCAGCACAGGTACGTGCTTGAACAGTTCTTTCACGTATTCCTGGGCCTTGGCTTCGCTGCCACCGGTTTTCAGGCCGTAGGCCCAGGCGGCGAGGAAGTTCCAGCGCGCGCCGCCGGACGTTTTCGGGTTCGGGGTGATCACGGACACGTCTTTCTTGATCAGGTCGCCCCAATCCTTGATGCCTTTAGGGTTGCCCTTGCGCACCAGGAACACGATGGTCGAGGTGTACGGCGTACTGGCGTCCGGCAAGCGGGTCTGCCAGTTTTCCGGCAGGGTCTTGCCCAGCTTGGCGATTTCGTCGATGTCACCGGCCAGGGCCAGGGTGACCACGTCGGCGCGCAGGCCGTCGATCACCGCGCGGCCTTGTTTGCCCGAACCCCCGTGGGATTGCTGGATCTTGACGTTGTCACCTGGGTGGGACTGTTTCCAGAAGTTGGTGAACTCAGCGTTGTAGTCCTGGTACAGCTCACGGGTCGGGTCGTACGAGACGTTGAGCAACTCGTAGTCCTTGGCAACGGCGGAACCTGCAAACACGGCGCTGGCCAGGGCGGCCAGGGCATAACGGCGAATCGACGACATAGAAGCTCCTGAAAATTCTGGGGTGTTGGCTTTTTCTTATTAAGTGCGGGTCTATCGCCGTCAGTGCTTAGCTCGGTTTGTTACCCGGGTTCTGCAAACGGAATTTTTCTTTGCGTTCGATCTGTACCACTTGAGCGTTGTGCACAGTGATTTCCACCGCGCCAAACCGCAGATCGCGCAAGGCGCTCTGGATCTCACGCAAAATGGCTGCTTCGTCCTGGCCGTCGACGCTACGTAGAGATGCGCTCATGGTCTCGCTCCTGAAATGAATAGTGCCTCGCAGTGGCGGCACTGCTTGCGGCGTGAGAGCGATAGTAGATAAGCGCGGATATTCTTAAAAATACTATTTAAGAATGTTTATATAACCAGAAAGAATTTTCTGGTGGGGCGTGGGGTTGCAACAGCTTTCAGCTCGAAAATACTTCTTTATGGGTGCCACTGAACCCTGTGGGAGCCGGGCTTGCCCGGCTCCCACATTGATCGCGTCATGCCTGTCCGATTACGGGGGCCCGCGACCAATCAATTTCCTGCGCCGGCATCGGCCGGCCAAACCAATACCCCTGCCCCATATCGCAGTCCTGATCCAACAGAAACCGCGCCTGTTCGACCTGCTCGATCCCCTCGGCATGCACCTGCATGCCCATGCTTTTAGCCAGGGCGATCACCACGCGCACGATGGCCGCGTCATCTTCGTCCCCGGGCAACCCGGCAACAAAGCCCTGGTCGATCTTGAGCTTCTGCACCGGCAGGCGCTTAAGGCGCAGCAGCGACGAATAACCCGTACCAAAATCATCGATCGCCAGGCGCAGCCCCAACTCCCGGAGACGGTGCATCTGCTCCAGCGCGACCTCCGGGTCTTCCATCACCGCGCTCTCGGTGACTTCCAGCTCGAGGAAGGCCGGATCCAGACCCGTGTCATGCAGCACCTGGGCGACCTGTTCATACAGCTCACGCCGCGCAAACAGACGGCTGGACACATTGATGGCGATAAAACTCAGCGGGGCGCCATCAGCCAGCCATTGGCACATCTGCCGACACGCCTGGTCCATCACCCACGCATCGATCTCGGCAATCAACCCGGTGCGCTCGGCGATCGGGATAAATTCCCCCGGCGGCACCAGGCCGCGCTCCGGGTGCTGCCAGCGCACCAGCGCTTCGACGCCGATCAGACGGCTGCTGTGCAGGTCGTGCACGGGTTGGTAATAGACGCAGAGCTCCTGCTGTTCGAGGGCGCGGCGCAGCTCGCTGGCGACTTCCACGCGATTTTGCGCGTGGGCAGTCAGCTCCTCGGTGTACAAGGCGTAGCCTTCGCGGCCGGCGCTCTTGGCCTTGAACAGCGCGGAATCGGCGTTACGCAGCAACTGCTCGGCGCTCAGGGCATCGTTGGGGAACAGGCTTATCCCGATACTGGCGCTGATAAACAGCTGGTGGCCGTCGAAGATAAAGGGCTGTTTCATCGCGTCCAGCATGCGCTGCGCCAGGCCCGCCGCCTGGGCCACCTGTGGACAACTTTCCGCCAGCACCGCGAACTCATCTCCCCCCAGGCGCGCCAGCGTAACGCCAGGGCCAAACAGCGCCTTGAGGCGTTCGCCCACCAGCTTGAGCAACTGGTCGCCGACGTTATGGCCCAGGCTGTCGTTGATGATCTTGAAGTGGTCCAGGTCCAGCAACAGCAGGGCGCAACCGCGCTTGTGGATCTGCGCCGAGGCCAGCGCCTGCTCGGCGCGGTCGGTGAACAGCAGGCGGTTGGGCAGGTCGGTCAGCGGATCGTGGTGCGCGAGGTGGGCCAGTTCGTGCTCGGAGTCCTTGATGGCGCTGATGTCGGAAAACACCGCGACGTAATGGCTGACCTGCCCTTGGTCATCGTGAATGACCCGAATGGTCTGCCACTGTGGATAAATCTCACCGCTTTTACGGCGGTTCCAGATTTCACCGCTCCATTCGCCGGTGCGCTCCAGGCTCTGGAACATCTGTTGATAGAAATTCGACGAATGGCGACCGGATTTAAAGAGGCTGGCCTGATGCCCCATGACGTCTTCGCGGCTGTAGCCGGTGATCTCCATGAAGGCCCGGTTGACGTGCACGATCAGCCCCTGTGCATCCGTCACCAACACGCCTTCGCGGGTGCAATCGAACACGGCGGCGGCCTGGCGCAGGCGTTCGCGGTTTTCTTTCAAGGGCTGTTGCAGCTGATGGGCCCGGGCAAACCGAGCGCAGATCAGGTAAATCGCCAGAGCGCTGAGCGCCACCCATACATAGCCGCGCACCTGCAGCCAGTGGTTCAGCTCACTCGGGTTATCGAGAAACTCGATCAATAGGCGTTGGGTTACGCCGATCCACAGAACGGAAACCAGCAGGTATACCAGCCCCGCACGCAGGGCACCTCGGTATGAAAACAGCATATGGTCAGTAATCCTTACCAAAAAAACAGAATCGCCCTACAAAGGCTGCGGATTATAGAATAAGAAACATCCAGTCACTCCTATCTGAAAGGGCGGCTGGTTTTCTCTGTAGGCTTAGTGATAATGCGTGAGCTGTTCTTTTCTTTATCTGAGGGCCATACAGCCTATGTGGTACAACGGTTTTCTTGACCTGTCAGCCTGGCAACTGGTGGCGGTCACTCTGTTGATGACCCACGTGACCATCGTTGCGGTCACAGTCTATCTGCATCGCTATTCAGCCCATCGCTCCCTGGAGCTCAATGCCGGCCTGAAACACTTTTTCCGCTTCTGGCTGTGGTTGACCACGGCGCAGAACACCCGCGAGTGGACCGCCATCCACCGCAAGCACCACGCCAAGTGCGAAACCGTCGACGACCCGCACAGCCCGGTCATCAAGGGCCTGTCCACTGTGATGCGCAAAGGCGCCGAGCTGTACCGCGCCGAGGCCGAAAACCCCGAGACCCTGCGCATCTACGGCAAGAACTGCCCGGAAGACTGGATCGAACGTAAAATTTACACGCCCTACCCGCTGCTGGGCGTGGCAATCATGGGCGTGATCGACCTGCTGCTGTTCGGCACCATCGGCATCACCATCTGGGCGATCCAGATGATGTGGATTCCGTTCTGGGCCGCTGGTGTGATCAACGGTCTGGGCCATGCCGTGGGTTATCGCAATTTCGAATGCCGTGACGCGGCGACCAACCTGGTGCCATGGGGCATCATCGTCGGTGGCGAAGAGCTGCATAACAACCATCACACCTATCCCAACTCCGCCAAACTGTCGGTGAAGAAGTGGGAATTCGACATGGGCTGGGCCTGGATCAAGGTCTTTAGCTTCCTGCGCCTGGCCAAGGTGCAACGCGTCGCGCCCATCGCCCACCGCGTGGAAGGCAAGGGCCACCTGGACATGGACACCGCCATGGCGATCCTCAACAACCGCTTCCAGATCATGGCCCAGTACCGCAAGTTGGTTATCGGCCCACTGGTCAAGCAGGAGCTGGAAAAGGTCGATCACTCCGTTCGCCACCAATTCCACCGTGCCAAGCGCCTGCTGTCGCGGGAAACCAGTTTGCTGGATGACCGCCACCATGTGCGTATCCAGAGCATGCTGGAACACAGCCAGGCCCTGAAAGTGATCTACGAAAAGCGCCTGGCGCTGCAGCAGATCTGGCTCAAGACCAGTTCCAATGGCCACGATATGCTCGCGGCGATCAAGGAATGGGTGCATGAGGCCGAGGCCAGCGGCATCCAGTCCCTGCGGGATTTTGCTCACCAATTGAAGACTTATTCGCTGCGTCCTGCGGCGGTCTGATGGTGCGGTGGGAGGGCTTGCTCTCCCACCTATCAGCTTTTTGGCGTCATTTACCGGGCACCGGCAATCGGTCCTGTTGACGGAACTTCACTGCAATTCCCCTCTCTCAATGAACACTTCGCCATCATGGTGGCCCCTTGTAGTGACCGCTGCTCCAGCCTGCGGCGCGCCCAGAGAGAGTTGTGCCGATGGTTCACGAAAATCCCTACTTGCCCGATCCGCCCACCGCTGAGCATCCGCGTCCGGCTGCCGCCGCGACCCTGTTGGCGCTGGTGCATGCCCAGGGTGAAGTCGAGCGGTTGAGCGAGCGTGAGCAGCTGTTGAGTTCGATGCTGGTGAGCGTGAACGCCGTGCTGTGGGCCATCGATTGGGAAACACGCCGCGTGCTGTATGTGAGCCCGGCCTATGAACGCGTTTTCGGCCGTTCCGCGGGCCTGCTGCTGGCCGACCATCGTGAATGGCGCAACAGCATTCACCCCGAAGACCTCGACTACGCCGAGCACAGCCTGGCCCGCGTGCTGGAACAAGGCGCCGTGGAGGACCGCGAGTACCGCATCATCACCGCCGACGGGCAGATCCGCTGGCTGAGCGACAAGTGCTACATCAACCAGCAGGTCGAGCCCGGCGAGCCGTTGATCGTGGTGGGCATGGCCGAAGACATCACCGATAAGAAACAGATGGAGTTGGAGCTGCACCGCCTGGCCACCACCGATGTGCTGACCCAGAGCAGCAACCGTCGGCATTTCTTCGAGTGTGCCAACCAAGCCTTCGATACGGCCTGTGCCCAAGGTGCGCCGCTGGCCTTCCTGCTGCTGGACATCGACGACTTCAAGGACGTCAACGACAGCTATGGCCACCTGGAAGGTGATCAGGTGTTGCGCCGTATCGCCGAGAGCGGCCGCGGGGTATTACGCCGTGGCGACCTGTTCGGGCGCATTGGCGGCGAAGAGTTCGCTGCCGTATTGCCCGGTTGCGCGCCGGAGATGGCCTTGCAAGTGGCGGAGCGGCTGGGCAAAGAGATCCAGGAGTTGGGTTTCAGCTATGAAGGCCAGGCGTTCAGCGTGACCATCAGTCAGGGCCTGGCCAGCCTCACGGAGCAAGACTCGACCCTGGACAGCCTGTTCGCCCGCGCCGATGCGGCGATGTACGAGGCCAAGCGCCTGGGCAAAAATCGCGTCGTTGCGGGCTGACGCTACGCCTTGCGGATCCGCGTCAGCTCCGCCAAGCCGACCTTGAGCAATCGCGCAGTCTTGCCCCTGGCCAGCTCTTCCAAGCCTTCATGTTCCGTCAAACGCGCCATCTGCGCCGCCAGGTTCACCACCAGTGCATCCCTGGCATACACACCGCCCTCCAACGAATAAATCGCCGCGATCAATTGGCGCAATTCCAGCGGCAAACGCCAACGCGCGCGCAGTGCCGAACCATAGGCGGCACCAAAGGTGTAGAGCGATTCACCAATCGCTTCGTCATCCAGCGCACCGCCGCCCTGGCGCCAGTCTTCCAGGCAGCGCAACAACGCCAGGTCACCGAGCCGATGGAGGATACCGGCGCTGTAACAGCGTTCGTGGTCCAGCTCCAACATGCGTGCCAGGCGCCGGGCGTAGTCGGCGGTGTCCTGGGACAGTTGCCAATGGCGCTCGGCATAGGCCACCAGAGCCGGGTCACCTAGCACCACGTTGTGCTTGAGCGCCAGACCAAGAATCAAGTTCATGCTTTGCCCCGGCACCAGCTTTTGCAAGGCAGCAGGCAGGGTTTGCACGGGGTTGCCGTGATGGCCGGCGCTGTTGGCTGCGGCGATCAGCACGGCGGTGATTTGCGGGTCCATGCGCACCCGGTCTTCCAGGCGCTTGAGGTCCAGGCCTTCGGGCCCGAGGCTGTGTTGCACGGCGGCTTTCACATCGACTCGCAAGGGTGCGCCATCGGACGCTTCGCGGCGGCGCTCAAGGAACACCGGCAAGGTTATGCCCGGTGACAACGGCGCAATCTCGCAGTACACCGTTTCGCCCTCATTGAGCAGCAGGTCTTGCAGGCGCTGGGTCAGCCCTTCCATATTCAGGGGTTTGGTCAGGTACGCCGTGGGCGCCAGGGGCAAGGCTTCGCGCACGCTGGCGCTGTCATTGCGACTGCTCAGCAGAATGAACGGCAGCGCAGGCGAGCGGCGCTTCTGGCGCACATTACGCAGCAGGCTCAAGCCGTCAATGCCCGGCAGCTCCCAATCGGCCAGGATCAGGTCGTAGGCTTTCTCTCGCAGCAACGTCGCCGCCTGTTGACCATCGGCACACACATCCAGCCGCGCGTCGCAGCGCACATTCAACAACACTTGCTTGAGCAGGTCCCGCGACCAAGGGTCCGCCTCGGCAATCAACACGCGGGGTACAGCGGGTAAATCAACAGCAGTCATCCAGCACGCTCCATCGGCAATGCTTGCACCTTAGACAATGCAGACGCCTACGTACAATGAACACGGCCTGAATGTGCGGCGATGGGCATAAAAAAACCCGCCGAAGCGGGTTTTTCCTGTCGATCAGGTCAGCCTCCGCTTACAGCTCGGAGAAGCACTCTTCGATGATCGCCAGGCCTTTGTCCAACTGCTCGTCCGGCGAGGTCAGCGGGACCAGCACGCGCAACACGTTGCCGTAGGTGCCGCAGCTCAGCAGGATCAGACCCTTGTCACGCGCCTTGGCCACCACGGCGGCAACGGCAGCGGCGTTTGGCTTGTGGCTGTCGCCACCTTCGAACAGCTCGACCGCGATCATCGCGCCCAAAGCACGCACTTCGCCAATCACCGGGTACTTGGCCTGGATAGCCTTGAGGCCAGTCACCAGACGCTCGCCGACAGCCTTGCAGCGGTCCAGCAGGTGCTCTTCTTCGAACACTTCCATCACGGCCAGGGCCGCGGCGCAAGCGATCGGGCTACCGGCGTAGGTGCCGCCCAGGCCGCCTGGCGCGATAGCGTCCATGTACTCGGCCTTGCCGCACACACCCGCCAGCGGGAAACCACCAGCGATGGACTTGGCGAAGGTGGTCAGGTCGGCGGCAACGCCCATCTGTTCCATGGCGAAGAAGGTGCCCGTACGACCGGCACCGGTCTGCACTTCGTCAGCGATCAGCAGGATGCCGTGCTTGTCGCACAGTTCACGCAGGCGCTTCATGAAGGATTTAGGCGCGACGTAGAAACCGCCTTCGCCCTGCACCGGCTCGATGATGATGGCAGCGATATCACGCGGCTCGGCATCGTTCTTGAAGATGCGTTCGATGCTGGCGATGGAATCGTCGTCGCTCACACCGTGCAGTTCGTTCGGGAACAGCGCGCGGAACACGCCGCCTGGCATCAGGCCCATGCCGGCCGAGTAAGGCACGACTTTACCGGTCAGGCCCAGGGTCATCATGGTGCGGCCGTGGTAGGCGCCGGTGAAGGCGATCACACCAGCACGGCCAGTGGCGGCACGGGCGATTTTCACGGCGTTTTCGACGGCTTCGGAACCGGTGGTGACCAGCAGGGTTTTCTTGGCGAAATCACCTGGGACCTTGGCGTTGATTTTTTCGCACAGTTCCACGTAAGGCTCGTAGGCCAGTACCTGGAAGCAGGTGTGCGTCAGCTTGTTCAGTTGCTCGGTCACGGCCGCGATGATTTTCGGGTGCACGTGGCCGGTGTTCAGCACGGCGATACCGCCGGCGAAGTCGATGAACTCGCGACCTTCAACGTCGGTCACGGTGGCGTTCTTCGCGGATTCGGCGAAGATCGGGTGAATCTGGCCAACACCGCGGGGTACAGCGGCTTCGCGGCGTTTCATCAGGGATGCGTTGGTCTTGCTCATAAAGTCCTCATTCGCCACTCATCGGGTGGCGTGGTCCAAGGAATACGTGGCGGGGAGGCAACTGCGGCAGCATGCGATGATCGACTGCCACAGCGTTCCCGGCCACTACGAATAACGGGGTGAAACACGCAAAGGGTCAGCGCTCTCGTGCCCTCTGCGTTTACTGCAATGCCTTGCCGGACGGATTAGATGCCCAGGCAGAGGTATTTGATTTCCAGGTAATCCTCGATCCCGTACTTGGAGCCTTCACGGCCCAGGCCCGAGGCCTTGATGCCGCCGAACGGCGCCACTTCGTTGGAGATCAACCCGGTGTTCACGCCGACCATGCCGTATTCCAGGGCTTCAGCCACACGGAACACACGGCCCAGGTCGCGGGCATAGAAGTAGGAGGCCAGGCCGAACTCGGTGTCGTTGGACATCGCGATCACTTCGGCTTCGTCCTTGAAACGGAACAGCGGCGCCAGCGGGCCAAAGGTTTCTTCCTTGGCGACAGCAGCGTCTTTCGGCACGTTGGTCAGGATGGTCGGCTCGAAGAAATTGCCTTCCATCACCTTGCCACCGGCCAGCAGCGTGGCGCCTTTTTTCAGGGCGTCGGCAATGTGTTCCTGCACCTTGGCCACGGCTTTTTCGTCGATCAGCGGGCCGGTGGTGGTGCCTTCCTCCAGACCGTTGCCGATCTTGAGCTTGGCCACTGCAACCTTGAGTTTTTCAGCAAAGGCGTCGTACACCGAATCCTGGATGTACAGGCGGTTGGCGCAGACGCAGGTCTGGCCGTTGTTGCGGTACTTGGAAATGATCGCGCCTTCGACGGCCTTATCCAGGTCCGCGTCGTCAAACACGATGAACGGCGCGTTGCCGCCCAGCTCCAGGGAGACTTTCTTGATGTCCTTGGCGCATTCGGCCATCAGCTGGCGACCGATTTCGGTCGAGCCGGTGAAGGACAATTTACGCACGATCGGGTTGCTGGTCAGCTCGCCGCCGATGTCGCCGGCGCTGCCGGTCACCACGCTCAGGACGCCTTTCGGGATACCGGCACGGTGCGCCAGCTCAACCAGGGCCAGGGCCGAGAACGGAGTTTGCGAAGCCGGCTTGATCACCATGGTGCAACCGGCGGCCAGGGCCGGGCCGGCTTTACGGGTGATCATCGCGGCCGGGAAGTTCCACGGGGTGATCGCAGCGGTCACGCCGATCGGCTGCTTGATCACGATCAGGCGCTTGTCGGGCTGGTGGCCAGGAATCACGTCACCGTAGATACGCTTGGCTTCTTCGGCGAACCACTCGATAAAGGACGCGGCGTAGACGATTTCGCCCTTGGCTTCGGCCAGCGGTTTTCCTTGTTCGAGGGTCATCAGGCGACCGAGGTCGTCCTGGTTTTCGATCAGCAGTTCAAACCAGCGGCGCAGCTTGTTGGCGCGCTCCTTGGCGGTCAGTGCACGCCAAGCCGGCAACGCCTTGTCGGCGGCTTCGATGGCGCGGCGGGTTTCAGCGGCACCCATCTTTGGCACGGTGCCGAGAATCTCGCCCGTGGCAGGGTTGTTGACCTTGATCGTTTGACCGTTGTCCGCATCGACCCAAGCGCCATCGATAAAGGCTTGCTGGCGGAACAACTGGGCATCTTTAAGCTGCATGTCGGCTTTCCTTAACAGCACCGCGCGCGCGCGGAGCGAATTAGAGTTGTTGAAAGGCGCCTTGTGGGCTGCCGTCAGGGAAATCAGCCCCAGCGCGCAAAAGGAGTGAAAGCGCACGCGGGAGACAGAGCGTTTGAAATCTCAAACGAATCCTAGGATCAATGGGGGTGCAGGGCAATAGTCTGTTCGAAAAAAAGAACAAAAACGACGCATCTATCGGATTTATCTGATCATCGTAGAGGGGTCGGGTTCCTGCGCCCTGATCGGTGGTGCCCGGCTTAGGGCCTCTGTACGGCAAATTCCTACACGTGAACGCCCAAAGACCAGCATGGACGCCCAAGGTCGACATGGGTATGATATCGCCCGCACAAGCATCCGTAGCTCAGCTGGATAGAGTACTGCCCTCCGAAGGCAGTGGTCGTGGGTTCGAATCCCGCCGGGTGCACCATATAAAACAAGGGCTTAGGTGAAAACCTAGGCCCTTTTGTTTTTCATGTGTCCAAAATGTGTCCATTCTGTGCCCATCCAAATCGGCACTCGGAATGTAGCGACACCATTTTGACCACTGCCCTTATCTGCAGGGCGCTGGTTGACACTAATGGCTTTTATGGGCGGTGACGCGCAAGGCGTCACTCAGCCTCTCCAGGTAACTCAGTTACTCGCTTCAGTAAATCGCCCAACTCGCACCCCAGATACTCACAGAGCAGGTCAATGTGATCCGTCGAGGTGTTGTAACCGGGCGTATTGGCTATGCGCGACAACGTGGCTCTCGAAATGCCCGTGGCATCACTCACGTCTTGAAGGGTGATTCGCCGCTTTTCTCTGAAGGACTTCTCGTCCAGCTGCTGTTTGAACATCACGCGAATCATGGTGTGTGACCTTGCCCAGATAGGTCACTCATTTTGCATTCGACTCAAATTTGAGTCAAAAAAAGCTTGAAAGTCTTAAATGATCCGTTATCATCACATCTGAGCAAATAAGCTCATATCTGATTCATTTGAGTCCGGAGAGAGAAATGAGTGAAATTTATCTGACAACAGATGAGCTGTCTCAGCGCATCAAATACGACGCGCGGACTATTCGAAATCGCTTGAAGGATTCTGTGCTGCTGGAAGGCATCCACTATTTCCGTCCTTTTGGCGGTCGGAAAATCCTTTTCATCTGGGAAGCTGTCGAGCGGGACATGGTGAAGTTTTCACGCGGCAATGGCTTCGGCATCCCAATGGCCAGTGGCGGTGTTTGCCATGGGTAAGGTCGTCGCGCGAAAAGAAACGGGAAATTTGTTCTTTGATTTCCGCTACCTGGGCAAGCGATGTCGAGAGCAAACCACCGGTACTTGTTGTAGATGCTGCGGTGGCTTTCGTCGGCGATGATCAGGTCGAAGAAGCCCACATCAAGCTGGGCGAAGCGGTTCATCATGCCCGGGTAGGTGGCGATGTAGATGCGCGCGGTCTGGTCGACCTTGCCGGTTTCGCCGATCACACAGCGTGGCTCGCTGGGCAGGTTTTGCTTGAAAGCGTCATCGGCCTGCACGCGCAGCTCTTTGCGGTCGCAGAGGAACAGCACGCGCTTGGCCCAGCCAGTGCGCAGCAGCAATTCAGCCAGGGCAATGGCCACGCGGGTTTTGCCAGTGCCGGTGGCCTGGATGATCAGGGCTTTGCGGCGCTGCTGCTGGAAGTGCGCGGCGACGGTTTTGATCGCTTCGATCTGGTAAGGCCGGTCGGCAATGCTCAGCTCTGGGTTGTGTTTCTCCAGCGTGGGGACGCGATACTGGCGCTGATAGGCGAGGTATTCCAGGCTGTCCTTGCTGTAGATGCCGTACACCGGGCGATAGGTGTTGTACTGCTTGTCGTCCCAGATAAAGGTCTCGTAGCCGTTGCTGTAGAAAATCACCGGGCGCTGCATGCCCATGCGCTCGAAACTGTCGGCGTACATGCGCGCCTGTTCGCGCCCGGCTTGCAGACTGACATTGCCGGATTTCTTGGCCTCGATCACGGCCAGGGGCTGACCGTTGTCGCCCCATAGCACGTAGTCCGCACGGCCCTTGCCGGAAACGTTGCCGGGGAAGTCGACTTCGACTTCCTGGCCAACCTGCGCGGGATTGCTGACATCCCAACCGGCTTGCAGGAGCATGGCGTCGATCAGCAATGCGCGGGTTTTGGCTTCGTTCCACTGCAGGCTGTCGGCCACCTGCTGGCTCTGCTGCTGACGCTTTTGCTGGTCAGGCTTGGCAGGCGGGTCGACCTTGTCGAGGTGGCGGGTGCGCTCCTGCTCCAGCTTGTCCATCACGCTCTGCAGCGCTTCCTGCTGCTGGTTGAGTTCCTTCTCATAGCTGGAGACGGTTTTCTGCAGGCTGGCCAGCATTGCCGTTGGGTCTTTGACCTCGGCAAATGCGGGGATCGAAGCCTGCGCGGTGCCGTAATACTTGATGGCCATGTACATGGCCAGTTGGTAGGCCGTTTTCAGAGCCAGTTGGGCATTGCGCAAATCGCCCTCGGCACCGTGGGCGGTGTCGTTGCCCTGGATGCGCAGGAAGTTGATCTGGTGCACCAGCGGCTTGCTGACGCAATCAACAAACACCGGGTTTTTCACCAGGTCGTAGAAGCTCGACTGCGGCATACGCGGCAGCAGTTCTTCCTTATAGATGGCTTTGGTCAGCTCTTCGGCAAAGCTGCGCAGACGGGTGAGCGCGCTGCCCGGATCGATGTGCAGTACAGCCTCGGCAAGACCGGCGAGGTTGGCCAGCAGCTCGTTGCCGGGGCGGAGGAACTCGAAATTGACTGATTTCATAAAGGCGATTCTGTCCATATCGGTCCTATAGCGAGGACCGTGCCAGTTTTATTCGATGCCGTATTTGTCCATCCAATTGCTCAGCGTTTGCTGGCTTTTCAGACCTAGCAAGCTGGCTGCCCGGGTTTTGTTGTTGCCGGTAAGCGTCAGCGCCTTGCGCAGATAATGCCCTGCCACCTCAGCAATTACCTGTTGTAGATCAATACCTTGGGTAACATCCATGGCCAATACATCAGCCTGCGCTTGCGGCAGCTTGAACAGTGCCTGCTCGATATCGTGGGCAGTAATCAAATCACCCTGACACCAGAGCGCTGCGCGCAACAAGGTGGATTGCAGCTCACGAACGTTGCCACGCCAGGGATGCTGAAGGATAAGATTTTTTGCTTCTGCGGAAATTTTCTTATCACCGAGACTGGTGTCCTGGTTGGCAATACCTGCTAGCAGCGCTTCGGACAGCAACAGCAGATCCCCTTCGCGCTCTCTAAGCGGCGGCAGGTGCAGTACGCCCACGGCGATGCGATAGAACAGGTCTTCACGGAAGCGCCCGTGAGCGACTTCCTGCATCAGGTTGCGGTGAGTGGCGGTGATCAGCCGTACGTCGACCTTGAGCTCCTGATTGGAACCTACCGGGGTGAAGGTGCCTTCCTGCAATACGCGCAGCAGTCGGACCTGAACATCTGGTGTCAGCTCGCCGAACTCATCCAGAAATAGCGTGCCGCCGTGGGCCTGCTGGAACACCCCTGGGCGATCTGCAATCGCGCCGGTGAATGCGCCCTTCTTGTGGCCAAACAGGGTGGAGTCGATCAGCTCCGGCACAATGGCACCGCAGTTCACCGCCACAAAGGGCGCAGCAGAACGTGGGCCGGCATTGTGAATGGCGCGGGCAAACAACTCTTTGCCGGTACCGGTTTCGCCGTAAATCAGTACCGGCACCTGCTTGGCCGCCAGTATTTGTGCCTGCGCCTTGAGTGTCAGCATGCGCTCGCTCTGCGTCACGATGCTGTCGAAGGCTGCATCCACAGGCGCATCCAGCCCGGCGAGCTGAACCAGCTTGTCGGTGCTGATGGCAGTGGCGGCTGGCACATACTCGGCGGCGATCTCAAACGGCACCTCAACCTGCTGCACGCCTTGTTCAAGGGAGGACTGGAAGAAGGTCGCCGGATAGCGCGTTTTGCTCAGCAGAATCCACACCGCTTGCATGGCCGGCGTACCGGGGCTGAGCAGAATGGAGAGTTGATTTGCGGAAGTACTCAGGCGCTTTAAATGCTGACTGGCGGCCTGGTAGATCTCGCCGAAATGAACGGGGGAAGACAAGGACACGTAATGCGCGGTGATGGGTAAATCGACCTGCTGGCGTAGCCAGGTCAGGTATGGCTCAACGCGCTCGGCGGGGTATGAGCAAAGAAGCTCGACGCTATCAACGGAAACCGTGTTCAGGGTCGCCAGGATCGGGCCTGCCTCAGCGCCTGCGACTGCTTTGAGATCATTCCCGCCAACCCAACTGGCCAATACGCGTTGCTTGTTTACCACTGTCCCTGTTCTCCCGGCCTCCCTCTTGCCCATCAGCGGGCAGGAGAAAATGTGCTCTGGCTCACGTCCGGATAGTAAACCAATCCTTCAACCCGGGTCTTTAACTGCCTGACTGGATGTTCAAGTTGAGCTGTAGCAACAGCACGGCTTTTGCTCCCAGCAAATATTGGTATGAGCTGCTGCCGGGGTAGAACGATGAAGGGGCCTTTCGGCCCCTTGTGAACTTAGTTAGCCAACAGGCTTTCAAGCTTCTCGATCAGGTAATCCAGCGAGCTACGCCCCTCCAGGCGTTTTTCGAAAACTTCGTTGCGGTGATAGGCGACCCAGGTTTCGAGGGCATGCCGGTTATCCTTCTCGTAGCCAGAGCCCAGGATGCAAACAAGCTCAGTGCCATGGGGGTTCTCGAGGTAGTGACTCATGGCTGAAGCCAGATGCTTGAGGTACTTATGCTCGCGAGCCTCCATTGATGGATGCAGAGGGGTCACGTTGTCACGTTTGATCAGTTTCATGGTGGAACTCCTCAGGCCTTGAGATTGGCTTTGATCAGGTTGTCGAAGGCACTGCCATCACGCCGCGTCAGGTTGGGGACATAGCGCGAATAGACACGGAACAGCATCTCGGTGGTGGTGTGTCCCATCTGCCGGGCGATCCACTCCGGGTTTTCACCAGCCGCCAGCCAGAGGGTCGCGGCTGTATGGCGGGTTTGGTAGGGACACCGCCTGCGCAAACCCAGGTGTCGCAGCAGCGGGTACCA
Source organism: Pseudomonas sp. FH1 (assembly GCF_000510895.2). Classification (NCBI taxonomy): domain Bacteria; kingdom Pseudomonadati; phylum Pseudomonadota; class Gammaproteobacteria; order Pseudomonadales; family Pseudomonadaceae; genus Pseudomonas; species Pseudomonas sp. FH1. The sequence goes on from NZ_AOHM01000039.1 coordinate 120,618, forward strand.
AACCCGGTCGTTGATGTTGCGGTATGCGTGCGGCGTACCTTCGCGGGTGCAGAAGACGAACTGGCCGCTGCCGGTTTTCTCCCGCTGGCCGATGAGGGCCTGGTAAACCGGCTCGGACATGTCGATTTCACGCTGTGAGCCGTCGTTCTTGGTGTAGTCGAGCTTGCCGCCCACCCAGGTTTCACGGATCAGAATCTGCCGACGCTGAAAGTCGACGTACTTCCACTGCAAACCATCAACTTCGGCTGTGCGCATGCCGGTGAAGAAACGCACCGTGTAGTAGTTGCGGAAATCGTCACGCACTGTGCTGAGGATCTGCAGCACTTCATCCAGAGTGAAGGGCTCCACGTCTGTCTTGGGGACTTTCAGTGATTTGATGTTGAGGTATGGCGAGGTAAACTCGAAGCGGTCAGCTGCCTCACTAAGGATCATGCGCAATGGCGTCATGATGTGGTTGATTCGCGTCGCTGTCAGACTCTGACCTTTCTGCCCGGGGACTTTGCCGAGTGCCGAGCGGAAGGACAGAAGTTCTGCTTTGGTGATGGCGCTGACCTCTTTTTTGCCGAACTCAGGCAGCAAATGCTTATCGAGAGTAAGCCGTACGGTTTTGGCGTGCGTATCACGCCACTCGACCCTCATCTCCTCAAACCACAATTCGGCAAAATCCTTGAACAGTGGTGTTTTCAGCGATGCACAGCCAGCCTGCAGCCGACTGATCTCTTGCACTTTGCTGCTTTGAGGGAAGTAGGTGGCGTAGTCGAAGCAGCCGAGGGTGATTTCCGCCTCTATGCGCTCAAGGATCTTCTCCAGCTTTTTCCGGTTAGCAGGCGTATCAGGCAACGTGGTCTGCTCGCGGCAGCGCTGATCCAGGTAGGTGAAGTCAAAGAACAACTTTTCGTTGTCGGCACGCGCTCGAATCTTACCCATGGCAGATACCCCCGCCGGCCATCGGCACCAGCCCAGAAGTCCGCGAGAATTTCTGCATGTCTTCTTCGACTGCTTCCCAGATGAAAAGAATCTTGCGGCCGCCAAAGGGGCGGAAGTAGTGAATCCCTTCCAGCAGGACTGAATCTTTCAAGCGATTACGGATGGTGCGCGCGTCGTACTTCATGCGCGTGGCCAGTTCCTCGGTAATCAGGTATGTGTGAGACATGGTTATGCCCTCTCTGCTAAATTGAACGACAGCGGATTCTTATGAGCTTCTGAGTCCTCATAATGACCTCCTGCAGATCAATATAACGCTCATTTTGAGCTTTGCAAGGACAAAATGATCTTCTGCAGATCATTTTTTGGAGATTGTGATGGTCAAGTGCCATTTGTCTCGCTTACTGGGCGAGCGGAAACTGAAGATCAGTGACGTGGTCAGGGACACCGGGATCAACCGCGGAACCCTCACGCGGCTCTATCACGAGACCGCGCAGAGGGTGGAGCTCAAGGACCTGGAAACGATCTGCCAGTACCTGAACTGCCAGGTGGGGGATTTGCTGGAATTGCAGGATGATCCGGAGGGCTGAATGCTCTCCGGGACTTGGTCAGGCACGGAAATGCCAGTCGATGGAGGCCATCAGCATCAGGTAGCGCAAGGCGGCGCCGGAGTGATGGTTCTGCTCCTGAGCAGTGGGCTTGGCACCTGGCAAACGCAGCATCACTCGAATGCCTATGTGACTGTTCTGGCTGCTTCGATTCTCCGGGACTTGTTCAATGATCCTCAAACGAGGTTTTCCCAGAACCGTGCGCCAACGACTTTTGGTTTGCCTGGGCGTGCGTTCATCGTAAATGATGAACTCAATATCAGCCCAAGGGACGCCCAGCTCAGATAACAGCCACAGGTACTCACGAGCACTCTGATCATCCCTACCGGGGTAGAAGCGCAGTGTCGTCTCGCTCGCCCAGCAGCGTTCCACGAAATCGTCCAGCACTCGACCAGCTTTGGCTTTATGCCGGCTGCTTAGCAGGCGATAGAGCTGATCCGCATAGGCCACCACCCCGGCCAGACCTCCGTGTTTAGGGGGTCTTGGGACAAGCTCAATTCTATGATCTGAGTCAGAAATTGCTGGGCTCTGCAGGCGATGCTTGCCGAGGTGGCTAATGTACCTCGCCCGTTCCAACATGGCTGATCGATCAGCTTCGGTAAACTCAACCCAGTCCATGTTGACCGACTGCCCCGATGCCTCCGCGTATGCCTCATAGGAGAGCATGGATGAGATTTCATTCATTCTCGTCAGTGCCCATCCACCCTCACTCGTCTGATGGGAAATCAGCGGACGCTTAATTTTTCCTTGGTTGCTGCGCCTATAGACCCGCATGCGGCCGATGATTCTCCGCATGTGCCGAATCTCTGCAGGCAGGCCTGGCGCAGGTAGGTCGTCCGGCTTGTTTGGCAAACTGACCTGGGCAATTTTCGCGATGACATGGCCAGGCGGCCAAAATTCAGGATTCCACTGCCAGCACAGCGCTGATAACCATGGCATGCAATGGATGTAGTAGAGCAGGGATGTTTTGGGACTCGCATGCCCGAGCACAGCGCTGGTGATATGGATCACACGTCGAGTGGCGGACTCCGGGGAGTGAAGAAAGGCTCGATTGAACCGTTCTGTGTCCAGCAGCCATTTCATGGTTTGCGGATGCTCACCGAACAGCAACCCAGCCTCCTGACTAATACCGAATGCTGACGCGGCTAACTTAAACGTCAACCACGTCGCGGCCGAATGCCTCAGGTGGTGATAGTGCATATCGCTGCACCCAGTCACCCGGCGTAGTGCGTCATGAATAGCTGGCATCAGTGTTGACTCAGATACCCATCGAGTCTGGAATTCCGGGATACAGAACAAGAACTCCGAATATGGACTCTTCAGCTCTTCGTCATCGCGTAGCTGGGCCAGGCGCTCAATGAGCTGCAACTCATCTGGCTCAAGCAACACGTGAAGTTGCAGCGTCCGTGTCGAGTTGCGTGTTTTTAACGCGCGCTGAGCATGTGGTCGAATAAGCAAGTTGATCGGTCGCTCAAGAACAGTAAATCGCTCAGGCGATAGCCGCTTGAGGTTCTGATGTCGACGCCTTACTGCAGCGGCTCGCGCATCAGGCAGCGAAGGCAATTGCAGGTCTCGACGCAGCAATTTCAGTGCCTCATTGCGGCGCAATCCCAGACGAAATCCGAAGATCATCATGGCTTGAGCAACGATGGCGAGACGTGGTGAGCGCTGGCTCAAAGGGCCTGTGGCTAAGTCCCGGAGGACCAGACGATATTGGTCCTCATTGAGAATCTGAGCATCGACGAACTGAGGTGTTTTCCCAATGCCCAGCGTGCTATATGGGCTGATTGGCGGATACGCAAAAGTTTTCTGCAGGTGACCATGAAACTCCAACAATCCCTTGGCGAGATTCCTCCTCATAGACGAGGTGGGCTGAGCCTCTAGCATCAGCTCATAGAGCTCCTCAAGCGCATCCGGCGAAACTTCCAAGATCGAGTCGGCACAAAGCAGATTGTCCAAACCTACACCGACATCCCGAACATAGTTGGCAACTGTTTTGGGCTGTAACATGTTGCCGTAAAACGAGCGGCCGTGAAGCAGGAATGCCGCCCAGCCATTGATCAAAGCTTCAAGCGTCTGAGGTGGAAATATATTCTCGACTGGTGAAATTTGCCGCTTGCGGACTTTTCGGCACAATACAGTCAACCATTCGGGAACATTTTGTCGGGGTCTGCGAAACCGGTGCTTTTTCCGTTTCTGCTTCTCTTCGCTACTTGGTACCGGTGCACTCCCGTTCAAATGCAGCCAAGAGCCCGACAAAACAGAATGCGACACAAAGTTGGATCTTGTAGCATAATTTATTGACAACTGTGGCAACTGTGTTTGACGCTCAATACGCAGCAACTCAAACACTCGTTCTAGAGAGGCTGGCTGGTTATCAGGGCAAATTTCTCCTTTGGCCAGCGCCGCTTGAATACACTTTAACTTCCCGCCCTTTCGATCCAAGTAAGACCGGTTCTCGGCTAGATCTGCAGCGCAGCGCGACAGAAGCGAGAGCGTTATTGGGTCTGGAAACCACTGCCGGCTCTCAGCCTCAGGTTGACCTCGGATTGAGAGCCGCAGCCGGAACTCTGGTATTTCGGATATCCAAATTACCTGCCCTGGTTCAAGTTGAGTTAGCGCGTTCAGCTGGGGAATGTCCATCAGAGCGCCGTAATAGGCAGCACTCAGCAGAAGTATCCCAATACGTTCATGGGATGTAAGTTTTTCAAGGTCTAGTCTGATTGCACGTTCTAGCGTGTTGATCACATCTTGACTGGCTGGCAAATTTACTGAGTTGTATAGGTCTGGATTAATCGGATTAGGTCGGCGCGGCGTTTCGATCGCTATCCGAGCCAGCGGCAAGCTCGGATTAAAACGCTGCGCCCGGCGCGTCACGTCTAGCAGCGTGTTGCGCAATGTCGAGCTTTCGAGCTGATTCTCCAGATTTTGCATCTCTTTGATGGGAAAGCTACGCAGCGAACGTTGTCCGCAGAGCCATTCGCCGATGCTATTACCGGAGTTTTGGCAGCGCTCCCGGAGTGTTACCAGATATCCGCTTTTCCACTCTGGATCGTGTTTATCCGGGCTCCAGACAACAGACAGCATTTCACTCGAAAGTCGCGAGCTATTCATGCATCAGCCTCCGCAACCAAGTGGCTGTTGCGAACCGTCCAACCGAGCTCCCGCATGAGTGACAACAAGTAGGTATGAAGGCCCTGGACATAGGTACGCGGACAAAAGCTCGAGTAAATATCTTGTGGTTCTTCGCCACTCAGCCAATGGCCCATCAGAGCCGACAGTGTCTCAGGCGGACATCCGCGCTCGGCGAGCTCAGTTCTCAAGAACTTACGGAAGCCATTTACTGCATGAGGTGTGAAACCCTCAATCTGGCGCATTACAGCTTTGATATGGAGCGGCCGAATTTCCTCGTAGCAAAGACAACCATCATCGGTTAAGCGCAGGAAAAATCCGTTGGTAGGAGCCGGTGCATGTAACTCGAGTTGTGCGGTAATTGCTCTGCAGTGAGCCTTATAGGCTTTTAACTGTCGTTTTAGCAGGTCAGTCAACACTACTAGGCGACTCATATGTCCATCATCTGAGCCTTTGTCCCCCAGCGCGCCGTGTCCCCCAGGCGATATAAATTCATCTTCCTGCTTCAACGGGTCGCGAATAGCTCGACATCCGGTCGCCATAAAGAACATTTGAACCGTCCACAGCGAAAAGCAGTTATGCCAATGAACAAGCTGCTGAAGATTTTTTCGAGGGCGTTTACGCAGCACTACCAGCAACGCCTTGAGATTAGCATTTACCGTATCCAGTCTAAGGCAGTTTCGGGCACCAACAGCCGCCTCCGGAACGGCGAGCATTGGGGCACTCGGAGCCTCCAGCCCCACGGTGGCATAAACCCCATTTAAAACCTTCTGAACTGACTGGTGATAAAGGCCTCGTAAATAGTTAATGCTGTACTGGCTGTAATACAGTGGTGTGTTGGCCGATAGACAAGGCATCCCCGATAGCATGGTGGCTGCAACCACATCGTGAGTGTCCGCGATGATTTGGCGATGTAGATAGGAGCGCACCTTGTGCATCGTGTAGCGAGGATCTTCGCCCCCAAGCTCGCTCAACAAGATTCGGATTTCACGCTCGACATCTTTGATCTTGCAGGTGATAACGGCGGAGCCATTCACCGGCGACAAGTCCCGGATTGCCATAACAAGCGCAGCCGCCCCAACCATGTCCGGTACCGAGATTGTTGGCTGATATGCTCGAACGGCATCTCGAGGCAGGAGCTCTTCCGCTGCATAGTCTGGCGTCGGTGCAAAAAATCTGAACTCCGCCGGCCCAGTCTCATCAGCAAGAACCAACTCCAGCACCGAGCTCGGGCGAGCATTGCGCTCAGCTATCCGTAGTTTTTTGCAGTCCTCAAGTGAACGACCGAACCAGAGCATGAGATGAAGTACCAGCAGTGCCTCCAAGCGCCTCCGATTCTTTATCTGCTCTTGGGCAGGAGCATTACGAATTCGCTCCCGACAGAGCAAAAATTCATCAGTGACACCAAATAGTAGGTTTGCTAGTTCATACTGCGTGAGCAGGTTGTAGCCAAACGGTAAAAACTGCCGACTGCGAGCAATATGAGCGAGCATACCCTCATGGCTGAGCAATTCAGCTACATATGGTCTGACTTCACCTCTTGTATCGATCAAACATATTTCACGTGCAGCAGTTCTTTCGCCTAGCGGCAGTGCTTCATCTAAATTATCGTCTAGCGGTTGAGACGCCACGAAAGTAATATATCCAGGGAGCAAATCTGGGTCGTCTGGATCCTCGAGCGGGAACTCGGTAGCCCCTTGGCTAATCAGTACACCTAGGCCTGTGCTTTTTGAACCGCCATGGTGACAATGGCCGCCGCCACCGTGACGCTCGGGCGGCTCCTCACCACCGAGGTATCGGGCGAGACGAACGATCGGCGCGAAGTACTCTGCTAGATAATTAGTTGAATTGCCGGCGTCGAATTGACAGCAGCCCTGCGCAAATACAGCAGAACTTGACCATATATTAAGATCATCTGGTATGGACAGTATCTGCAATGCGCAGAGCGCTCGGAGTTCCAGGTACGCGGTGTATCTCTGACCTCGGAGGCCCAAGCCATTAGCCCTTTGCTGATAGGCCACGAGCAGCTGCCCAATAAGACGGTAGTAATCCTGCTCGCATTCTGAATCAGCAGGTTCGTGCCACAGCGTCGCGTATGGGAATGCGTGTTCTTGTACACCCTTACCGATGACCGGGTTGCGTGTACGCCGCTCATCCCCCTGGTAAAACATGGGGCCCAAAGCCGCAACAAAATCAGGATTATTTCGGATTGAAATAATCCAGCAGCACTCGTCCCGCCAGGCTCTGAGATCGCATGCACCTAGGCTGAGCTCTGGCGCTACGTCCATGGCATCAAGCGCATTCACAAACCCCTGCATGACTCGGGGTAAATCAATTAGCTGCGGATGAACATCTATAAACCTCAGCATCTCCGCTATCACACCAACATCACGCCCAGCATCTGCAGCCAACGCTAGCAGCTGTGCATGCCGTGAGTCAGGGCTGATGTGTGGCTGATCTCCACTCGCCGAATGATTGGATGTATCTGGCATTACGGGCTCTCACTCTTTGGATTACTACCTGTTAGTGAAAGTCCCAAGGCCACTGGTTTTGGGGGTAGAGCTACGCGCCAGGCAATTTTATTTTTGAGTTGTTCAAAATTCCGCGCATGCGCGGAAAAATCGTCATATCGATACATCCGATATGCCCAAGGCCATTCTAAAGCGGCGCTACGAGACAGACCTGCTGGCCTACTAGCTGATCTTGACTGGACGATTGAGTCTGCGGCCCGCTCATTCAATTCGCGCATTCGCGGATTTTGGTATTGGTCGCACTGGCCCAGGTGCTACAGACGATGCCTCGCTATGCAGCTTGGTAAGCCGTGGGTATTCAAAGTCGCACTCTGAACACGAGGCCACGCAAATAATTGCTTCGTCGTCTCATGTATCAGGAGAGAGCACTATGAATGACTGGAAAGCATGCGTTGTAAAAATGAGCATCGGGAGGTGGCCAGGCGCTTTGGGCTGGGCGCCAGCACCGTTCGACGATTTCGCCAATCAAATAACATTCTTGGGTTTTGCCCCGAAGGCACCGAGCTGTCACCTGATTTGATTGTGCAACTGGCGACGGAAACCAATTACCGACTGGCAAAAAGATTTGGTGTTTGCATCAAGCGAATCAAACGTGCGAGAGCGGAGCTGAAGATCCCAGAGTCAAAGATCAGTCATGAGCGTTTCAAACCACTGGAGGACATTTGGACCAGCGAAGCCATAGCTCTACTGGGTATGATGCCGGATACAGAAGTCGCTGACCGTTTAGCGTCCAGTAATTTTCCGGTCAAAAAAAATGCGTAGGGAGCTTGGAATACAAGCGTACAAGCGACCGTTGCCCGAAATGACACCCGAAATTATCTCGGAGCTCGGGGGCCTTTCCGACGCAGAGATCGCCCGCCGGCTGGGCATGTCGGTGAGCTATATCCGCAGCGCGCGGATAAATATGGAGAAGGGCAGCCAGCAATAGATGCAGGTCCGACACTGATAGAGGGATAGGCAGCCAAACGGAGTGTCTGGCTGCTTCTTACCGGCTCATGTTGTCTCCAGCGCTGCGCGCATCCATTTCGGCATTCTGCAGGCCACTATTTTGCTCAGGTCTTCGGGGCTGAGAGCTTTTTTGATTACAGCAACACACTCCGGCGTAGTACCACCTTTGCCGAGATAAAACAGAGCGCTGATGGTCATCCCCACTTTAGTTCCTGCGCACTGCATCACCATCGGAGCAGCATGCACGAGCCTGATCTCGGCCTTCCCCACAAATAGCGATCGGCTGGGGCCGCTCGTGTAATAGATCGGAATGACTGGCATCTGTGTACTCAGCCCGAATCGCCTCACGGCATCAGCGCCGTGGATCTGCAGCTTCCAACGGTTCTGCCTGGCAATCAGATTCACCAAGTCCGAAGGCCCAGGACGATGAACCCGACCGGTGTACTGGCTGTATTTCGGCCGCATGTAGATGCCACGATACACATGCTCAAGCTCGCCACGGCGAACAAGTTGGGCGACTGCCTTGGAGATGGCCGAGCTCGAACCAAGCTCTGCAAGACACCTGATGCTGAAAGGCCTCCCCTTGCGCAGATGCTTCAGCCGCTGCGCGACGAGGTGAGACACCGGCGGTTCAAAGTCTGGGCGGGACATCGCTATCGAGTCGACTCCAGCGACGAGCAGAGCAGCTGCTGGTGGAAGGCGATCACCCGCCGTCGGTATTCATCTTCAAGCGCTTCGTTTACCAGACATTCCTCAAGGCGCCCCAGCGAGAAAATCTGGTCGGCAGATGGATAGTGCCTGAGCAGGCTTTTCGCATAGCTGCGGATATCCTGCGGTAACCCCGAATGACGGGAGAGTTCACGCAGGAACTCCTCTGTTTTGACGATGGCGCGTGTTCTTTCGTAAGGGAGGGTCAATCTCGTTATCTCCTGGTCATGAACTCAAAGCCCCGGATAGCTCGCTCACCATCGTCCACCACACAGCGCGTAGTTCAGCGCTGCGGCCATTGGGAGATCCCATACGGCCCAATCCTGATCAGCACCTGCGATCCTGATCGTGCTCCGTCTCGGCCTCCTGCTGTTCCATCCACTTGGCCAGGCCCCATACCGTGGTTCCCAGCGCCAGCAGCAGCCAAAGCAACCATTGAGGAACTTGATATTGGGCGCTTAGCCAGAGACCTGCCCCACCGCAACGCATCACCACGAAAAACCATCTCATCAGCGTGCGCTCCCGATTACTTACGAGACACACGGTAACCCGATGTTCCGCTGCGCTAACGCAGATGCCGCAAATTTCGTCAGTTCCCAGATTAGGAAATGAGGGTTCATTTGACTATTTTGGCGAAGGTGTTCCTGTGATCCAAGGCGCTCGGCAAATTCCGGTGGATGCAAAACTGGGGCGAGCGCTGGATTCCCGTCGCCCTGTAAACCGCGCAGTAAGTGGTGAATCTCCCTGTGTCGCTGTCTGACCGGAATGCTGTGCGCAGGCAGTCAACCAGCCCCGACCATACGTTCCGACGCAACCGGAAATAGCCGAGCGCTCCTGGTCGCGTCATCAGACCGGAATCTGGCGAGCGCGAGATCGCGGCTCGGCCGTGGTGCAACTCAATTGACCGGAATTTCGTGAGCGCCCCGACCTGCAGGGCTTTCAGCTGAACGGCATCCTGAGTGCCGGCAGTCACCCAGTCCCGACCATACGTTCCAGCGCAACCGGAACAGCCGAGCGCTCCTGGTCGCGTCATCAGACCGGAATCTGGCGAGCGCGAGATCGCGGCTCGGCCGTGGTGCAACTCAATTGACCGGAATTTCGTGAGCGCCCCGACCTGCAGGGCTTTCAGCTGAACGGCATCCTGAG
>NZ_AOHM01000040.1:0-30540 GCF_000510895.2 Pseudomonas sp. FH1
AGGTGGCAGCCGGTTTAGTTACGCAAGGGGTGATGCCCGGACGCATACCGAAGAGCGCAGTGATCTAAAGGTGCTGCGAGTCGATAGCCAGATAATGGCCAGCAACCCCCCAGCCCTGATGAGAGCGTTTGATTTGAATTCCTTCGTGGTTCCGGCCGAAGATTTCAAAGATGGTTCAGTGTTTCTGGCTGTCGGATACCCGCAATGTCGAAGAGAATTTCACTACGATACAAAGCGATTTGTGGCTGACTTGGCAGCGTTCAGTGGACCGTTGGTAGGGGAGCTTACTGACGCGGTAATTACGATGCGTACTGATTTTGGTCATGTGGATGATATTGATGGTTTGAGCGGATCACCCGTTTTCATATCAGGCGACCCTCACTTGTTTGCCGGTGTAGTTATCAGAGCTGGACAAGACGCTGGGCTTATCCATTTTATCCACGGAGCATGTCTCATCCATGCGATGGACGCACTGGTAGAGCTTCCCCCTCGGCTGATGATGAATTGATCTAGGAAAAAGCACATGGATTATCTAATAGGTTTATGGAAAAACGTTGAGCAGATGCCTGCAACCGGAAAGGTCTTTATCCTTTGTATAGTGCTTGTTTGCATTTTCTTTCTAATCACGTTCTGGCCTAAAAAGCGTCAGCCGCCAGGTACGGGTCAAGAGCCTGAATAGGTAGGAGATAGATAGCTGCACCCACAAGCCTGCCGCCGTGCGGGCTGAGCCTCTATAAGCACGGTAATACGGACAACTGCTTCCTCTGCTGCCTGGAGCTACTTATGCGCGTTGCGCCTACCCTCTTGAAAAAAACATCGCACCAGTTGCTTTATCTCGTCTATGGCAATCAGGCTGTTTATCGGCTCGAGGCCAAATTCAGCATGCTCACTGCACTCACCCATATCAAACAAGGCGAGTCGCTATGCATTCGGGTAATGACTGATCGCCCGGAGGATTACGCCGGTTGGCCCGTTGACACCATCGCTCTGAGTGATCAGACCATGATCCAATGGCAAGGTAAAAACGGCTACCACCATCGACGCAAGGCCTGCGCTATTGCGCAAGGGCTAAAACTGGCCGAAAAAACCTTGTTCGTTGACACTGACACGCTGTTTCTGGAATCCCCTCATCGTGTTTTCGAACGGATTGAACCGGGACGGTATGTGATGGACCGCTTCGAATACGACTGGAGCTATGTCTGCGAACGTCCAGACTATGTAAAGCTCGGTCAGCGGCTAGAAGCATACGGTATCTCGGCCAGCAATAGTTTCAAGCTGTACAACAGTGGTCTGTGTGGTCTCAATGACAGTGATACGCCGCTGCTCGAAGAGTCGATTCGACTGATCGACGAGTGGACTCAAGGATCATTCGATATCCATACTATCGAGCAAATCGCCCTATCATTCGCGATGCGCAACAAGCCAATTCAGGAAGCGAAAAACTACGTTTATCACTACTTCGCCGAAAAGCGCTTCTTCCATGCTATGCAAAAGCACTTTTTCAGTCGACATGGTGAACAGTTTCACCCTGAACTGCCCGCCCTCTGCACTGAAGTGCCGCGCTGCAAACCTGTGCCGTCACCCTGGCAGCGCCTGCGGATCAAGTGGAAACTGCGTAATACACGCAAAGGCATGAAAAAAGTCTGCCGTGATCTACTTTACGGAAGCGCCGCACCTAACCATCCGTACTTCGAAGTGTGCCGTCATGAATGGTGGGAATCAGCCTCCCGGGAGATTTTGCGTTGGGACGAAGGCCAACAGAAAAGATTTTTCGGCGCGGAATATGGTCGCTGGCCGAAACACCTGCCCAAACCGAAACGGTCGACCGACGAACAGACCATAATCGCCTACCTGCGCGAGCGAATGGGGCATTAACGACTTCTTGGATTGCTGCTCCAAGACTCGCAGATGCTCCAGGCGGCCTTTGATGATCAAACAGGCTGGCCAACGCCGCCAGTTTGCACCGGATCGTGGCGCCGGCCAGGCCTCAGGTTTCCAGTTGAGCGCGCCAGGCCAGCACGCGCGCGGGTGACTGCAGAACTCATCGGCGCCGGTGAGCCCGACAAACCCGCAGAAGTCTTCCAGGTCGTGTTGATAAGCGCGTCGGGGGCGTGGGTTGTCGATATTGGCGCACCATTCCACCGCCGCCGGCACGCTGGCCAAATGCTGGAATTCACCGGCGCTTAGAGGGCATTCGCCGATCGGCAACAGCACGGCGGTGGACTGGGGGGAGTGAGTTCTTTCATCGTATGCCCGGGCCTGCAGGCCGACCTGCCGCGTGCTCACTGGCGACCCATTCCCAGTATTTACGGTGGGAGCGGTCGTTTACAGATTCCGGCACCAGGTGCTGCCAGCGTTGCTTTTCCAGGTCTTGTCGCTCGTCGCCGCGCAGCTCCTCACCGAGCACGGCGTCGGCCGCTGCGAATCGCCGGCGAGCCCGGTACCAGAAACCATCGGATGAGGTGCACTGATCCAGCGGCACAATCGGCACCTGGTGTGTGCGCCACAGCTGCCATAGCACTGCCAGGCCGATGCCCTGCCTCCGCTGCGCCCGTTCGATTTCGATCATGTTGATGTACACGCGATCGCCCAGCGGACTGATGCCGTAATCGACGTGGCCAACCGGGTGGCCACCGACCTCGATGTTGTCCTGGTAGTCGGTACCGGGAAACACGAAGCTGCCCCGGGGGGATTCGCTGCGCAGGTTCACCAGCTGTACGCCGCCGGCTAACGCATCGAGGCGTACGATCTGACGGCGCTGGAAGAAGTCGCGTAGCGGGTCAAATAGGAGCATGGGCCTATCCTCGCGGGGGCGGGTGTCAGATCCGGTTGATGTACTGGTTAGCCGGAACCGTTCCAAGGCCGTAACCTTCTACAACCAAATTCCAGTGCGTGGCCTGCTTTTTACCAGTGGGGGCATTGGAGCCGTAGACCTCACCAATGTTCAGGAGCTTATTGCCTCTATCCCACACGATGTAGTTTCCAATGCGGATGGTGTTTGCAGGATGACGCTGGACGATATGCATGACGCCGGAATAGTCGGTCATGGTGATATTGATCAATTGGCCACATTCAGTGCATGTCCACGTCTGGTTATCAAGATGGGTCGCGCCACTGTTGTTGTTATGACCATTTGGGCAGGAATAGTACGAATCGTAAGACGGAGAGATGTAAAACGTCATGGTGAGCCTTCCAGGGCTGATTAGGGTGATAACCTATTTTATCGCCACATTTTTTAAGGAGAGTTTTTGCAGTCTGGCAAGCAAGCTTTGAAAAACATATTCATTGGGAAACCTATTTTCTGCTGCGCCAAATGAGCCCGTTTGAGAGGGTTGCCTCGTTTTCGCGCGAGGATGCCCATGAACCTACCACGCCCTACTCGAACCACTGCAATTCTCAGTGTCTGCCTAGTCATTATGGCGGGCATATTGGGCTATGAGCATCATCAACTTTCCCAGCTCAGCAATAGCTTAGCTGCGACTGCAGACAAAGAGTCGCTGGATGCACTGCTGACTCGGCTGGGCAAAGTAGATGAGCGGCTGGACACGGTAGACGGCAAGCACCTGGTGTCCAACGAGGACTTCCGCTCCGGTCAGCAGGCCTTGTCGAACCGGATCGACGCAGCTCAGGCCTACGCTAAGCAAGCTACCGAAACAGCCAAGGAACTCTCGCTAAATGCCGCGTCTGCAGGGGAGCTAGTAGTGCTCAAGGCCAGCGTCGAAACGCTCGATAGCCGTATTCACGAACTAAGCCAATCCCAGATCAAGCAGGCTGCTGCGGCTCCCTCCAAACCGAAAGCCATTACCCGTAAACCACCTCCCGCTCAGAAGCCCAGTACCAGCGTCGTTACACCGAAAACGCCCCCCTTCACCGTTATCGGCATCGAGTATCGGGGAGGGGAACGCTTTTTGTCCGTAGCACCGCCAGGCAGCACACAGTTAAGCCAGATCTATCTAATTCGTCCTGGTGACGCCGTGGCGGGTACTGAGTGGCGCCTCAACACACTGGACGGCAGGTCAGCACGCTTTGACGTGGCTGGAACACCGCAAACTGTAACCGTCGCGCAATAGGACCTCTTTTATGTATTTCCCAACGGCCATCTCAAAAAAGCAGAGATCCACGGGCACCTCGCGGCTCACTACAGGCTTGGCTATCCTTGCCTTTGCCTATGGTTGCCATGCTGCTCCGGAACACGCTACGTCAACTACAAACACTCAAATCAACGAGCTCGGCATCCAGAATCCTTCCCAAGGTGCCAGCCAGACAGAACTCGCCCGCGAGTGGGGGTTAACCCCCCAAGAGTGGACCCGTTATCGAACGGTTATGGAGGGACCACGCGGCATCTATTCACCAGGACTGGATCCGTTGACCGCACTTGGCATCGAAGCCAAATCGGCTGAAGAGCGTAGACGCTACGCAGAACTGCAGGTGCAGGCCGAGCGACAGCGTATCGATAAAGAGCTTGCCTACCAAAGAGCTTATGACCAGGCCTTTGCTCGCCTCTATCCCAATGAAAAAGTCATCCAAATATCGTCTGGCCCAACATCTGCGGCGGGCTCTGGCACCGCCACTGCTCTGAAAGGCACAGGGCGATTAGCTGTGTTTGTTCAAGACAGTTGCACCGCCTGTATCGCTCGAGTGAAAGACCTTCAGACTCAGAAACAACCCTTTGATCTGTACTTCGTGGGTAGCCAAGGTGACGACGAGACCATTCGCCGTTGGGCCATCCTGGCTGGCATCGAGCCAACCAACGTGCGCAACCGCCAAATCACACTGAATCACGACGCCGGCCGCTGGCTCGGCCTTGGACTCGGCGGCGAGCTACCAGCTGTGGTGCGCGAGGTGAATGGGCAATGGCAGCGTCAGTAGTACGCGCAGCGCTGGCTGGCTTTCTTCTAATTGGCGCGGCAATGGCTAACAGTGCCGAGGTCCCACCACCGGCCTATCAATTGATTGCGTTGCCTGCCGGCGTTCCATCCGAGGTGCTCTATTCGGTCGCACTGCAGGAGAGCGGTACGCGACTGCGTGGCCAGATCGTGCCCTGGCCATGGACATTAAATGTCGCCGGTGCCGGCTACCGCTTTGCGACCCGTAGCGATGCATGCAGGGCACTGATGCTTGCGATTCAGACCGCTGGCCCCAATCGGGTCGACGTCGGTCTAGGGCAAACCAATATCGGTGCCAATGGCCATCGTTACAGCTACCCCTGCGAAGGACTGGATCCTTACAAAAACCTTTCGGTTACGGCTCAGATCCTGGCCGAGCAAAAAGCCAAAGGCGGAGATTGGATCACGGCCGCTGGCCGATACCACCGCCCGGCCGGCGGCGAACCCGCTGCCCGCTACCGCCGCGCATTTGCCAAACATCTTAGCCGGGTCACCGGCATCAACCTAATGGCGAACAACCCATGAATGGACTGTTGAGTTTCGTGCTTTTGCTGTGCTTGGCCACCCCAATTATGGTGAACGCAAGCTCGTTGATTGTAGTTGAAGACCGGGGCGGCGTTTCAGCCCTGCCCTACTACCAAGACTTAGCGCCTGAACCTACCGCGCAATCCGCACCAATCGAAACTATGGGGGTACGTGGCCATGGGTCTTTTCCCGTGCACTCAGACCAGCTTGTCCCCGGCCAAGAGCAGGGCCGGGTTATAAACGCGCCAGGCCTACAACCTCTTTTCCTGGTGGGTGACGATGAAATGTCCAGAGCCTGGCTGACTCAACGCCGTGAGCAACTGCAGCAGTTGCAAGCGGTAGGCCTGGTAGTGAACGTGGCCAGTGCCGAACGATTTGCAGAGGTACAACGATGGGCAGGCGACCTGCAGATGGTCCCAGCGCCGTCAAATGACCTGGCGCAGCGCCTTGGAATCAAACACTACCCACTGCTCATTACTGCAACAGCCATTCAGCAGTAGGAGACAGGGATGCCACCGCCTCAGTCACTCACCGTGGTGATCAGACAACCGGAAGATCCGCGAACTTGCCAGCTGATTTTGGAGCAAGTGACCTACGTGGTTTGGCTTTATGGCGGCCGCGTGACGTCCACAGAACAGGGTGACGCCATCGCTATGCGCGAGAAGCTAGCCGACCGAATACCGGAACATGAGCTAGCACTGGTGAAACAGGAGCTGGACGAGCAGTTCCCCTTAAAACTCAATAAGCTTTAAAGGCACGCACCATGGCCAGCCCCTTTACTATCGAGTCATTGCTTCGTCCTGCCGTCGAGCTTTACACGGTCTGGGTTTGTGCTGCTGCAGCGCTGCTTTGTATTTTCGCGCCCTGGGCATTTGCACTGACGCCTTTATTTGGAGTGGTTGCCGCTACTGGCTTTTTAGGTCTTGGGTTTGTTCGCCTGAAGCAGGCCCTGATGGTATTGCGCTACCGACGGAATATCCGGCGCCTCCCCCACTACACCATGACCAGCAAAGAAATTCCGGTCAGCAACGAGCGGCTTTTTATAGGCAAAGGCTTTCGCTGGACTCAAAAACATACCCAGCGCTTGATGGACACTTACCTCCCCAAATATGCCGAGTACGTCGAGCCGACCTCGACCTACAACTGGGCAAGGCGGCTTGAGGAACGATTGGAATTCGCCCCCTTCCCACTCAAGCTTCTGGCCAAGGCCACCTCTTGGGATGTCGCGCTTAATCCAGCACGTCCGCTGCCACCCGTAGGTGGCCTACCGCGCTTACACGGCATAGAACCGAACGAGGCTGACGTCAGCTTGCCATTGGGTGAGCGGGTTGGGCACTCCCTGGTGTTGGGTACTACACGAGTGGGCAAAACCCGCCTGGCCGAACTGTTTATCACCCAAGACATCAGGCGCACCCGCAGGCGGCCCCGCCGGCGCGTTCAGATGGGTCGCCGTGTTCAGCCTGTTCATCGGAGCCAGCGCAGCGTCGATAAAACTGATGAGATGAACCTTGATCGCGAGGTGGTTATTGTCTTCGACCCCAAAGGCGATGCCGACCTCCTGAAACGCATGTACATAGAGTGCAAGCGTGCCGGCCGACTGGATGAGTTTTACGTGTTCCATTTGGGCTGGCCCGACCACTCCGCTCGTTACAACGCCGTTGGACGATTTGGTCGGATCTCAGAGGTGGCGACCCGGATTGCCGGTCAACTATCAGGAGAAGGAAACTCGGCCGCATTCCGTGAGTTCGCCTGGCGTTTCGTCAACATTATCGCACGCGCCTTGGTCGCCCTCGGACGCAGGCCAGACTATGAGCAGATCCTCAAGCATGTGACCAACATCGATGCGCTCTTCATCGAGTACGCACAGAAGTACTTTGCTGAGCATGATCCCAAGGCCTGGCAAACCATCGTTGAATTGGAAGGCAAGATCGATCGTAAAAACCTCAGTTTTGCTATGAAGGACCGACCGCTGCGCGTGGTGGCCCTGGACATGTACCTCACTCAGCAACGCATCTCCGATCCTGTGATGGAGGGCCTGCGATCAGCGGTACGTTATGACAAAACCTATTTCGACAAGATTGTGGCCAGCCTGCTACCACTGCTGGAAAAACTGACCACGGGGCGCATTGCAGAGCTGCTGTCTCCAGACTACATGGACCTTGAGGACCCACGACCAATCTTTGACTGGATGCAGGTCATCCGCAAACGGGCGGTGGTCTATGTCGGTCTGGATGCCTTGTCCGATACAGAGGTGGCTGCAGCGGTGGGCAACTCGATGTTCAGCGACCTGGTGTCAGTTGCGGGCCACATCTACAAGTTCGGCATCGATGACGGCTTGCCCGGAGCCACCGCCGGTAAGGTCGCGATCAACGTACACGCGGACGAATTCAACGAATTAATGGGCGATGAATTCATTCCGATGATCAACAAAGGCGGCGGCGCTGGCATGCAGGTTACGGCCTACACCCAGACCTTGAGCGATATCGAGGCCAAGATTGGTAACCGCGCGAAAGCTGGCCAAGTCATCGGTAACTTCAACAATCTGTTCATGTTGCGTGTCCGTGAAACCGCAACTGCAGAGCTGTTGACCAACCAGTTGCCTAAGGTTCAGGTGTTCACCAGCACGCCGGCAAGCAGTGCTAACGATGCCATCAATGGCAAAGCCGCCTTCACCTCCAACACCCACGACCAGATCCAAAGCGTCAGTGTGCCGATGATCGAACCGGCGCACGTGGTTGCACTACCCAAGGGACAATGCTTCGCCCTGATTGAAGGCGGCAACCTTTGGAAGATTCGTATGCCCCTGCCGGCAAACGATCCTGATGAAGTCATGCCCAAAGACCTGCAGGCCCTGGCCGAGGAAATGCGGAAAGGTGCAGGAGAAAATAATGGCTGGTGGCAGGCGCCGGGGTATCAATCATTGGGCGAATCGCTACCAGATGACCTATTAGACGATTTCCGCAAATTGGCCGCAGACGAGAAAGTCGCATAAGCCTGGAGGAGCATGGCTATGGCCGATATCGCGGAAAAAGCCCAACAGCAGCAAGAAGGCCCAAAAACCTTTCTGGGCATGCTGTTCTCGGCCCCTTTTCATTTTTTAGGGGTGATGTTTGGCTCCCTGCTAGGCGCCATTATCGTTGAATGGCTGTGTATGTACGTGTTTTGGCCAGATGCCGGCTGGAAACACGCTCAAAACATGTTCGAGCACGAGTTGAGTTGGCTGTCACAGGATCTGCTGCATAGCGTGGTCATCAAAGAACCCGGGCGTACGGCGACCTGGCTGGCACAGACGGTTTACGACTGGCTGATGGTGAAAAGCGGTCTGCAGGAGAACATAAACGAGCTGACACAGTACACGCGCTCCACATCGCAGCAGCAAGCTGGCACTTTCAATCTGCGCTATGAGCTCGGTCGGGTGATGATCCACTTCCAAGACTACGGCTTAGCTGCGATGTACACCGTGCTGACGTTCTGCGTCCGAATGGTCATTCTGACGTTGACGATTCCATTGTTCGTACTGGCAGCATTCACAGGACTCGTCGATGGCCTGGTGCGACGTGACCTACGAAAATTCGGCTCCGGTCGCGAGTCAAGTTACCTGTATCACAAAGCTCGAGGGACGATCATTCCGCTGACTATCGTGCCTTGGACGATCTACCTGGCCATCCCCGTCAGTATCAGTCCACTTTTGATCCTGCTGCCTTGCGCTGTGCTGTTGGGCGTGTCCGTCAACATCACTGTCTCAAGCTTCAAAAAATACCTCTAGGAGCTGTCCATGCAGTGGACTCAAGAACAGCAGCCAATCATCCATTCAACGGCTGACAAGCTACTGGTCCAGGCATTCGCCGGTACCGGCAAAACTACAACGCTGGTCGGCTACGCCACTCATCATGCCTCGGTGAAAATGCTGTACCTCTGCTACAACAAATCCGTCGAGCTCGCAGCTAGGGGACGCTTCCCTCGCAATGTGGTTTGCAAAACAGCACATGGGCTTGCTTATGCGGTTTATGGGAGCCAGTACGCAGCCAAGCAGACCAATAACTTACGCCTGACTGACATCGCCAGGGCCATCAACACCCAAGACTGGGAGCTGGTTCGGGACGTCCTCACTACGCTGAACAACTTCATGGCCAGCGCCGATGACGAGCTAGCCCATTGGCATTTCCCCAGGTTCCAAGGTCAACGAATGCTCACGAGCGCACAGGAACGATTTCTCAACAATGCCCTGGGCGTAGCCAAATCCATCTGGAATCGGATGATAGATCTACAAGACACTGGCATTTCGATTACACACGACGGTTACCTGAAGCTGTATCAGCTAAGCAAGCCCGACCTTAGCGAACGGTTTAACGCCATCCTTCTAGATGAGGGACAGGACGTTAACCCGGTTATTGCCGACCTAGTAAAAATTCAAAAGATCCGAAAAGTGACGGTCGGCGATCCACATCAGCAGATCTATCGCTTCCGCGGTGCAGAGGATGCGCTCAACAGCGAATGGATGGTCGGTGCTGAATGTCATTACCTAACCCAGAGCTTTCGCTTCGGTCCAGCGGTCGCACATGTGGCCAACATTATTCTCTTCTACAAGGGGGAGACCCGAAAACTGCAGGGGTTGGGTTCCAACACTCTTGTTAAACGGGCGTTGCCAGAAGATCTACCGCACCGGACTTTTATCCATCGCACCGTGACCGGCGTTATTGAGAACGCTCTATTTTTGGTAGCGAGCAACCCTAAAATCTTCTGGGTTGGCGGTATCGACAGCTACTCGCTACGCGACCTGGAAGATTTGTACCTGTTCAGCCGTAACCGCAATCAGGAGGTGCAGAACCGTAAGCTTTTGCGGGACTATCGGGACTTTTCACAGTTCGTGGAAATTGCCGAGGTAAGCCAGGACAACGAGATGCTGCGCTCGATCAAAATTATTGCGGCCTACCCAGATCTGCCTCAGCGGATCCATACACTGCGCGCTCGATCAGTCGATAACGAATTGGATGCCACAATCACACTAACCACAGGGCATAAGGCCAAGGGGCTGGAATGGGACTTCGTCAGCCTGTATGACGATTTCAGCGCTGACCCGCTCTCGCCCGATATTGATCAGGGACGTCGAGATGACGAGTTAAATTTGCTCTACGTGGCGGTTACGCGAGCAATGAAGATCTTGGCGCTGAACTCAATGGTGTTGTCCATCATGCAGCAGTATGTGGATGCGCGGTCATCTTTAAAGAGTTCGAGCGAAAGAACTAATTGAGCCCCGCGGCTGGAATCGCAATATCTTGAGGAGGTCGCCATGATTCGTCAGACGTTTGAGTATCACACCGAGTTCTCCCCGCTTCAGTACATCGTTCTGACCAAAAACCTCTTGATGTTCAAGTCGGTAGAGCCCACGGCTGAACCCGACATTCAGAGCTTTCTAAATGATCCGGAGCGTCAGCACCGCCTCGCTCTATTAGGCAGCGAAGGCTGGGAACTGATCAACGTCCAGCCGGTGTTCAGAGGTGAGATAAAGATCGGCAATCACAACGCTCAAAGCTGGGCCTATGGCATTGCATTGCCTACTGGTTACCTCCTGTTCTTTAAGCGCCAGATCCAAAGCGGATAGCTGGAAGATGGCTGTCTGAAGAAATCAATCAAGACCTGAATATGGTTTTCTTGCGGCGCGCGCCTTGATGAAAACGGCAAGCTGATGGCACCAGGAATTACCAGAGCCCAGCCGTGATCCAGTTCCCGCGCAGCACTGCACTCACTCACCGATTTGCTTTGCCAGCCCTCATCGGACTTTTTGGATGCTGCCTGCATGTCTCCAGTGCAGCAGCTGCCTCCGCATCCGAACAGGCCAATCTGGATGTGATGATCCGTCAGTTGAATGCCCTTGAGGACACTGCACGCCGGAGCGCTCAAGTGGGCGACGAACCGGGCAAGCGCTTCTTCTTCGACTACCAGCGTCTGGCGGGCGATATCGCTCGTATCCGACACGGACTGGAGGATTACCTCACTCCAAGCCGAGCCCAGCCTCGGGACACAGTGGAGTTGTCGGGCCAATACACAAAGCAAGGACGCAAGCCATGAGCATGAGCGGCGCTCAAGCGTCTGCCTTCCAGGCGGCTGCAGGGTTCCCTGCTTCGTCAAGCAACCTGTTCTTCGTGGGCTTTGCGGTGGCCATCATCTTTTTGTGGGGGGCGTGGGCTCTCTGGAGCTGCTACCGAGGATGGGCCACCGGAAACCTTGACCGCACGATCGCTTCCACCTCGGTTGTTCGCATCTTGCTGCTTTGCATGATTTTGACCACGTTTGTTCTCAGTTGACTTTATCGGAGATTCATCATGACCTCGCGCCTACGGCCACGCCGCTTGCTGATCGGCATTCTTACGCTTCCACAGTTGGCCATGGCGGCACTGCCCCAGTCTCAACCCCCCACTCGCGGTGAAGGCTCCAACTTGATGCAGACGATGCAGAACTACGCCTTCGACGGATTTTCTCTGCTCGGTCTCATTGTCTGCGCCGTCATTTTCATTGGGGTCGCCTGGCACGCCTTTGGCACCTACCACGAAATCCAGCACGGCAAAAAGAAATGGATGGACCTCGGTGCAACAGCCGCTGTGGGTGTCGCCATCCTGGGTGTCGCCATTTTCCTGGTCACCAAGGCTACCAATATTCTTTAACGAGCCTAGGCCATGACAGAACTCTCTGACGATGGAACCCTGATATTCCTTCCAGTGCGGCTGAACAATCAGCCTGTCATCATGGGCGGTCTAACCGCTGATGAGATGTGGGCAACACTGGGGATCAGTATCGCAGCCGGGCTGATCCTCGG
The DNA here is from genome assembly GCF_000510895.2 of Pseudomonas sp. FH1. Lineage (NCBI taxonomy): Bacteria > Pseudomonadati > Pseudomonadota > Gammaproteobacteria > Pseudomonadales > Pseudomonadaceae > Pseudomonas > Pseudomonas sp. FH1. Next base: position 12,226 of record NZ_AOHM01000040.1, read on the forward strand.
CATTGCGGTGGCGATACTTACCCAGATATGGGCGCTGATCATCGCCGCAGCCATGCTTTGTGCGGTTCTCGGGCTCACGCTTGCCAGCCGTTTCTTGCGCCGCTGGAAGCGCGGTCGACCTGACACATGGCTGTACCGCCAGATGCAGTTGAGCATCGCACGATATTTTCCGACCTGGAACAAAGTCCACCTAATCACACGTACTGGTGCATGGACCTGCCGAAGAACGGGGGTTCAATGACTTATCGTAAAAAAGTTGATGCACAACTAGCACATATCAACAGCCTGCGCCTGGTGATAGGTCTGCTAATCATCCTGGGGATCTACATGGCCTATGGCTGGCAGAGCGCACCGCGCGACTTGACCATCCATGTGCCGCCAGACCTTCGTTCGGGTAGTACACGTCAGTGGTGGGATATTCCTCCAGAGTCTGTGTATGCATTCGGACTGTACATATTCCAGCAGATGAACCGCTGGCCTGTGGACGGTGAAGTCGACTACCAGGACAACATCACCCGTCTGGGTGGTTACCTGACGCCTAGCTGCAAAGCTTATCTGCAGAAGGATTTCGAGCTACGTCGCAACAGCGGCGAGCTGCGTAAACGTGAACGTGGTGTTTTTGAGATTCCGGGAAGAGGTATCGACGATAAGTCAGAGCAACATATCGAGCAGAACAGCATCAACGACTGGACCGTCAACCTGGATATCACTGCCGATGAGCATTACGGTGGCGAGCGAGTGAAAAGAGCACTGGCCCGCTACCCCCTGCACATCATTCGCTCGGATATCGATCCCGAAAAGAACCCCTTCGGCCTGGCTTGGGACTGCTACAGCGGAAACCCTCAACGCATTGAAGTCTCTGTCGAGCAAAATAAGGCAGGAGGCAAATGATGCGGCGCTACTTGCTGATTATCGGATTGCTCACACTCAACCTCTTCGGGATGGCCAACGCGGTTGAAATCCTTCGTTGGGACCGAATTCCGTTGGCACTTCCCTTGATCGTCGGCCAGGAACGCATTGTCTTTGTCGACCAGAATGTTCGAGTGGGTGTGCCTCGTAACCTGGTCGACAAGCTGCGCGTACAGAGCACCGGCGGCGCCCTCTATTTGTTGGCTAAAGAGCCCATTGAACCAAGCCGCTTGCAGCTGCAGAACATGAGCTCCGGCGAGATTATGCTCGTGGATATCATCGCAACCACCGGGCAACCAAATCAGGATGCATTCGAGCCGGCAAAAATTGTTGCTGGCGAGAGCCCTTCAACACGATACGGGCAGGTCAACTCCAAACCTACGAGCAGCCACGCTTGGGCTCCCACGGTACAAGCCACCACACAGGAAGTAGAGGAAGCCACACCGGCGCCGCGCCGAGAAACGCCATTGCCAGTGGTCCTCACACGATATGCCGCCCAGATGTTGTACGCCCCTCTGCGCACTGTGGAACCGGTGGAAGGCATTGCCCAGGTGAATTTCAAGCGAGGTGTAGACCTCACCACGCTCCTGCCGACGTTTACGGTCGAAGCGTCTGCTCTGGGATCGTGGCGACTGGACGATTACTGGGTGACAGCGGTGAAGCTGCGCAACACGAGCGCTCAGCACCTTAGCTTGGACCCTCGGGATCTGATGGGCGATTTTGTAAGCGCTACCTTCCAGCATCCGTACCTGGGCGCCAAGGGTGATGCCAGCGATACCACAACGGTCTATCTGGTGACCCTTGGCCATGGTTTAGCCGAATCGTTGTTACCGGCGGCCGTCAGCCAGATCGATCCGAAGGGAGGTCGTCGTGAAGAGTAATCCACTTGTTAAATACCTGATCATACCGTTCGCGATCCTGGCGATATACGTAGTGGTCAAATCATTCAATCGCGGAAGTACCGATCAACAGGTTCATGCACCGGACACGGTTGTACTTAGCACGGAAGAGGCTAAAAAGCTTGGGGTTGACGGAGATACACCCAGCGACACATTGCGCACTATTGTTGCGGAAAGCCGACAGCTCAAGGACCAGGTCTCCAATGCACTGAAGACCAATGATGAGCTCAAACAACAGAACATAGAGCTGCAAAAGCGCCTGCAGTCCATCGACCTCAACGTCGACAGCAAACTGCAAAGCGTTCAGCAAACGTTGAAGCAAGAGTCTCAACAACAGAGCCAAACAATCCTGGACACGCTGCAGCAGCAATACAACACCCTGAGCAGCAAATCAGGCAGTGGCAATCAGTCTGGATCTGATTTGCCAATCGGCTTCGGCGTTCAGCCAGGGGATGGTCAAACGTTCAAAGACGCCCCCGGGCCGGACGTTGTATGGATAGAGCCGCAGGATGCGACTCCCGTCGACATCAACGGCAAACCTATCGCTGCCGGCTCAAATCAAACAGCCAGTGGGTTCAACTTCCCGACTTCCTTTGGCGAGTCCATGGACCGGGGTCAAAATGCACTTCGCACGGGTGCCCAAACCGTCACCAACGAAATTTCGCCGCAGGAGGCGCGCAAACAAGTGCGCAAAGTCTACACACTGCCGCAGAACTCGACATTGATGGGCTCAGTGGCCATGTCCGCGCTGATAGGCCGGGTTCCTATAGACGGCACGGTCAATGACCCCTACCCGTTCAAGGTCCTAATCGGACCAGACAATCTCACGGCTAACGGGATCGACCTGCCCGACGTCGCCGGCGCGGTGGCCAGTGGAACAGCATCAGGTGATTGGACCCTATCCTGCGTACGCGGACAGATCAAAAGTCTGACCTTTGTTTTCAATGATGGCACTGTTCGCACGTTGCCACAGCCGCAGGAAGAAGCGAACGGCAATCAAAACAGTAACAACCAGAACAGTGGCAACCAGACAACTATCCAGGGTGGACTGGGCTGGATAAGCGATGCCTATGGCATTCCCTGCATCAGTGGTGATCGTAAAAGCAACGCCTCGCAATACATCGGATCCCAGGTACTCATCACTGCGGCCGGCGCCGGTGCGGCCTCCCTGATTAAATCAGATGGCAACAGCAGCTCGTTTATAAACCCGCAGTCCGGAACCATCGGTTCTGTCGGCGGTTCAGGCAGTGAGGCCATGGGCAAAATCATTGGCCAGGGCGTCAATGATGTCTCCAGTTGGGTAAACAAACTCTACGGGCAAGCCTTCGCTGCGGTGTACGTGCAGCCAGGCGCCAAGATCGCCGTACACCTGGACCAACAGCTGACCATCGACTACGAACTCAATGGCCGAAAGGTCGACTATCGCTCAGGAGCCCGTCATGCATCGACTGCGCTTGACTAACCACGCCTTGAAAATTGGCACCTACCTGGTGATCGCACTGCTCGGGTCTGGCTGCGCCACCAGCAAGGACGAACTGCTCCCCCACGGCGACAGCAATATGATGGACGTGTGGAATCAGGGATCCAGTGGTTCAAGCAGCGCAAGTAGCCGCCAATTGCTCGATGCCCGCCAAGACCTGCGTAGACCGTTGCAAACAAATCAGGCGGAACTGGACGAAAATGCAAAATTTACGCGCACTGCTCAAAACGAGATCTACAGCCAGTTTAAGCGCCTGCCCAATCCGGACCTGGTGATGTACGTGTTTCCTCACCTGGCGGGCTCTGATCCAGCTCCAATCCCAGGCTACACCACGGTATTTCCGCTGTATCAGCGCGTTCAGTACGCCATGCCCGGTGAACGCACGGAGGCATATTGATGGGCCTTTTTGAACGACTCAAAGCACGGCGGACATCCGACCGCGTCGAACCTGACCTCTCAGCCAGTGGGACCGAGTCTATCGACGCGCAGCCATCAGCAAGCGTGACTTTTGAGGCTGCGACTGAGCGTTATCACGAGCGCCTCGCAGCCATGGGCATTCCATCACCGAGCGATTGGCGTAATCCCCAGAAAAAGCCAGCTACAACTGCTGACGTCGACCGCTTGTATGACGTCAACCCGTCGTTCGTGGACCTTCTGCCCTGGGTAGACTACCTGCCGGGGGAAAAAGCGATGCTGCTGGAAGACGGCGTCTCTCGCGCTGCTTTTTTCGAGCTGATTCCAATTGGCACTGAAGGTCGAGATCCCGAATGGTTGCGCAAAGCCCGGGATGCTCTGGAAAACGCGCTGCAGGATTCGTTTGACGAACTTGAAACCTCCCCATGGGTCGTTCAGTTGTACGCCCAGGATGAAACCAGTTGGGATGACTACCTGCAGCAGTTGCACGATTACATTCAGCCTCGCGCGCAGGAGAGTGCCTTCACCGAGCTTTATTTGCAGTTGATGAAGCAGCACCTGGAAGCTATTTCCAAGCCTGGCGGGCTGTTTGAAGATACCAAGGTCAGCCAATTGCCTTGGAGGGGCCAGCAACGGCGAGTCCGTCTAGTGGTGTACCGACGCACCCAGGGCGCGCAGGCGGACGTTCGCGGTCAAGCCCCTGGCCCTTACCTGAAAATCATCTGCGATCGCTTGGTGGGGGGCTTGGCGAACGCAGGCATAAAAACCCATCGTATGGATGGCCACGCCATCCGCCACTGGTTAATTCATTGGTTCAACCCACGCCCAGATCATCTTGGCCCAGCCGATGCTGATATTCGACGCTTCTATGAACTGGTATGCAAACAGGCCCCTTCCTCGGAGGAAGGTGATTTACCGCTAGCCAGCGGTACAGACTTTTCGCAAAACCTGTGTTACCGCGAACCGCTGTCGGACATCGAAAAAGGCCTGTGGTATTTCGACGGTCTTCCCCACCGCGTGGTGATGCTCGATCGTCTGCGCGAAGCTCCAAAGACTGGACATCTAACAGGCGAAACCCGCAAGGGCGGCGATGCACTTAATGCGCTGTTCGACAAAATGCCAGAGGACACCACTCTCTGTATCACCCTCGTCATCACACCGCAGGACATCCTCGAAGGGCATCTGGAACAGCTCTCACGCAAGGCCGTCGGAGATACCCAAGCGTCGATCCTGACGCGCGAGGATGTCGCCACAGCCCGCCAATTGCTTGGCCGTAAGCACAAGCTTTACCGAGGTAGCGTAGCGTTTTACTTGCGAGGGAAAGACGACGCGCAGTTACAGGAACGCAGTTTGCAACTCAGCAGTGCATTACTAGGCGCAGGCATGGAGCCCGTGGAACCTCGGGATGAAGTTGCACCGCTCAACTCATACCTAAGATGGCTGCCTGGCAACTTCGACCCCAACGCGCGAAGGGCATTGGAATGGTACGCGCAACTGATGTTCGCTCAGCATATTGCGAACCTGGCCCCTGTCTGGGGAAGGTCGACCGGAACCGGACATCCAGGTATCACACTGTTTAACCGTGGGGGAGCACCAATTACCTTCGATCCACTGAACAAGCTGGACCGTCAGATGAACGCGCACCTTTTCATCTTCGGTCCGACAGGGTCGGGAAAATCGGCGACCGCGACGAACATCCTCAGTCAGGTAATTGCCATCTATCGGCCTCGCCTGTTCATCGTGGAAGCCGGCAATAGCTTTGGCTTGCTCGGTGATTTCGCCAGGAAGCTGGATCTGACAGTTAACCGCGTTCGGCTGGCCCCCGGCTCAGGCGTCAGCCTGGCGCCCTTCGCGGATGCAGTGAAACTTATCGAACCAGACCAAAACGTGAAAGTTCTGCAGGCTGATGATCTTGAAGCCTCTGATCAACACCTGGCCAGCCAGACCGAGGATGAACAACGCGACATCCTGGGTGAAATGGAGATTACAGCCAGGCTGATGATCACTGGCGGGGAAGAAAAAGAAGATGCGCGCCTTACCCGAGCAGATCGAAGCGCCATCCGCCAATGCATTCTCAATGCAGCACAGAAATGTGTAGCGGAACAACGCATTGTGCTTCCCGAAGACATCCGTGAGGCACTGCGAGAGATGGGGCAAGAGCCGGGTATCCCAGCTGCTCGAAGCTCACGTTTCCAGGAAATGGCGGAAGCATTGTCAATGTTCTGCATGGGTACTGAAGGCGAGATGTTCAACCGCCCTGGTACGCCATGGCCTGAAGCTGACATCACCATTGTGGACCTGGCCACGTATGCCCGAGAAGGCTACAGCGCACAGATGGCCATCGCCTATATCTCATTGCTAAACAGCGTCAACAACATCGCAGAGCGGGATCAATTCAAAGGCCGCCCCCTGATCTTCTTCACCGACGAAGGCCACATTCAGTTGAAGGTGCCACTGCTGTCGCCCTACTCCGTCAAGATCACCAAGATGTGGCGAAAGCTCGGCGCCTGGTTTTGGATGGCGACCCAGAACGTCGACGATGTTCCACCCGAGGCATCGGCTTTGCTGAATATGATCGAGTGGTGGATGTGCTTGAACATGCCGCCGGATGAAGTGGAAAAGATCGCCCGTTTTCGTGAACTGACCCCAGCACAGAAGTCGATGATGCTGTCAGCGCGCAAAGAAAGCGGGAAATTCACCGAAGGCGTGGTGCTATCCAAAAGCATGGAAATGTTGTTCCGGGCGGTGCCCCCCAGTTTATACCTGGCCCTGGCCATGACAGAGCCAGAGGAGAAAAAACAACGCTTCGACATCATGCAAGCCAAAGGCTGCAACGAACTTGATGCCGCCATTGAGGTCGCAGCGGCGCTGGACCGTCATCGCGGTATCGAACCGAAAATCATCAATTTCCCCGAGCAAGCCACGGCCTTGGAGCGCCAAGCATGAGAGCATTAGATTCCCTGACCCAGAACCTGATTGAAAGTCTGATCCACCTACTTGAACAGCCGGGAGAGGAAACCCTTCACACCCTTGAAGTGTGCGCCCCAGTATTGATAGAGCAACTTCAACAGGTCGTGATACGAGCGGTGGATCGTCGTGACGTCGAGTCCCAGCTTCAAACGGTGCTAGCCGACTGGCTTAGGAAGCACCCGCAACCCAAGAGCGCTGAGAGCGCGCTTCTTGAGGCCTTGCGAAAACAAGCGCTTCTCTCATCGAAGTCAGCGGAGGCTCGGGCATGACACGCCTGCGCAAACGCTGGATTATTCTAGGTTGTTTTTTTGCAGGCCTCTCGCTGGCCAGTCTTACCCTTGTTCTAAACGAGATAAAAACACCTATACACACAGGGCCTTGGCTATACGGCTCACCCGATGCGCGTTGGACTGTGACAGAGTTTGCCGACCTGGAATGCCCCTACTGCAAGACATATACGCCGAGACTGAAGGCATGGGTCTTGCAACGAAAGGACGTAAACCTACAGTGGCACCATCTGCCACTGGCTTTCCACGGTGCGGCAGCGGTAAATGAGGCAAGGCTCTCTGAATGCGCCGGAAAGCTAGGTGGTGCAACTGCCTTCTGGCAAACCATCGACCAGATCTTTGAACGCACCGGCAGCAACGGTCAGGGGTTCACTGATCATCTGGATGTCGACGGAATTGATCACCTAGGCCTGATGGCCTGTGCGGTGAATGACAAACAGATCGCCATGAACATTATCCAACAAGCAAAAGATGCAAGCAGAGCTGGAATCACCGCAACTCCCACTTTGATAATTAAAGACAACATGACGGGTAGAACAATAAAACTTGAAGGCCCCGCCGATAGTGTGACTTTACTCTCGGCCATTGATTGGTTAGCTCAAAACAAGGAGCAACAGCTCCCCTGAAAAGTCGACCGTTGAATCAAGCAGCCTTGCGCTAGCCGCCGACAGAAATCCTATCAATGAGCCATGTCGCGCAGAGGACGGCAGTACTGTCCCATACGTACAGTGGGAAGAGGGGTAAGATTTAACCGGGCAAAGCAGTTATTGCTGCGCGCCCGATTCACAAATAGGCGCTGAATATAAGCCTAAACCTGGAAAAGCGAGCCATCAGCGTTTCTAGGAAGGAAATAGCCCTTGATGCAAGACATACGACGTATGCAGAGTTGCACATGTGTCTGCTTGCGGAAGAAAGTGCCTGGGTATAGCTCTGGCCCCTCCAAGAAGGGAGAGCGGATCGAGTCATAATCTGGCAGCCCTACAGCATCTCGAGCTTGATGAAGGGTCTGGAACACTGCGCAATCGAGATGACGCCTAAGGTTGTCATGATCACCATGAAACCCGGGGACGTTCGTCGGTATTTCCTCGGAGGAAGCGACCAGGATGTCGTAAGCGCCTCGCAGTTCCTCGAGTGCACCTTCATCTGTCAGATTTAGGCATAAGCCCAAATCTATTACAGCACCTACGACAAATGGATCTTTTATCGCTCCCTTTCCGCGCTTGGAATGCTTTCTGATATGTTCGGCATAGCTCAACGCACGCTCTGGGCTGTTTTCCCAGAAATACGCACCTTCGCCCAACCAATCATAATCATTAACGCTGTGCGCTACATGCTCACCAGCGAGAACAGCTTCCCCGATTTTGCGATCACATCCGTGAAAGCCCAGAACAAATGAAGGGAGCTGTTGATACATCAGCGATATGCGGCTTTGAGATGGCCTTTGACGTTATAAACGCCAGTTTTTACGCGAAAAGCCTTGGCTTCAGCGGGATCCCCAGCAAGAATCAAAGCCAACTGACGAAAGCGCTCAGCAGCTTCGATATGCGGGTTGTCAGTCTTGCTGACCTTTTTGGCCTTTGCAATCATGTCGACCTCCTTGAGGCATAGGCGGGGGTATACGCTCATTTTATAGACAATCGAAAGCTTTGTCAGTTTGGCTTTCGGGCCACTCATTTCATCACGCGTACGAGCTTCGTCGTCCGAAGATTCAAGAGGCCTGCAGCACCAAGCGCCTGATATGCCGCAATCGCCTTTCGAAGCTAGGAAGCATTGACTTCGTGACGGTGCGCGACCTCTCATGACCTGCGCTCCTCGAACAGTAATCTTCAACATTCTGCATTCCCAAATACCCAAAGCACCCAAGTTTATATTTCTTGCTGCGCTCAAGACCTCCATCCGGTTTTCTGTACCTGAACTCATATCAGGTACGGTGCCATGCTCCAGATCCTTACCCACCTTAGCGAACCGCGGCACTGGCTGCTCCCACTGCTACTGCTCTCGCCCGCTGCTGCCCAAGCAGAAACCTGGGTCGTTACCAATCAGACCCATCCGGTATCGGCGCCCTCTGGCACTCGCATCATTCTTCTGGATGATCAGCAACGTCTTGAGGAGCAACTGTCCCAGATACTGCCTGCCGATCCGCGCCAGGCTGAAGCAACGGTCCAACGCTACTTAGCCAGCCCTGCCGGCAAACGTCTCCAAAGCGACCTGGCTCAGGCGCAGCAGGGGGTCACAGACGCCTGGAGCCTGGGAATCGAAAAGCTCCCGGCCGTAGTCGTTGACCGTCGCTACGTAGTGTACGGCGAGCCGGATGTGGCTAAAGCCGTCACGCTGATTGATCGAGCACGGAGCCTTTCTAGATGAGGCGATTAGGTTTTCAGATCAAGTCATTGTCGCTGGCCATCACTTTCAGCATGTCCTTCAGCGCATCAGCTGCGATCACCTCTGCATCCATCATTGCGTCAACGCTGTCGCCGACGTGCTTGGAATACAAGGTTGTAGGTATCTGCTATTGGCTGCTCTGCACGCCTTTCGGCTGCAAAATCAAAACCTCGACAAAGGTTCGTCACTATGTGCCAGACGCGGTGGTGTCAGCATATTCGAATACGGGGATGAACCCCTGGATAGAGATGTCTCCTATGGGAGCACCGAATCCCATGGCCCAAGCAGGAAACGACGGCACCACCAATCACGTCGCTGAAAACAACATCATCAAGTTCAAGGAAGCCGATGTCATAGGCCACCCTGGCGGTGCGACTTTCAGTCAATTTGCCAGCGCTTCTGGCTATATCTGCAAAGGCGCGACATTACCGCTCGTACCCTACTTCCTGAGCACCCTCGATCCGATTGCCTGGCGATACGGCGTACCCGAGTCCGTCTACCCCGAAGCACTGATTCCGGGGATGCGCGAAGTCGGCAGCCTATTCACAGCCAGTATTTGGGGGAATGTCTATCCACGTAGTGGCTTTCTCAACCAGACCGATGACTATAAGACCGGCGCCGTCATTGCACAGCGCGCCGGTGACGTAGTCACCCGCCCAGGCCAAGTACATGTCTATCTGCCAATGCTCGCCCTTCCCTACGCCGGATACTGGCCTGCGGGGCCACTACGCGAAGGTGACGCCTCCACAGGCAAGTGGCAAGAGCTGACCCCAGTCCTCAACCCGACTTGCGCAACCTTTCCCACTATCGGCCCCAACATCGATGCGCAGGATGGCGGCTACGCCTGGGCACTCTGGCGCCCATATTCCTGCTGCCAACGTCGTGGTCAGACCTTCCTCGGCAGTACGGACTTCCTATGACACAGCGATCGGAGCACAACATGAAATTCACCACCTTGGCGATAGGGCTCGCCTGCTGCCTCAGCAGCGCAATAGCGTTCTCTGCTGACCCAATCAACATCTCATCCTCCGGCAGTGTCATTGGTGACGACGTGCTCTACAACATCGGCGGGGGGAGCGCAGTGGCCATGGGCAGCGCTGGCAACATGGACAGTATTTCCGTAGGTGGCGGTTGGAACAACAATCTGATCTGCGGAAACATGAGCCTTAGTAACACATTACAAAATCAGTTGAACGGGGCCACTTCTGGATTCCAGAACATCATGACCTCGGTGGTACAGAACGCCACTAGCGCCGTGGCTTCGTTGCCGGCATTGATTCTTCAACGTGCGAACCCGGCGCTATACAACCTCATCACCAACGGCATCCTGCAGGCCCGACTCGACTTTGATCGATCCAAAGGCACTTGCCGCGCCATTGGAGAAAAAATGGCCGATATCGCCGGCAACCAGATGGGCTGGGGCAAGCTCGCTGAGGGTCAGGCCATGAGCCAGGCGCTGACATCCAACACGGACGCGGTATCTGCGGTGGAGCAAGTCGAAAAAAAAGGTGGCAACGACGGCGTCACTTGGGTTGGGGGTGATCGAGCAGGAGGTTCCGGTCAGAAGCCTATTCGCATCGTAGGTGACGTCACCAAAGCGGGCTACAACCTGCTGAACAAGCGAGCCGCAAGCGACACCTCATCGATTAGTAAAGACAACTGCAACAATGGCATGGTGTGCAACGTTTGGTCATCACCCCAAGAGGCCACGACCTTCGCCAATCGTGTGCTGGGGGAACAACAACAGCAGACCTGTGACAGTTGTCCTAAAACGGTTACAGCTGCTGGCGTCGGTCTGACGCCGCTGATCCAGGAAACCTACGACACCAAGCTGAAAGCCTTGCAGGAACTGCTGAACGGGGGAAAAACCCTCTCCATCGAAAACCTGGAAGCCGCGAGTAGCAACTCTCTGCCCATTACCCGGGGCGTTGTAGCAGCGCTCAAGGACGAGCGTGATCAGGACGTACTTGCTCGCAGGCTTGCCTCAGAAGTCGCGCTTTCTGACGTTTTGGAGAAAGCCTTAACCCTGCAGCGCACGTTGATGGCGGGCAGTCGCGAGCCGAACGTCGCGGCTAATGACCTCGCCCTCCAGGCAGTCGGTCAGCAGAGTTCCTCGCTGCAGCAGGAAATTGGCAATCTGAAAATGGAACTGGATATGCGTCAGCAGCTCGCGAAAAACTCGCCCCTCACAATCATTGAGCGCGGTAAAGCGCGGGCCGAAGACTCTCGGGGCGTGTTTCAGGGGGCACCTGAAACGGATCGATTGGAGCAGTTGCAGTCGCCCGCCAAGAACAAACAGTGAGGAGTAGGCCATGACCGATAAACGAAGGCCTAGCAATGCCTCCAACCCCTCGGTGGTTCGTCGAGCGGGCAGGGGCATCCTAATCGCGCTTGCCGTGTTGCTCGCCAATACCGCAGTCGCGGTCTTCATCAGCAGCGTATTGATGAGCGTGTTCGACAGCGCCGAGCAATGGCAAGCCTGGCGCACTGACAATTACTGGCTGCTTCTCTGTTGGCGATTGATGCTTTATATGGCAATTACCTACGCCTGGCTGAAGCTCAAGTATCGACTGCCACAATCAGATCGCACTAAGCATCGCAGAAGCATCTTAAAGATTGAAGTAATGCTGATGATACTGGTGTTAATGATTGAACTGAGCAAAGCTGTATTCCTAGCAGGAGGCGTCCAATGACGCTCTATACCAATGATTATTTGGAGTACTACCTAACACTGGCCGGATGGATTATCAACAACGGTATTTGGTCGATGATTTCAGATACCGGATTATTTGCACTGCCATTCTGCATCATTGTCATCAAAGAGTGGCTGAAAGTTCGTGGAGAAGGTGCTGATGAGGGTAACAAAGGCGTCCTCTCACTAGCCCGAATCGAAACCAACATCTACGTCGGTTACGTCGTCGTGGCGCTTTGCGGCGTCCCAGCAGTAAATGTTAGTTTTGACACGTTGGCATTTGATCAAAGTAGATCTCAGCAGTGTCAGTACAACTTACCTAAACCCGCGGACACTGGTTGGAACACAACATTCAGTACTCTGGCAGGCAAGAGTGCGGAAATGCCCATGTGGTGGGCCTTTATGCATGCGTTATCAAAGGGATTGACCAGCGGCGCTGTCGCGGCCATACCCTGCGGAACTGATCTCCGGCAAATGCGGATGGAAGTGGATAACACCAAAATAAACAACCCATTGCTGGCTCAGGAAATAGGAGATTTTACGCACGACTGTTATGGTCCTTCCCGAGCTAGATTATTTATGCGTCAACCCGACTTGGGAACTAAGGCGAATGATCCAAAGTTTTTGGAGGATCTCAGCTGGATCGGCTCCCACTTTCTTCTGAACACTTCGGGCTATTACGATACGGATTACTCTAAAACACCCAGGAGTTCTTGGCCCTACAGCGCTACCCGCGACGTAGGCTTGCCACAAGTGAGTGGAGGCGGTGGGTATCCGACTTGCAAACAATGGTGGTCCGATAGCGGTGTGGGCTTACGGGATCGCATCAAGGATCAAGTATCACCAGATCTCATGACCAAAATGCTTGGTTGGGCGAAGTGGATGTCCCAGGACGAAGTGACCGACTCACTTATTAGGCAACTGGTCTCGCCGTCGAATCAGGTGAAAGGGGATGTTTATACGGACTACGGGGGGCAAATCAACGGAACCGTTTGGAATGGAGCAGCCCGGGCAGCGGGGACTTTCGGAGTTGCATTAGGATCTATGGCCTATTTCCCAGCTATGGACATGGTTCGCCAGGCGCTACCGATGGTCATGGCGTTCTTAAAAATGGCGATGGTAATTTGCATTCCGTTGGTGCTGATTGTCGGTGCTTACCAACTTAAAGTGGCCATGACTATGTCCGTCGTGTTTTTTGCTCTGATCTTCGTGGACTTCTGGTTTCAACTGGCAAGATGGGTCGATACCACGATACTGGACGCTTTATATGGAGCCGGCTCCCCGCATTTATCATTTGATCCTGTGATGGGTTTGAACACTGCTACCCAGGACGCAATCTTGAACTTCGTGATGGGATCGATGTTCATCATCCTGCCGGTATTTTGGATAGGCGCGCTGGGATGGGCAGGGGTTAGTGCGGGGAATGCGCTGGAAGGTCTTAGCAGCGGAACAAAAGATGTTAAACAAGCAGGATCACAAGGCAGCAAAGAACTGAGGAATGTGCTTTGAAAGGATGAGTAGTGCCTACGTCAGGGCGCTACTCATCGGCATCCCCAAACGTATGGCAATTTCCGTACATGTCATAATAACCCCACCCATCGGGACCATCTCGCCAGCCGACTGCAAATCCCTCTTTCCGACCTCCCTCATGACGTGGGGAAATTGCACCCTTCATCAGGGCCAGAAAAATAATACCAATAGTCAAGACTGCAATGAAGGCGTTAGCCAGCCATGTCCAAAAAAACACGGCCAATGCGATCAGAGCCAGACGCTTAACCCAGCGCATTGTGCGGTTATGACTGCACCAAACGAGGCGCACAACCTGGCCCAGGCCATAGCCCAAACGACTTGCTACTCCCTGGGATGTCTGTGTGGTCATGGCGCGTCTCCTTCATGCCCATTCTAGAGGCGATTTGACATTACTTATAATACCGATTTTTCTCTGCCGCAAGATCAGGAGACAAACGGCCGTTACACTCGGCACCAAACGCCCGCCCGTTTTCACTGCAAAAATGGCCCAAAGGGTAAAAGGTTTTGTAGAAGCGAATGGAATGGTTCACAAGGGTAAAAGCCCTACCCGAAAGGGCCGCTTTTAGCGGGTAAAAGGACCAATCTTAAGGAATCTCTCGCGGGATATAAATTTCAACTAACTCTTCTTCTGTAAAACTGCTGAGCAAAGAAAAGTAATTAGCTCTGGAATCAACCGTCAAAGGTTGGATAGGACCTAGCCCAATAAGAGTTGAAACCGCCTCGTCAGGCGTCATTTCGCTAGTAAGTGGAGCTCTCCGCCCGGAGTAATAAACCTTGTCTGACGCAACGGCAACATCCAGTAAGTCACGTACTTCGCCGTAACGAGGGTAACGCGCGGCGGTTAAAAATACCCCATCGAAAACGACAAACACGCTATCAACGTGAGGAATAATATATTTAGCTAAAGCGACAACCAGAGGAAGGTTGTTATTATACCTTGCTTCATCATCGTCAAGATCATTTTCTACGCTCGCAAAAAGAATGATCTCATCACACTTATTGTCACGTATCAAATCACAAAGTGCCCAAACATTATCTGAGGTTGATTTCGTAGCGTAGCGAAGTGAAACCATCATTTTTTCCTCACCGGGTCGATCTGCGGCACCGTGCCCTTAAACCGAAACGACGATTATTTTGCATTCCTTTCTCCGTCACCACCATAGAAAGATGGCTTTTCGCCAAAAGAAATACCTGAGACCACCAGTAAACCTTTCCTCTTGCTCGCCCCCCCGTTGATAGGAGAAAAGCCTGCCCCATGATTCATTAATGGAGCCGACGATGTTCTCAATCTTCCGCCGCAGCAAAAAGCTACCTGCTGCCGCCTCTTCTGCGAAAGGCTACCTGAAACCAGCCCAGGCACAGGACTTGCTCGCAACTCCGCGCCGACAAAAACTTCTGGAGAACATTTGGCAACGCGCATCGTTATCCCGCTCTCAGTTTGCAGAACTCTATCGGCTTCCACTTGAGCGCTACGCGGAGTTGGTCCAGCAGCTCCCTGCTTCGCAAAACCACCACCATGCACACCCTGGCGGCATGCTGGATCACGGGCTTGAAATCGTCGCCTATGCATTGAAGATCCGACAGACATATCTACTCCCTATAGGCGCACCACCGGAATCTCAATCAGCACAGGCTGAAGCGTGGACTGCCGCAGCAGCTTATGGCGCTCTGATACATGACCTTGGAAAGATTGCCGTCGACGTGCATATCGAACTGGAGGGAGGTAAGACCTGGCACCCATGGCATGGTCCAATCAACCGTCCTTACCGCTTTCGTTACGTGAAAGGACGCAGCTACCAACTACATGGGGCCGCAGCTGCACTGATCTACGCCCAGATCCTCTCCCCGGAGATTCTGGACTGGCTCAGTGACTTCCCAGAAGTGTGGTCGCAGTTAGTCTTTGTATTGGCCGGTCAATACGAACACGCAGGAATTCTGGGAGAGATAGTAGTCAAGGCCGACCAGGCGTCCGTAGCCCAGGAACTGGGCGGAAACCCATCCCGCGCATTGTCCGCGCCCAAGCAGTCTTTGCAGCGGCAATTGGCAGAAGGGTTGCGCTACTTGGTCCGGGATACATTCAAATTGAATCAACCCGATGGTCCGTCAGATGGATGGCTGACACAGGATGCTCTTTGGCTGGTTAGCAAACCTATTGCAGATCAATTGCGGGCCTACTTGCTGACTCAGGGCGTTGAGGGCGTGCCCAGCTCGAATGCGCCCTTCTTCAACATGCTGCAGGATCAGGGGGTTATCCAGACCAATACCCAGGACAAGGCGATCTGGAGGGCCACGATCGACAATGGTCGCGGCTGGCGAAACACCTTCACTCTGTTGAAGCTTTCGCCGGCACTGATCTGGAATGACCCCACCGATCGGCCAACTGCATACGCGGGCACCCTTGAGGTAGAAGCGGGCAATTCGGTAGAAGAGTCTTCGGCAGAAAGCAGCATCTCTAAGCGACCAGAGACCTTGCCCCAGGACAATGAATTTAACGGGGCGCATACAGATTCAGCACCGGCAGAAACAATAACATTTGACCTCCCGCAGCCTTCTCCCAGCGATCCAGCTGAATTTGACGAACTACTGGCCCTCCTTGGTAATATCAAAGAGCCACCAGCAAACAATGATAACCATAATGTCTCAGCGGCACACACCGCCCCCCTTCAATTGGATGATTCTCAGCCTTGCATCAGCACCAATGAATGGGTCTCGCCACTCGCAACTCCAATAGAAGTAACATCGATGCCAAGGAATAACACCGATTTCGGTAAGGGATTTGTTGAATGGCTTAAAAAAGGCATCGCATCCCGAAGCATCATCATAAATGACGCCAAAGCACAGGTTCATACGGTGGCGGGGACTGCCATGCTGGTAACGCCTGGAATATTCAAGCGTTATGTCCTGGAGTTCCCTCACATTGAACTGCAGGCGAAAGCACAGCAGGTAAATGCTTGGCAGATGGTTCAGCGGAGTTTTGAGAAGCTGAAACTCCATAAAAAAACTGAAAAACACCTGAATATCTGGACATGCAATGTTGTAGGGCCTCGAAAATCCAAGCAGCTCAAGGGGTACTTACTTATTGACCCGCTTACGATTTTCTCTGAAGTCCCCTTCGACAACTTAAGCTTGTCTCTGAAATTAGACATGTTGGAATCGCCAGAATGACCACGCCTTTAAAGTTAACGGAGGAGTACATATTTGCTCACGACCTTCGCGATGCTAGTGCGAAGATCTATCGTGCATCGACCAAAGCATTACTTAAACACTTCCGAACAACTCCGATTGAGGAGATTGATCATCGCGCGGTACTGGCATGGAGAAAGAAGATTCTTGAGAATGGATTATCCAAACGAAGCTGGAACACCTATTCGAATCATCTGCGTACTGTTTGGGGCTATGCAATTGAGCACGGCCTGATGACCCACACCACGATCAATCCATTCAGAAAAACAAGCGTTATTCCACCCAAGCGAGCCAGTAAGACAATCAATGGAGAAGCAATACAACGAGCTCGCAACTGGCTCACATCTCTTGTTGGGCAAGAGCGCTGTACTCAAGAGCGTACCCAGATAACACCAGCTTGGTTCTGGCTAACCGTTTTCGAGATGTTTTATTACACCGGTATTCGATTAAATGCCCTGCTATGCCTTCGCTACAAGGATATCGACTGGGACAACAAGATGATCCTAGTTCGCGGTGAAACAGAGAAAACCCATCGCGAGTTTTTCCTACCCATCATGGAGGGACTTGCTCCACACCTTTGCAGAATCCTGGGAGAAGCGGAGAAGATAGGTTTTTCACCGGACGATCAGCTGTTTAACGTCAACCGATTTTCGAGGCACTATCACGGTAAGGAAATGAACATCGATCAGGTTGAGTCGATCTACCGCAAGCTCACCGATAAAATCGGCGTGCGGATGACCCCTCACCGCTTTAGGCACACCCTCGCCACGGACTTGATGAAACAACCAGAGCGGAACATTCATCTCACCAAAAGTCTGCTGAACCACTCAAATATTGCAACGACGATGAACTACATCGAAGTCGACTACGACCACATGCGTGCTGTTCTGCACGAGAGAAGTCTGGCTCAGGGTGCTTTAAGCCGAGTTAGAAGGGTTGATTCAAGCGGTACACCACCGACTTCAGCCATTACAGCCCCTTTCGCTCAAATAAGATTGCCTTCGCGAAAAAATGCCGATCCAAAGCCCACAACGTTGCAGCCTCCACAACAACAGGCGGCTATCGAAGAGGTCATAATTGATAGACCTAGCAGATCGAGTGGCCCAAGTGCGCTTAGGAAGGCTCTTGAGTTCGCATCGGCACAACTACATAGCGGCTCAATGGAATCTGCCACAGATTCGCCATCAGATCAGATAGATCAGATAGATCAGAATCTGTTGTTAACGCTAATGGCAAGCGGGCTAGGCGTCGGCACATTCCGGAAACGCACCCAATCTGAGCGATCGATGGGAAGCACATCGTTCTCCCGGGCGTCTCCGTAGCACGACACCTAGGTCAAGCCGCACCGCAGTAGCGAGCTCTGGATAACCAGAGGCTTTCGCGTGCCTGTCAAATAATTAGCGGACAAAATCAACCGAGTTAGCAGATTCGAGGTATCTATCTGATCCACAAACGAAAAAAGGCGCCATAAAGGCGCCTTTTTTCTTGAATAATGGTCGGGGTAAGGGGATTCGAACTCCTGACATCCTGCTCCCAAAGCAGGCGCGCTACCGGACTGCGCTATACCCC
>NZ_AOHM01000041.1:0-38910 GCF_000510895.2 Pseudomonas sp. FH1
CTACTTGCCTGATGGATATTTTGACCTGCTGGTGGTGGACGAAGGGCACGAGTACAAGAACAGCGGCTCTGCCCAGGGTCAAGCCATGGGGGTACTGGCAGCAAAGTCACGTAGAACCGTGCTGCTGACGGGCACACTCATGGGGGGCTATGCCGATGATCTGTTCTACCTCCTGTTCCGTATCCTCACTCGCCGCATGATTGAGGACGGTTACCGACCGAACTCACGCGGCAGCATGGCTCCTGCCGCTATGTCGTTCATGCGCGACCATGGCGTGCTGAAGGATATTTACAACGAGCGGGACAACCAGTCGCACAAAACCGCCAAGGGAAAAAAACTCTCAGTCCGCACGGTGAAAGCCCCGGGTTTCGGCCCGAAAGGAATTCATCGTTTCGTATTGCCGTTCACAGTCTTTCTGAAACTCAAAGACATCGGTGGAAACATCCTGCCCGACTATCAGGAGGAGCTGGCCGACGTGCCCATGGCATTGGACCAGGCATCTGCCTACCAGAAGTTAGCTGGAACATTGGCTGCTGAGCTTCGCCAAGCACTTGCTCGCCGCGATACCACGCTGTTGGGGGTGGTACTCAACGTGCTGCTGGCATGGCCTGACTGCTGTTTCCGACCGGAGGTGGTAAAACACCCCCGCTCCAAGGAAACACTGGCATTTGTTCCTTCAATTTTTACAGACGAGGAATTGATGCCAAAGGAGAAGGCGCTGTTGGACCTGTGTTTGTCGGAGAAAGCCAAAAATCGAAAGGTTTTGGTTTACTCCGTCTACACAGGTACGCGAGACACCACCGGCAGACTCAAGCGGCTGTTGGAACAGGCGGGCTTAAAAGTGGCGGTCCTTCGAGCCTCGGTCGACACGGCCAGACGTGAAGACTGGATCCTCGACCAGGTTGATCGCGGCATCGACGTGCTGATCACCAACCCGGAGCTGGTAAAAACCGGACTGGATCTGCTCGACTTCCCGACCATCGCGTTCATGCAAACGGGTTATAACGTCTATACCCTACAGCAGGCAGCGCGACGGTCGTGGAGAATCGGACAGAAACATCCAGTGCGGGTGGTGTTTTTTGGCTATGCGCAAAGCTCGCAGATTACATGCTTGCAGTTGATGGCCAAGAAGATCGCGGTGGCCCAGAGCACGTCGGGAGACGTACCGGAGTCTGGCCTCGATTCGCTGAATCAGGATGGAGACTCGGTGGAGATGGCACTTGCTAGACAATTAATCGCTGCATGACCTCAAGGCCACCTTCGGGTGGCCTTTTTATGCCGCTGCCGGCGATCTTTTTGCACACACACGGCCAGCGCTCGCGGACAAGATGATGAGTGTCCTCGATGAGATCTACAACCGATGGGGACGCGGCACGCTGCGCGCCGCCGCTGTGCTGGCCTGGGCGATGCGTCGGGAGTTGATGAGTCCAAGCTATACACCAGGCTTGACCAGTTATGGACTGGTAAACGCCAATTGAAACGTCAGGATCCTGAGGGAGTAACCCTACAGCCGGTGTCTAGCGACTACATCTACAAATATGGTGTAGAAGCTCAGCACGCTCATAAAAATAGATACTACATCGCGAAATATTGTGTGACGCCTAATAACTTCACTATCTGAGGCGCCACTCATTTTTTATGGAAAGGCTAATTAAGCCGAGTCGTAGAGCCGTTTAACTCCCGCTAATAACTGATTGACGCGCAATACATTACAACCGGGATATTTTAGCTGGCGAACTAAATACCCATATGCGACTGCTGCTCGCTCCCGTTTGCCCGCAGCTACGGTTTCCGCCCACTCTCTGCAACCGTTAAAAAACTCTTCAGCGGGACAATTAAGATTAGCAAATTCCGCATCCCCCCATAGCAACGCCTCCCTCTCATTCGGCCATTCACTATTTTTAAATGGACCATCCGGATGGAAAAATGTGCTTAGCTCGAATGTAATAGGGTCTCTACTGAGGGCACCTTCTTCAACATCGCCATAATCAATTAGAACTGGGACCAAAGCATCGGAAAGAAGAACATTCATCCCATGCAAATCACCATGTACACACCCCCATTTAACGAGAACGGGATTCTGCTCAAACCTTTCCACCCATTCGTGCGAAACCAGATGTCGATTTTCTCCAAACTTCTCATCACTGATAAAGCTACGTCTTATACTTTGAATTGAAACTCGTTTTTGCGTTGCCGCATCTGTCCAACGCTGAACGCATCCCATGACTGCTTTTATTACTTCGCCAGCGCCTTTTTCGACAATCGAAAAGCCAGTGAACTCTGAAGCTGAAGCTAGGCTGTAAAAAACCCCTGACGTATCTTTAGCACCATGGTTCAAGACAGCTACTTTTCTAGGTGTAGCGCTAGGCTCTAATCTCAAGATATATTTATCATGCCGCTCGACCTCATCTTGGATGTGATCGGGCGAGCCAATCTTTGCGATCGAATCGTGAATTTTAACTCCACTACCATCCCTGACAAGAAGTTTTAGAACTAATGCACCGGATAAACCGCCACCTAGCCGTAGGACATCACAAAACACTCCACCAACAGACGCGGTGAAAATTCGCACTAAGCGTGCTACACGTAGATCTAATTCGGTCGACGAATTAATCTCAACGTCGCATACGGCATCGCACGCCATAATATAGGGATGAATTAGCGCATCTAGATTATTCACTCGGTGCTTTGGTTGAAACCCAATTAATGAGAGCGTTTTACCCTGCCCCCATATATCGACTTGATGGTTCAGGGCCATCATCTCAGGTAAAAATTGCTCTGCAGAGGACCCTGTCAGCATGAATACAGGAGTACCAGGAGCAACTGCTCTCGCCAAGTCTAACAAGTCTCTGCCATGCTGAGGATCACTGTCCATGGATTGGTTCGCAGTAGGCAACTTTAAATCTAAAAAAATCAGATCAAAGAAGTCATTAGCCAAAAATTCTGCCGCGACCTCGGCATAAGCAGCGACGGTAAAAACTGGTTCACGACATAGCGAGGAAACACGCCTCTTAATTTCTTCAACAAAATCCGGTTCATCTTCGATTATAAGAATATTCAATTCATTAAGCTCCATCTTAGCTCATATGCAGCTCCATCTGCTCCCGAGTTCCTGAGTTCGACGGAGCCATGCAGTGTTTCAATCGCTTGTCGTGCAATACCCAATCCGAAGCCAAGGTGGCCCGATTTCGTAGATTCACCGAGAACAAATGATCTTGATGAATTACTTGGCAGGCCCGGGCCGTTGTCGATTATTGTGATCCAATTGTCGACGTCGGTTTGCCCCCAGCTTACAATAATCATCGGCTCCCGGTTTACAGAACGGACGGAGATAGCAGCCTCTACAGCATTTTTTATGCCGTTGCAAAGAGCCAACGCCAATAGACCTCTATCACAAAATATTACCAGTGGTTTTGAACCTACATAGGAGGCCTCAACATCACGTCCAACTCGCTCAAGCTCGACTAAATCTCGGATAAATGATGCAAGATCCATTTCTACCGGCTTAGGCGATGAGGTTGCCTTTTTTAGTTCTTCAATACCATCAAATGTATCTTGCAGCTGTTCCACTCTACGTTTAGAGTTAGAGTTTTCATAGTCTGGTATATCATGGGACACTTCACTTGCAAGAAGGCCTAGTTTTGAACCAATTTCATGCAAAAGAAGGCCAGCAACCCATTCTATCGCATCAGCCCTAATGCGTTCCCTAACGTCTGCGGTGACAACATCATCATCCACTACCGGCTTCGCTGGTAACTGGACGTGAAGGCCAGATACTATTTTATCAATACGCTTTTTAACGTATAAGTCAGTTTCAGTCGTCTGAAGTCTAAGTAAAAAAGCTATATCCGACGGTAGAGCCACCTGCTCTAAAGCCCGCAAAGCGCGAAACCTAACGTGCGAGTTACCGGTAGTCAGCGCCTGGATAGCCTCTTCTCGGCTCATATTAGGAATTACCACTATAGAAAGTTGCACGTTTTGAAAAAGCTTCCGCGCCACCTTCCATAACGGTACTTATTGCCGAAACAATTTCCCGCTCATGAAGAGGACCAGAAGAAATTCTGAACCCGCGACGGCCGTCCGAGCCAAGATGTAGCACCATGTCGGCATTTCCGAGCACTGGAATATTAGGATTATGTGTTGAGAAAATTATCTGTCCTTGTCCGCCCCGCGAAACTATTACCTTGATTAAGGTTTTAGCGATAAATGCATTGTCGATATGATCCTCCGGCTGATCGACTATCAACATCCGGTTCATATGAGACAAAATCAGTGGTAAGACCACGGTGCATCGCTGCCCGGTTGAAAGATCGGATATATCTTTATAGTCTGTACCATCAAGAAGTTGCAGAGAAACTTCATCTTCTATATTAATGGTACAAATCTCTCCTAAATCACACCCCTTGAGATGTGACAAGAGCCGGGAAGCTCTATCCGCCGTAATATTTGCTGCATCTGCTATAGTATTCGCATCAAAATCATCTACTGCCTCTAAAAGTGCTCTAGGGCTCAAATTATTTGCTAATGATTCGGCCACCTCGGCATACCGCAGTCCACTCCCTCTTAAAGACTCAGAAATTGAAGCAGCAAATTTTTTTACTTGTCCGTTCCTGAACACAGAAACGCGTATGCTTGGTCCAACTAGTTTATTTAAAGCATCGGACGCTTCATATCTTGCTTTGTATCGCGAGGTACGTATTTCATCTAGCTGATCTAATGCAGCAGCTCGTTTATCAATCAAACCCTGTATGAATATTTTTCTCTGGCCTAAATACGCTGTGATGGAATCCAGCTTAGCAATTTGCTCTCTAAGCTCTTGCCCTTTTCTTAGCACTGCTCCTGACCCAGCTTGAATCCCGTCTACTTCTACCCTGAGCTGCCTTGCTATATCCTCTTGTATAACTTTATCAGCAGTGCATTTTTTTACAATCTTATCCAGTTCGTGATATATGCTTATAACTTCAGTTAGCTCACTACCCAGGCGTTCTTTTACCCCTCTTATCCGCATATTTATGTCAAGGATGTTTGTCGTAACCTTCGCTGCAAGATCGGCATCGACATCAGAAGGCAAACCAAAATCGACTCCCTTTTTTACCTCATGACTCCAACCTGCAACACTATCTTTAAGCCGACTAACATGTTGAAGTATTACACTTATCCCAGATATCTCATTAGACCGCTGGCTTAGAAGTTGTGTTTTTGCCTGCAAATCTAAAGAGGTTTTCGAGACCTCTTGCTCTGCTTGAGCTGTTTTAGTCAACTCTACTTGCAGATCTGGAAGTGCCTTCTGAGCTTGCTCTAAGTCATCTATTTCCTTCCGACAAGATTCTATCTGTCGCGTCAAGCTCCTGCACTCTGCAATGACATCTCTTTCTACTACATCTGAATCTTGCTTAGCTCTTACAAATCCGTCTAAAAGCCTGAGTCGCCCTGCTGCCTCCAGCCCTACGGTTTCGATTTCAGTTTGAGAAAATATCACAGGTTTCTGATATACAGACGTAGCTCTAGGGACCTCGTCAGTAGCTGTTCGACTAACCAAAATTGTTTTATCGTTATCAACTAATGTTACCGTAACCTGGCCTGAACCAAGTATAGATAGAGCATGATCCTTGCTGCGCCGGGTAGTTTCAGTCGTCGTACTGGCCACATCTAAGCAAAATCTTATTAATTCGATTAGTGATGTTTTACCAGTTCCACGCGAACCTATTATTGCATTCAATCCCGAAGTAAAGGCGATATCCAACCCATCGAGAAAACCCTCGTCGACTTGTACGCGCTGTATATACATTTAAACTCCAATCCTTAGGATTTTTTTACAATGAGTCACTCAGTTGATCAACGATACCGCAGGCGTGCAATCTAGAGAATCCATTGGAAGATGTTTTTTTCAGCCAGCGCAAAAAAAAGGTGCGTTTTTTAGCCAAGAACCAGAGTAACGAATAGCGATAAAATCAGGTTGGTACTGACATATTTTGGTGTTGTTCTCGAAAAAAGTTTCGCACATATGGACATGCAGCATTGGCCATTTATCTAAGGAAAACAATACGATTCGAGATGTCCATGGCCGCTAGCTAACCCGTGGGTGGCCCCCAGTGTATACCTGGCACATGCGCGATGGCTTGCCGCCCTGGACGGCTGGATCGCGGTTCGCTTGCAACGCCAGTCGGGCCTGTCCGGCGCTGATGAGTATTGGGGCCTGCGTCCAAGTTCAAAGCTGGTTACCACATAAGGGCCAAGCGTTTGAACGTGCGTTGAAACATCGCCAATTGGACAGCGGTTCGGAGGCTTACCGTGCCTGTGATTCGCTCCAGCAGAAGATCAGTCGGTTCTACCGGCAGGCCGGTATCATGCAGGGTTCGTCACACAGTGATAGGCGATCTCTGGCGGCAAAGGTGCTTGCTGCGACCGGCGAGGTAGAGACGGTTCAGACCATCCTCGGTCACGCATGCCTCGATCACAGCAAGCCGTATCTAACTGTTGACATCGAGGTTATCCGTCGTGCTTTCGAGCTTGCACTGGCATAGTGATATCGGTAACTCTTTCCGCTAGCCAGCATTCCTGGGCCCTGGAAATAATTTTTTGGCCGGGATTATCACGCTGCTTTTATCTGTTGCCGCGTTCTGGGTAAGTGGCAAGTTGCTAGACCGAGCCGACAAAGCGAAACAGGCAGCGCACGAGAACTCTTGAGTCGGCTGCCGACTGTCGCGAACACCAAGGAAGCCCAGCATGGCAATGACTGATCCAATTCAAGCACTCGTAAGCCTTCAAGCAGAAATTCGTAAAGGCATGCCCACCCATCCCACCGAAACATATCCTTCAGTTCGGGTTGTGCTTGATGAGAAAAACGGACGTGTCAGGTACACCTATGCCCGGATAGAACAGGGCCGGGTGAAAGCCATGGCAATGTTCGTGAGTATGGACAAGATCGATGGGATTGGTTGCTTTCAGGTTGGCTACGCTGTTCCAGAGACGTACCGGGGTAGAGGTTGGGCAATAGAGATACTGGAGCAAGGATTAGGCGAACTCAGCAAGGGCCTTGCACTGCACGGTGTAGAAAAGTTCTACGTTCAGGCGGTGGTAGGTACGTTCAACCTGGCTTCTATTGGGGTTGCATCACGGTCGCTATCTAAAGCTCCAGTCTCGATTGTGGATAGCGTCTCTGGTGAACCGGCTCTGGCATTTACCAGACTCGTAGAGTGTTGAAGGAAAAGCTCATGCCTCAACAATTCAAAAAGGTGTCCGTCGATTTTCTAATCATCACTGATAGCAACGCCGAATGCTCCTTCTGGGTTGAACAGGAAGAAGGTGCTGACTGTGCTGAAAGCTACGGTGACTGGTATCCACGGGAATGCCATTCACCCACCTCTCACGTTTACGTGATGACCGAGGCGGACGGTATGAAGTTGTACAGTCAAATCCTGACAGGTGACGACTGGCGTAATCTTGAAGAAAACGAGTTGCTTCAGTCCTTTACCGACCAGATTTTGGCCGGTGCAGAACCTCTCGCGGTTTTGTCAGGGCTGCGTGATCTTGGCCATCCCACCGCCGCGTCAAGTTGAGGGAAAATCACATGAGGTCGTGTACTGCGGCATTGGTTGCACTGATTGGCGTCACGAACGTTTCGGCTGCGGCTGATTACCGATGCACTATTGAAAGGGTAGTGGCTGCATCTGAGGAGAAATCTAACCAGGTGTACATCGGTAAACAGTTTTCCGTAGATCGACAAACAGGCCTAATGGTCGGGGCCATAAAAAATTCGTACGTGACCGATCCACAAGTTATCGATCATGGTTCGCTGGAAACGAGCTTCAAAGTGGTTACAACCATGCGGATAGACCAAGGTTCAGGAGCAAGTTCAAACATCTACGCCCTGACGATTAACGAGTATCAAGCCGGACCTAGAAAGCCTTTCATCTTCTTGGATAATGATGAAGCATTTTTAGGTTGGTGCGAGCACTACTGAGGGTTTTGGCCTGCTACAAGCCTCTGGCGAGCATCTCGGTTACGAGCCGCGCCTATTTGGCTTTGCCAACAATGTAAGCGGTATCCAACAAGCCCGTTATTACGAGCTACACTCGTAAGACTCGGACAATTTCCGCTCTATCAGATCAAGCAGGAGAAATGAATATGACCAAACCACCTTTGCCACCTTTCACGCTGGAAGAAGACCTGGCCAAATTGCCTGCATTGTTTCCTTCGTCACTTATGGTCGAACAATTTGGTGGCTACCTTGTAAATATTCATAAAATAAGTGACGAGATGAAAGTCCGCACACATTGGATTGGCGTATGTAACGGCTACATAAACGCACTCAAAGCTGCTGATTTGCTGAACTCTGCACAAGTTCCGGAACTTCGCGAGATTGTTGAATGGGCGGCGCAGCGCTCCTACGTAGAATAGTCGTGGAAAATTATGATGATCTACGCACGACTTTCAGTACCGATCATTGCGACGATATTACTATCGGCTTGTGGTGGGGACAAAGTTCATGATTCAAGTCCGCAGGAGCGTATGCTGAGAGAAGCGATGTGTGTTGCTGCATCAGAACGTTTTGCGCTATATGACGACGCAAAAAAACATTTTTCTCACGGCATGGAGGCAGCATCGGAATATTTTAGGACGTCTGGTGAGCCAGCTCAATTTCCAAAAAAGATCAACGCAGTCCGGTCGTCGCTCATTTCTAAACCGAATGAATTCGTGGCTACATTGATCTCGATGAAGTGCAACGGCGAAGTGACGGTCGGGCAGGTCGCTGATTTCTAGAAGCCTAATGTAGGCTGCACTAAGATACCCTGAGCGGGCGTGAACCTGATCGGCCTCGGCAAACACAACTGAATCTAGGGAGAAGATCCATGAAGGACTTTTATATCTGCCCAAAGTGTCCGACGGTTTTTGAAGCAATTCATCACAGCGGTGGGTTCCCTGGCGGGAAGGATCGTGAATACATCAACTGTCCTAACTGTGGCCACACGATGGACAGCGAGGTCACCAGCGGCCTGATTAACACCCGAGAAATCACAGGGGAGCGAAAGGCTCAGATTTTGGCTATGCAGCGATAGAACGGAATCTCGACATGAAGCATATTTTGGTGGGCCTTATGCTGGTTATCGCGCTTCTGGGCTGCTCTGATCCCACTGAAGATTTCAGTCGTATTAATTAGATACGTTAAGGCGTGGAGCAATGAGCGAAGCGGCAGCGGATCGAAGCTGGATCAAGCCCAAAGGAATATCACCATTTTTATCAAGGAGCCAATTGTGACATCAGAATCGAGCGTTTCATTTCGACTAATGCGAGCGCCTGACGATGCTGCGGCTTTTGGAGTCGACTATCAGGCTGAGCTGCGCGAACTCAAGCAGCAGGCGGAAGGGGCAGGAATTCAGATTAGTCCCAGCTTCGCAGTGTTCGACAGCCCAAGCGCATCAGGTGGACTTACAGGTGAGTTTATAGTCTCTGTGGCCCAAGCCGTTGGGCCTGTAGTCACCACTCTAATTGCTGTATGGATAAGCCGGAAAACCGGTCGAAAGCTTCGTTTGAAGGTTGGTGACAACGAGTTTGAAGCCCAAACGAAGGAAGAGATAGATTTTCTGATCGCGAAAGCAAAAGAGTTGGTACCGGTTATTGATCCCGATCAAGAGCGAGTTGATCAAGGACTGAATGGCTGATGCCTACGCGAAGCGCCATACGTGATTGAAAACAATTGGGTCGCAGCGCTCGCCAGTAAATGGCTGGCGCCCCTCGGTGTCGATCAATAAATTCCGCGCCGGCGGGCTAAGTATTTTCTGCTGAAACAGAATCATGGTTGCGCGAGGGTGTACTCGGCTTCGAGAGGACCCCCATGAAACTGCCGATCCAAAAACATCTGCCCATTGCTGCGGGACTGTTCATCCTGGGCGCCATCATCGCATTCCAGCAGTACCAGCTGTCGACTCTGTCTCGCGCTGTGAATGGAGCAGCAGAGAAAATTTCCATCGACGCACTCCAGAGCAGGGTGAGCGCGATCGACGATCGACTCGACACTGTGTCAGGTAAGCCTCTCGTCACGATGGAAGACTTCCGTGCCAGCCAGCAAGTGATCTCAAGCCGCATCGATGTTGTGCAAGCCACGGCAAAGCAGGCCCAAGAAGCTGCAACCGAAGTCACCCGCTCCTCCGCGTCCGCTGGCGATCTCTTGGTACTGAAGGCCGACCTTGAGTCGCTTGACGGCAAGCTGCAGAAAATGAGCAAGGCTCAGGCGAGTGCACCAGCCCCCAAAGCCTCCCCTTCCAAACCGAAGCCGAAGCCCGTACCGGTTAAAGCCCCGCCCATCCCGCAAGAGCATCCGCCATTTCAGATGGTCGGCCTCGAATACAGAGGCGGCGAGCGATTCCTGTCTGTTGCTCCCACCGGTAGCACGCGACTGAGCCAGATCTACCTGATTCGCCCAGGTGAAGTGGTCAGCGGCAGCTCCTGGCGGCTCAAGGCTGTAGATGAACGAACCGCAACCTTTGACACCGGCGGCACAACCCGAACCCTCAGCATCCAGCCATGAGAACAACATCATGAATCTACCGATCGTTCGAGCCATCGCCTGTGCCTGCGCATTTACAGCAACGGGTATTGGGGCCACGTCGTTTCCTTCCGCAGCAGGAGGGGCCACCTCCAGTGTTCAACAGCTCACTAGCGAAAGCCCCCTGTCGCAGAACAAGCCTCATGATAAAGCCGCGCAGGAGTGGGGCCTGACATCCAAGGAGTACGAACGATATCAGGAAGTGATGCAGGGGCCCCGAGGGGTGTATTCCCCGGGGCTTGATCCACTCACGGCGCTCGGAATCGAAGCCCGGTCGGACAGCGAGCGACGCCGGTTTGCCGAGTTGCAGGTCCAGGCAGAACGTCAGCGAGTCGAAAGGGAGCTCGCCTACCAGCGAGCCTACGACGAGGCGTACCAGCGCCTGTTCCCGGGTATCAAAGCTATCGAGATTTCTTCCTCACCAATGTCCCAAACAGGGTCCTCCGGGAGCGGCCCAGCTCTGGAAGGCAACGGTCGTATTGCGCTCTTCGTCAAGGACGATTGCCTGCCTTGCATCGACCAGGTCAAGCGCCTACAGACGTCACAAACTCCCTTTGACCTGTATTTCGTCGGCAGCCAGAACGACGATGAGCGGATCCGTCGCTGGGCAATTCTTGCGGGGGTTGACCCGTCCAGCGTTAAGAGTCGACAGATCACACTCAATCACGACCAGGGCCGTTGGGTTCGCCTCGGCCTCGGCGGCTCGCTGCCAGCGACTGTGACGCAGGTGAATGGGTCATGGCGACGTCAATGATTTCGTGGCGTCTCTGCCTTCTGCCGGTGCTGCTGCTCGCCGGCAACGCGTGGAGCGTAGAAGACCCACCACCAGCCTATAAAGCGATCGCCATCAGGCACGGGGTTCCGCCCGTCGTGCTTTATTCGGTGGCTCTTCAGGAGAGCGGAACGCGACTTCGCGGGCAACTTGTACCCTGGCCATGGACCTTAAATGTCGCCGGTACCGGCTATCGGTTCGCTACCCGCGCAGACGCCTGCCGAGCTCTGGGGATCGCAATCGCGACTGCTGGACCCGCCCGTGTAGACGTGGGGCTGGGGCAGACGAACATCCGCTCGAATGGCCATCGCTATAGCTCCCCCTGCGAGGGCCTGGACCCTTACAAGAACTTGGCGGTGACCGCACAGATCCTGGCTGAGCAAAAGGCCAAGGGCGGAAACTGGATCGATGCTGCAGGGCGATATCACCGTCCTGCCGGCGGCGCGCCAGCGGCCAAGTACCGCAGCTACTTTGCGAAACACCTCAGTCGTGTCACCGGCATCAATTTCGAGGTACGAAACCCATGACAATTCGCCAAACCTGGCAGGTCCACGTCGTCCAAGCCCTCGCCTCTACGATCGTGGTCAGCCTGGCCCTGCCAGTAAACGCTGACCAACACGCGATGCTCACAGTAGTTGAGGACCGCGGTGGATCATCCGCACTGCCCTACTACCAGGACATCGAGCCGGAACCCGCGGCCTCTCCCCCGGTTGTTACCGGCGTTCGAGCCGGTGGGGCTTTTCCGGTGACCACGCCTGAGCTCAGCCCAGGCCCTGTACAGGGGCGAGCGATCAATGCAGCGGGCTTGCAGCCGATGTTCATCGTCGGGGATGACCCTACTTCTCAGGCCTGGATAAAGCAGAAACTGCCACAACTGCAAGGCCTGCAGGCCGTGGGACTGGCTGTGAATGTCAGCAACGCTGCGCGACTGCAAGAGATCCGCCGCTGGGCTTCTGGTCTGCAGGTGATGCCTGTTCCTGCCAGCGACATTGCTGGTCGCCTGGGGCTGCAGCATTACCCGGTGCTGATCACAGCCACAATCCTTCAGCAATGAGAACCTGCATGCGCCCATCACGACCTGTATCGCCGGTGTTCACGTTGATCATCAGCCATCCCCTACACCGCCCCGGCCGGGAGCAAATGATCGAACAGGTCCGCCACGTGAGCGAGCTATATGGTGGGCGATTGACGGGGATTTCAGAGATCAATGAGCAGGCCTTCGCCCAGCGCCTGGCCGAACGACTTGCTCCGGAGCAGGTCGAGGCAGCGCGCGATGAAGTCGATGCATTGACCTACACCGCTAGGACCTGACATGGCAACGTACACTCTTGAATCTCTGCTGCGCCCTCCGGTGGAGCTGTTCACCACTGCGGTCTGCTATGTTGCGGCCGCGCTTTGCGTCGGCACACCATGGGCTTTCGCCCTGACGCCACTGTTCGGAATTGTCGCTGCACTGGGCTTTATCTACCTGGGCACCATTCGGCTACTGCAGGCGCGGAGGGTCCTACGCTACCAGGCGAACCTGAGGCGGCTTCCCCACTACACCATGACCAGCGCTGAAATGCCGATCAGCAACGAGCGCCTGTTCATCGGTCGGGGATTCCGGTGGACCCAGAAGCACACGCAGCGTCTGGCCGACACCTACCTCCCCCAGTTCGCTGGCTACGTCGAACCGACGAATCTTTATATACGGGCGCGCTGGCTGGAGGAGCGTCTGGAGTTTGCCCCCTTCCCACTGAAGCTAATCACGAAACTCACTGGCTGGGACTCCAACTGGAACCCCGCCAGGCCCCTGCCACCAGTGGGTGGCCTACCCAGATTGCATGGAATCGAGCCTGATGAGCAGAACGCCAGCCTCCCTCTGGGTGAGCGCGTGGGCCACACATTGGTGCTGGGGACCACGCGGGTAGGCAAGACTCGCCTGGCGGAAGTCTTCATCACCCAGGACATTCGCCGAACGCATCGACGCGGGCCGCGCGTTCGTATGGGACGCCGGAGCCAAACCTCCCATCGCTGGAGCCGGCGCCGGAGGGCAGAGGAACAGCCCGACCACGAGGTCGTGATTGTCTTCGACCCGAAAGGCGATGCAGACCTGCTCAAACGCATGTACGTGGAGTGCAAGCGCGCCGGACGTCTCGACGAGTTTTATGTGTTTCACCTGGGATGGCCGGACATCTCCGCACGGTACAACGCCATCGGTCGCTTTGGGCGGATCAGCGAAGTCGCCACTCGTATCGCTGGCCAGCTCTCCGGCGAGGGAAACTCTGCAGCGTTCCGAGAGTTCGCCTGGCGATTCGTCAACATCATCGCGCAGTCATTGGTCGCCCTCGGTCGTCGCCCCGACTATGAACAGATCCGCCGACACGTCATCAACATCGACGAGTTGTTCATCGAGTACGCACAGAAATACTTCGCGGAACATGATCCGAAGGCGTGGCAAACCATCGTCGAGGTTGAAGGCAAGATCGATCGCAAGAACCTGTCATTCGCCATGAAAGACCGTCCGCTGCGCGTCGTGGCCATCGACATGTACTTGACCCAGAAACGTATCAACGACTCCGTAATGGATGGTCTGCGCAGCGCCGTGCGCTACGACAAGACCTACTTCGACAAGATCGTTGCATCCCTGCTGCCACTCCTGGAGAAGCTGACCACAGGTCGTATCGCAGAGCTGCTAGCGCCGGACTACCTGGACCTCGCTGATCAGCGGCCGATTTTCGACTGGATGCAAGTAATTCGGAAGCGTGCGGTGGTCTACATCGGCCTAGATGCGCTGTCCGACACCGAGGTCGCTGCGGCGGTGGGTAACTCGATGTTCAGCGACCTGGTCTCCGTCGCCGGCCACATTTACAAGCATGGCATCGATGATGGCCTGCCCGGCCACATGGCCGGTGGCAAGGTTCGGATCAACCTTCACGCTGACGAGTTCAACGAACTGATCGGGGACGAGTTCATACCGATGGTAAACAAAGCCGGCGGTGCCGGTATGCAGGTTACCGCATACACCCAAACCATGAGCGACATCGAGGCGAAGATTGGATCGAAAGCCAAAGCCGGCCAGGTGATCGGTAACTTCAACAATCTGTTCATGCTGCGTGTACGTGAGACCGCGACCGCCGAGCTGCTGACCAACCAGCTACCCAAGGTGCAGATCTACAACAGCACGCCGGCGAGCAGTGCGAACGACTCGGTCAACGGCAAAACAGCATTCACCTCAAGCTCCCACGACCAGGTGCAGTTGGCGAGCGTGCCGATGATTGAGCCCGCCCACGTGGTCGGGCTACCCAAGGGTCAGGCCTTCGCGCTCATTGAGGGGGGAAATCTCTGGAAGGTGCGCATGCCACTTCCCGCAAACGACCCGGACGAGGTCATGCCCAGCAACCTGCAGGACTTAGCCACGGGCATGCGGCGATCGGCGGCATCCTCAAGCGATTGGTGGGAAGCTCCGGGCTATCAGGAGTTGAAATCTGCCTTGCCTGAAGACCTGGTTGAAGATTTCCGTCAGGTGGCCACCGATGCAGTGGCTTGAGGTCTAGCTCATGGCAGATGACGTTTCGAAGAAAGCCGAACAGCAGCAGGAACGACAGGAATCACTGTTCAGCAAGATCTTCTGGTTCCCGTTCAACTTCCTCGGAGTGATGTTCGGCTCGCTGCTCGTCGCAATCCTGGTGGACTGGGTATGCCTGTACTTCTTCTGGCCAGAGGCAGGATGGCGTCACGGTCAGCAAATGCTCGTCAGCGAGATCAGTTGGTTATCCAAGGGACTGGTCCATAGTGCCATCGTCCAAGAGCCGGGGCGCACTGCAACGTGGCTGGTCACCGAAGCCTATGACTGGCTGATAGTGAAGACCGGGATGCTCAGTTGGGTCCAGGGGATGGAGTCAATCGCTCAAGCCGGACCACGCAACGAGCTGGACATGCGTTACTGGGCCGCCCAAAGCGTCACAACGGTCCAGAACTATGCCCTTGCGGCTCTCTTCACTGTTCTGGTGTTCTGCGTCCGCCTGGTTGTACTGCTGATGACCATACCGCTTTTCGCCATGACGGCGCTCACAGGTCTGGTCGATGGACTGGTGCGTCGAGATCTGCGCAAATTCGGCGCAGGCCGCGAATCGAGCTACCTCTATCACAAGGCCCGCGCAACGATCATGCCGTTGGCCATTTTCCCCTGGACCTTCTACTTGGCGCTCCCGATCAGCATCAGTCCCATGCTGGTGCTGCTCCCCTGCGCCGCCCTGCTCGGTGTATCCGTAAGCATTACGGCAGCGAGCTTCAAGAAGTATTTGTGAGGAAGAGCATAATGCAATGGACCCAAGAGCAATCGCCGATCATCCAATCAGAGGCCCCGAAACTCCTCATCCAGGCCGGCGCCGGCAGTGGAAAGACCACCACACTGATGGGATATGCTCAATATCACGCCCGACTGCGGATTCTCTATCTCTGCTACAGCAAGTCAGTCGAGATCGCCGCGCGAGGGCGCTTCCCGCGCAATGTAGTAAACAAAACCGCACACGGATTGGCCTACGCCGTCTATGGCACACAGTTCAGCCATAAACAGACCAACAACCTACGGCTGACCGATATAGCCCGTGCAATTGATACGCAGGACTGGGAGTTGGTCAGAGACGTGCTGACCACCCTCAACAACTACATGGCTAGCGCCGACGATCTGATCGAGCGCTGCCACTTCCCGCGATTCCGTGACCGCCCGATACTTACCTCCGCCCAGGAGCGATACCTGAAACAGGCGCTCGCAGCAGCGATGTCCATCTGGAAGCGAATGACTGACCTGCAGGACACTGCGGTACAGATCACGCATGACGGATACCTGAAGCTGTACCAGTTGAGCAAACCCGACCTAAGCCAGCGGTTCGACTGTGTCCTGCTCGATGAGGGTCAAGACGTAAACCCCGTGATCGCTGATATTGTGCGCATTCAGCACATTCGCAAGGTGGCGGTGGGCGATCGCCATCAGCAGATATATCGCTTCCGGGGTGCGGAAGATGCCCTCAATGCCAGTTGGATGGCTGGGGCCGAGAAACACTACCTGACCCAGAGTTTCAGGTTCGGGCCTGCGGTGGCCCATGTCGCGAACATTATCCTGTCCTACAAGGGAGAAACCAGGAAGCTGCAGGGACTGGGCGAGAAAACGTTGGTGAAGAAGGTACTGCCTGACGGACTTCCCCATAGGACGTACATACATCGGACCGTCATCGGGGTGATTGAGAACGCGCTGTACCTGATCACCGAGAAGCCCAAGATTTATTGGGTGGGCGGCATCGACAGCTACTCAGTGCGCGACCTCGAGGACCTGTTCTATTTCAGCCGCCAGCAGCGCGACCTGGTCCAGAATAAAAAACTGCTCCGTGACTACCGGGACTATGCGCAATACGCAGAAATCGCCGAGGTGAGCCAGGACAGCGAGATGATCCGATCGATCAAGATCATCAACATGTATCCAGATCTGCCTCAGCGAATCTTGGCCCTACGCTCATGCACGGTGGACAAGGAGCTGGATGCAACAATCACCCTGACCTCTGCCCACAAGTCGAAAGGCCTGGAGTGGGACTTCGTCGGGCTCTTCGACGACTTCACCTCAGACCCGCTCTCACCTGATATCGATCCAGGTCGACGAGACGACGAGTTGAACCTTCTTTATGTAGCCGTCACCCGAGCGATGAAGATCCTGGCGATCAACAGCCTAGTGCTGTCCATCATGGAATGCTACGTCGACGCTCTCGCCCCTGGTGCCCGTCAGGTACGCAGTTGATCAAACAAAGGAGCCACTATGAGCAAGAAATTCGAACACCGCGCTGAGTATGTCGCTATCCCCTTCAAAAACGCGACTAGTGGCGCTTGGATCTTCAAAACCACGGAGCAGACGTTGGAGCCCGATATTGCCTCCCTCCTGAACGAAGATGAACCGCTTCAGAGGAGGATGCTCGAGCTCGGCGACGATGATTGGGAGCTCGTCAGCACGCAGCCAGTGTGCCGAGGGGAGATCAAGGTGGGCAATCAAAATGCCCAGGCCTGGTCCTATGGGTTTTCCCTGCCGATGGGGTACTTGCTTTTTTTCAAGCGCGAGGTCAGAAACGTCGATCCTTAGTCTCAACAACTAATGTAGCCACCTGCTACTTTGGGTCGTTTGTAACCGGTCGCGAAAGACCTGAACCACCCCATGGCAGCCCTTTGCGGTGGGCAGCTATCGACCTGTCGCGATATGCAGTAATCGCCCCAACGCAGACGTTTGGCTCTTTCGGGAATTGTCCACTGGATGCCAGCCGAGCTAACTGAAAAGCCCCGCTAGCGACCCTGGTTTTTCTTTGGCAGGCCTCACATGGATTTAATGAAGCACCCTGACCGGTTCAAGATCAGGATTGTTTCGTCGATGGAGCGCTCCTTCGCCGGCTCTGGGCTTGCACTACCCACGAAAAGGTAAGCGCGGCCGATCAAGCGATCGCAAACTCCGCTGTCTTTTGTGTTCAATTCCAAGCCCTGGACAACTGACATCTGCGGCTCTGTGGTTTTGTCATAGCGCCGCTTCATGACCGAGCGGAAGATCTTTGGGTCATCCTTCGCCAGTTTCTGGTCGCGCATCATCTGGACGTTGAAGCGCTGGGGCTCTTCAGAAATGTCCTTCATATCGTCGTCGGCGTTTGCCAGCCAGACAGCCGAGGAGCGCATGGTCCCCAAGTCGGTGCCGGTCATGTCGATCTTCAGCATGTAGCCCTGATTGTCCATAAAGATCAGGGTGCAAGTCAGCCCTGTTTTGGCTTCAAAGCAGATGCGAGCCGACTTATTCGATGCTAAGTAGAGCGCCTTCGAAACGGCAGCATTCTGGAAGTTATACTCGGGCGAGGCCAACGTAACAGTGCCCATTGCGCGCTGCTGGGTAGCCGCCATCAGTTCGGCGATATTGAGATTACGGTAGTCCGGGATCGATTTACCCGTCAGCGCGTCTTCGGTGGATTGAATCTTCGGCAGCTTCTTCGGCACCAGTTTAACGAGTTCATTTTGAACGCAAGTTTCGTCACACTGGTCGGCGGCAATACGTATCTGCAAGTCGTTCAGGGCAACAGTAGTTGGATCCGCCTTGTGCGCGCCATTGCCATCTGGGAGTTCCAGTTGGTATGCGGTCTTTTCCAAGTGCTCCACACGGTCGGCACCACCACCCTCGGGTATGTAGACGCTGACGCTGTAAACTTCGCCTGCCTTGTTCTTGTGTAGGTAATTGCAGAAGCCGATGCCTCCGCAGGCCTCCACTTCCGGCCGACCTTGTTGGCGCTGCTCGGTAATCCTGAAGTCCGTGCCATCAAGGGGCTCAGTTGTGACTTTCGCTACCTCATCCTGATTCAGCGGTGTGAGTCCTGCTACGGCCAGCGCCTGCTTTGCTTTGTCATAAGGCTGGCCAATGATATTCGGAATGTCGGCAGCGTAGGCAATCGAGCTCAGCGCACTGAGAAGCAAAGAGGTGATCAGTGTTTTCATAGACGTCCCTGTAGAGTACTCACGTGATTGCTTTGTGCCATCTTAATGCATTTAAGTTATGCCTTGTCTTTACGGCAAGCAACTGAACTGAAGCGGGCGCAGCTCTAACTTCCTATGGGCCGATACCTGGTAGTCGCAACCGGTTGCTTTCGCCCCTGGGTTTGCGCCGCAATATCAATATCCCGTTGAGCCGACTATGCCAGTGTCCACGGACCGGTCATGGTACGGATGTTCAACTGCCCCTTACAGGCAGTGAAATCCACGTTGTCAAACCGCGACTGATTTAAAAAAATACTGCGCTCCCCAGATAAGTATTTCTTGAGGCAACCCTCCCACGCTCTCGACATCCTGACGTCCAAAGTCAGTTTTGCAGAGCTCAACCGTGAACAAGCCATCCCTTCTCCTTGTATCTACTCGCCGAATCCTGCTTGGCGCGCTGATCAGCGTCAGCGGCGGCCTTTCATTCACGTCCACCGCCCAGGCGGCCGCAGCATCAGAACAGGCAAACATCGAGGTAATGATCCGTCAGCTCAATGCCCTGGAGGACTCAGCACGGCGCAGCGCCACGATCGCCAGCGAACCCGGTCAGCGCTACTACTTCGACTACGAGCGCCTGGCCGGCGACATCCAGCGTGTTCGTCTGGGCCTGCAGGAATACCTGACCCCAAGTCGCGCACAGCCGCGGGACCCGGCAGAACTGGCGGGCAAATACACCCTTACCGGCGGGCGGATGCCATGAGCATGAGCGGCACTCAAGTGGCGGCTTTCAACGCCGCCAGCGGCATCACGCCTCAAGCCAGCACCGTGCTTTTCGTCGGTACCGTCATCGCATTGTCGACTCTGTGGGGTGCCTGGGCGCTGTACAGCATCTACCGAGGCTGGGCGACCCAGAACATTGACAAAAACATTGCAGCGTCGTCGACCGTCCGCGTCATCGTCTTGCTGTTGATCCTTTCCGCACTCGTTCTCAGCTAGCCAACAGGAGCTAACCGATGTCTATCCGTACCATCACCAAGTCACTCACCAGCGCTGCCGCAATAATCATGGTTCTACACCCAATCATTGCCGCTGCCGCATTACCAGGAGCACAAGCCCCCACACGCGGCGAAGGATCGAGCTGGCTGCAAACCATCCAGAACTACGGTTACGACGGTTTCATGCTGATCGGGCTCTTCCTGCTCGGAGGCATGATGGTGGGGGTGGCATCCCATGCCTATGGCGTTTATCACGATATCCATGAGGGCAAGAAAAAGTGGCGAGACCTGGGGCTCACCGCCGTTGTCGGGATCTGCCTGATCGGCGTTGGCATCTTCATGGTTACCAAGGCTACTGGCGTCCTCTAACAGGTGATGCGAAATGGCTGAGACCACATACCTCAAGGATGGAACGCTCGACTTCCTCCCCCACAATCTGAATAGGCAACCCATCGTCATGGGAGGCCTCACTGCTGATGAAATGTGGGGAACGGTCGGTGTTTGTGGGGGCGCCGGAGTAATTCTGGGCATCCCTGTGTCGTTCTTGTTCGGCAACCCAGCTCTCTTCATTGCTTGCGCATTGGTAGGTGGGGCACTGGGTTTGACCGTGGCAAGCAGAATCCTGCGGAAGATGAAACGTGGCCGGCCCGATACATGGTTTTACCGCCAGCTCCAGTTCTACATGGCGCAACACCTCCCCTTCCTCGGTGCCCCCCAGTTGGTCACACGGAAAGGTGCGTGGACTTGCCGTCGTACAGGAAAGTAGGAATCTACATGAGTTTTCGAAAACGAGTGGATGCTCAGCAGGCACACATTCTGAGCCTGCGAATCGCGGTCATTGTGCTGGGAGCCGTCAGTCTGTTCGCGTTCTATGGCTGGCACAAAGCCCCCGAAGACCTGACCGTGCATGTGCCACCGGACCTCCGCTCCGGCAGTACGCGAAAATGGTGGGAAGTGCCGCCAGAAAACGTATATGCGTTCGGGTTCTACATCTTCCAGCAGATGCAACGTTGGGAGAAGAATGGCGACGATGACTACAAAGACAACATCGAGCGACTCGCCTCCTACGTCACTCCCGGTTGCAAGGAATACCTGCAGAAAGACTACGAGATGCGCCGTAACGCTGGCGAGCTGCGACGCCGTGAGCGAAGCGTCTCGGAAATCCCAGGGCACGGGCTCACCGACCCCGGTGTGCAGCGAGTGGTCGAAATTGGGATCAACGATTGGACAGTCAACCTGGATCTGCTCGCTGACGAATCAGTGAACGGTGAGCGGGTCAAGCGAGCCATGACACGATACCCACTGTCCATTGTCCGTGCCGACGTCAACCCAGAGAAAAACCCCTTCGGCTTGATGTGGAACTGCTATGCCTCCAACCCGCTACGCATCGAGGTGGATCTGCAAGCTACAGGGGTGAAACCATGAATCTGCGCGCGTGGTTCCTGGTTCTGAGCCTTTTCGCGACCGCCAATGTCAAAGCGGTAGAGATCCTGCAGTGGGATCGTATCCCCATGGCCATCCCGCTGATTGTCGGGCAAGAGCGCATTGTTTTCGTCGACCAGAATGTGCGCGTAGGCATGCCTCCCCAGCTTGTCGGCATGCTACGTGTGCAAAGCACCGGCGGCGCGGTCTACCTGCTAGCAAGCCAAGAAATTCCACCGACACGGCTTCAACTGCAGAACGTCGCGACCGGCGAGATTATGCTGGTGGACATCGCCGCGACACCAGCGACAGACGGTCAGGCAAAGCTCGAACCCGCGAAGATCGTCGCCGGCGCGGCTCCTGCCACCCACTACGGCGATAGCACCCCCGCAAGTACTGCTACTAAGCGATCCACGACGTCGGAAAAGGAAGACGTCCCACCGGCTCCGCGTCATGAGACGCCAGCCCCGGTAGCTCTGACCCGCTATGCGGCACAGATGCTGTACGCCCCGTTGCGGACCGTTGAGCCGGTCGCCGGCATCAGCCAAGTTCGTGTTGACCGAACCCTAGACCTGAGCACCTTGTTACCTATGTTGCCGGTAGATGCATCGATCTTAGGTGCTTGGCGCCTCGACAACAGCTATGTCACTGCGGTCAAGCTCCGGAATCTAAGCGCTCAGCAGTTGACGATGAATCCAACAGATTTGATGGGTAACTTCACCACTGCCACCTTCCAGCACTCGTACCTTGGGGTTCGCGGGGACGCCAGCGATACAACCACGCTTTACCTTGTCACTCAGGGTAAGGGGCTGAAAGAGTCCCTGCTGCCGTCCTCGATCAACCAAATTGATCCGAAAGTCGGAGGTCGCCGTGGGCAGTCTGAAAAGTAATCCACTCCTCAAGTATCTGCTGATACCCGTGCTGATCGTCGCCCTCATCATTCTGTTCAGGGGCGGGAGCAAGAAAGAAGCAGCGACACCTGAAGACGAGACGATCACGATCGGAAGCGACACCGCGCGCAAGCTCGGCGTAGATGGCGACACCCCGGCCGATACTCTCCGTACGGTCGTAGCTGAAAGCCGGGAAGTGAAGGATCAGATCACGAAGGTGCTGACCGACAACAAAGAACTCAAGGATCAGAATGCAGAACTCCAGCGTCGGATCTCCCGCATAGATCAGAACGTCGACAACAAGTTGAATGATGCGAAAGGCGAGCTTCAGGAGCAGGTCAAAAACCAGAGTATGGGGCTACTGGACCAGTTCCAGCATCAGTTGGATAACCTGTCGCAGAACCCCAATGCCGCCGGGCAAGATCTCCCCATAGGGCTTGGCGTACAGCCTGGTGACGGAGCGAGCTTCGACCCAAACAAGCCCAAAGGACTTGTTTGGGTCGAACCCACCGACGCGACACCGCTGGATGCGAGCGGCAAACCGCTACAGCCTGGCTCAGCTCTGGCTGCAAGCGGCTTCAATTTTCCCACCAGCTTTGGCAACACCCTGGATAAAGGTCAGACCGTTCTCAGTACCACTGCGCAGAATGTCGGTGCTGAAATGTCGCCCCAGGATGCCCGCAAGCAAGTCCGGAAAGCCTATACCCTGCCTCAGAACTCGACGTTAATGGGGTCCGTGGCCATGTCGGCGCTCATCGGTCGAGTCCCGATAGACGGAACAGTCAATGATCCGTTCCCATTTAAAGTCCTGATTGGACCAGACAATCTGACCGCCAACGGCATCGAGCTGCCTGACGTCGTTGGCGCCATTGCCAGTGGCACTG
Source organism: Pseudomonas sp. FH1 (assembly GCF_000510895.2). Classification (NCBI taxonomy): domain Bacteria; kingdom Pseudomonadati; phylum Pseudomonadota; class Gammaproteobacteria; order Pseudomonadales; family Pseudomonadaceae; genus Pseudomonas; species Pseudomonas sp. FH1. The sequence goes on from NZ_AOHM01000041.1 coordinate 22,977, forward strand.
CCTCGGGCGACTGGACGTTGTCATGCGTGCGCGGGCAAGTCAGGAGCCTGACCTTCGTGTTCGCCGATGGAACGGTCCGATCGTTCCCTGCCCCGGCAGAGGAAGCCAACGGCAGCCAGAATAACAATCAGAACAGCAGCAACGGGAACGGGCAGCCTGCGATACAGGGAGGACTCGGCTGGATCAGCGACTCCTATGGCATCCCTTGTATATCCGGCGATCGCCGCTCCAATGCCAAGGAGTACCTGACCAACCAATCCCTGGTTACAGCTGCGGGCGCCGGCATCGCCAAGCTGTTGAAGGCTGACGAGCAAAATAGCACGACAAGCTTCAGCAGCGGGGGGACGTCCTTCGGGACCACGGGCTCCTCGGGAAACTCCGCCATGGGGGCCATCCTCACTGGCGGTGTGAGCGATATCCGCTCCTGGATGAACAAGCTCTACGGCGAAGCGTTCGCCGCCGTGTACGTCCAGCCCGGGGCAAAAGTGGCAGTCCATTTGGACCAGCAGCTCTCCATCGACTACGAGATCAAAGGCCGCAAGGTCGATTACAACGCCGGAGCCAACCATGTATCCGCAAACCTGGACTAAGTCCCGCCGCCAGGCAGGGGCCTGGCTCGTGCTCGCCCTCATTCTCGGCGGATGCACGACTGACAAAGACGAGCTGCTCCCCCACGGGGAGGCCAACATGATGGACGTCTGGCAACGCGGAACGTCCGGCGGAAACTCTGGCAGTTCCAACAGCAGGATGCTGCTCGATGCACGCCAAGAGCTCCGTCGACCGCTTGATGAGGCACAGGTGACTCACCAACGGGCAGGCGCTGAAGCCTTCACCCGCACGCCTCGGAACGAGATCTACAGCCAGTTCAAACGGCTGCCGAATCCGGACCTGGTGATGTACGTGTTCCCACACCTTGCAGGATCGGATCCGGTACCAGTTCCTGGCTACACCACGGTATTTCCGATGTACCAACGGGTGCAGTACGCGATGCCTGGAGAACGGACGGAGGAATACTGATGCAGTTCATCAGCAACTGGCTGGGCAAAGCCCGTGAGGCGTCCATCGAGCCCGTAATTGGCCAGACAGCGACAGATTACGACCAGGTCGATGGCAGTGTCGCAGCGGACAGCTCTGCCGTAAGCGATGAGGACCGCCAGGCTGCGAGTGACCGTTACATCGCCCGCCTGGAATCCATGGGTATCCCTTCGCCTATCGACTGGCAGAACCCTAAACGGCGCCCTGCGACGAAAGCAGACGTGTCGAGGATGTATGACGTCAACCCGTCGTTCGTGGACATGCTGCCATGGGCGGAATACCTGCCCGAGGAAGAGGCCATGCTCCTCGAGGATGGCGTTTCCAGAGCCGCGTTTTTCGAGCTAGTCCCGATCGGCACCGAAGGGCGCTCCGACGATTGGCTTCAACAAGCTCGTGATGCGTTGCAGGGTGTTCTGCAGGACAGCTTCGACGAGCTGGAAAGCTCACATTGGGTAGTCCAGCTATATGCCCAGGACGAAACGGATTGGGGGGATTACCTGCAGAAACTCCGGTCCTATGTTCAGCCCCGGGCAGAAAACACGGGCTTCACTGAGCTGTACCTCGCGATGTTTCGTCATCACCTGGAATCCATTTCCAAGCCTGGTGGCTTGTTCATCGACACGGCCGTCAGCCATCTACCCTGGCGCGGGCAAACACGGAAAGTCCGTTTGGTTGTCTATCGCCGGGTGAGGAAACAGGACCTCGTGGTTCGTGGACAAGAGCCTGGAGCCTACCTCAAAGCAATCTGCGATCGCCTTAAAGGATCACTGGCCAACGCCGGCGTAACGACCAAACGCATGGATGGGCACTCAATCAAGCGCTGGCTGGTCGGCTGGTTCAACCCGCACCCCGACCACCTGGGCTCGACTGATCGCGATATCCGTCGATTCTACGAAACGGTCTGCCAACCACCACGCGAACTCGAAGAGGGAGAGTTGCCCGTGGCCAGCGGTACAGACTTCTCGGAGAACTTGTTCTACCGAGAACCACGTTCGGACGTGGCCAGCGGCCTTTGGTCGTTCGACGGCATGCCACACCGGGTAGTGATGCTCGATCGCTTGAAAAATGCCCCCCTCACCGGACACCTGACTGGTGAGACAAAGCAGGCAGACGCGCTGAACTCGCTCTTCGATCGACTGCCGGAAGATACCGTACTGTGTATCACCATGGTCCCTACCCCGCAGGATCTACTTGAAGGACATCTCGAACAACTGTCTAGGAAGGCCATCGGGGACACCCAAGCGTCCAGCCACACCCGGGAGGACGTCCAGCAGGCCCGGTCCATTCTTGGGCGCAAGCACAAGCTCTACCGGGGCAGTGTCGCCTTCTTCCTCCGTGGTCAGACTAAAGCCGTGCTCGAGGAGCGCACGATTAGCTTGTGCAACGTGCTCCTCGGCGCCGGCATGCAACCGGTCCAGCCTCAGGACGAGGTAGCCCCCCTGAACAGCTACCTGCGTTGGTTACCGTGCAATTTCGACCCCAGCGAAAGCAGAGCGCTAGATTGGTACACCCAACTCATGTTCACACAGCACATCGCCAACCTGGCCCCCGTCTGGGGACGTTCGACTGGCACAGGTAACCCAGGCTTCACCCTGTCCAATCGGGGAGGAGCAACACTGACCTTCGACCCATTGAACAAGCTCGACCGTCAAATGAACGCACACCTGTTTTTGTTCGGGCCCACCGGTGCGGGTAAGTCCGCAACAGCCAACTACCTGATCATGCAAGCCATCGCACTCTACCGCCCCAGGTTATTCATCATCGAGGCCGGTAACAGCTTCGGCTTGCTGGGTGATTTCGCCAAGCGGCTCGGCCTGACCGTTAATCGAGTACGGCTCGCCCCCGGTGCCGGAGTGAGCCTCGCCCCATTCGTCGACGCAGTGCAACTTGTTAAAAATAAGGACCACGTCAAGGTCTTGAATGCGTCGGACGTGGATGCTTCGGACCAACATCTGGCCGACGCGCTGGCAGGCATGGAGGACGAACAGCGGGACATCTTGGGCGAGCTGGAGATCACGGCGCGTTTGATGATCACTGGCGGCGAATCCAAGGAAGATGCTCGACTCACTCGAGCTGACCGCAGTGCCATCCGTCAGTGCATCCTCAACGCGGCCGAGTTGTGCGTCAGCGAGAACCGCCCAGTGCTCACTGAAGACATCAGCGCAGCGCTTCAAGCGATGGCCACCGACGGAAGTCTCCCCGAAATCCGGCGCAACCGATTCATGGAGATGGCCGAGGCCATGGGGATGTTCACCATGGGCACGGAGGCCGAGATGTTCAACCGTCCTGGTACCGCCTGGCCGGAAGCTGACATCACGATCGTGGACCTGGCTACCTACGCTCGTGAGGGCTACCAGGCCCAGATGGCCATCGCCTATATCTCGCTGCTGAACACCATCAACAACATCGCAGAGCGGGACCAGTTCAAAGGTCGGCCACTGATTGCCTTCACCGACGAAGGTCACATCCCGTTGAAAGTGCCGCTGCTCTCCCCGTACTCGGTGAAGATCACCAAAATGTGGCGAAAACTTGGTGCCTGGTATTGGATGGCGACTCAGAACGTCGACGACATCCCCCCAGAAGCATCCGCGCTGCTGAACATGATCGAGTGGTGGATCTGCTTGAACATGCCACCAGACGAGGTAGAAAAGATCGCCCGCTTCCGTGAGCTCACGGCGGCACAAAAGACGATGATGCTCTCGGCAAGGAAGGAAAACGGCAAGTTCACCGAGGGTATTGTCCTGGCCAAGCGAATCGAGATGCTGTTCCGGGTGGTGCCTCCCAGCTTGTGCCTCGCCCTCGCCATGACCGAGCCAGAAGAAAAGCGACAACGGTACGAAACCATGCAGGCTCTCGGCTGCGATGAACTACACGCCGCACTGCAGGTGGCCGCTGACTTGGACCGCAAACGCGGCATCACCCCATTTCCCATCACCTTTCCCGAAACGAAGAAGGCTGCGGAGCGCATGGCATGAGAGTCATGAATACCCTGACCCAGAACATCATTGATAGCCTGACCCAACTGCTCAAGGACCCCGGGCACGACACTCTCCAGTCGCTTTCGGTATGCGCACCAGTGCTCATTGACGAGCTGCAACAGATCAAAAATAACGCCCTCGATCGCCGTGACATCATTCCCCAAATCCAGGTCGTCTTGGATGAGTGGCTAAAACAGCATCCCCAACCGGAGGGAGCCATCCAGGATCTCCAAGCCGCCTTGCAGCGACTGGGCCAGCTTGGTGCCATGGGGGGAAAGCATGCGTGACCTCAGGTTCAAGACCATCATGCTCTGCATCGTTGTAATCGCGGGCTTCGGCACTTGCTGGCAGCTTGCAAAGTCCACTAGTGCCAGAAGCCCCGATGAGACTTGGTATTTCGGCCCCTCGAATGCCCGGTGGGTGATCACTGAGTACGCCGATCTCGAATGCCCTTATTGCAGGGCATATACGCCCCAACTGAAGCGATGGGTGAGTGAGCAGAAGAACGTGAAGCTCGCGTGGCATCACGTTCCCCTCGATATCCATGGCGTTGCTGCACTCTCAGAGGCACGACTCGTTCAATGCGCAGGGTATTTAGGGGGGCCGGCAGTGTTCTGGCAGGCGATCGACCAGGTGCTGCTACGCACACGAGGTAATGGACAGGGGGTTGCAGAAGAGTTGGAGCTACCCGATGTCTCCGCTGAGTCTCTTTCCAGTTGCGCTAGAACAAAATTGGACATCCACGCAGTGGTTGATAGGCAGTTGGTTGAAGCCAAACGCCGCGGCATCACCGCCACCCCTACGATTGAGGTCACTGACAGCCAGACCGGGCACAGCGTTCGACTAGAGGGGCCAGTGGACAGTACCGCACTGCTGTCGGTGATTGATGCTCTGGCCGCGCAGCGCAAGGAGGAGACAAGGTGATAATCAAGCTCACCGTCTCGTGCATCGACAACAATGACGAAGAAAGCAACCTGCCAAGCAGGTTCTTTCCAAGCGCAGGCTCCGGACATGGATGGTTCCAACTTGAGCCGGCCACAGAGGAGTTCCCCTCCCACTCAGTGCTAAGCAGAGCTCTTCAGGAGTGGAATGACGATTGTGTCCTCATGGAATACGACGCGACCACAGGCAAAGGACGCTTCGTGATCGTCGACTGGTATGCGCCGACTTCTGGAACTGTAATTGAGCTGGGCCATGTCGGCGATGCGGGGGCAATAGACCGTAAAATATCGTTATCAGACTAAGTCCTCCCAAAGCCTGGTGGCAGGCCTACGCTGCGCTAAGGCCCCCTCCTCCCCTCTCGCAAAAATCCAAGCCTCCTGGGTTATCTATTTCCTGCTGAACCTAGTGGACCGATCCGTTTTCCTGTACCGGTCCCCACTTCAGGTGCAGCCTCATGATCAATATTCCCCAACCTTCGTGGCTAGCAGTCCCTGTGCTCATCGTCGCGTTGGCCACCGGCACCGCCCAGGGCGAGACCTGGGCCGTAACAGACTCAGCGCACCCACTGACCTCCGTCCCAGCAGATGTGCGTGTCATAAAGCTCGATGACCAACAGCGCATCGAGGAGCAGTTGTCCAAGAAGCTGCCTCCCAATCCGCACCAGGCAGCCCTCGCCGCACGACAGCTAATGAACTCTCCGGCCGGGGCAGCACTGATGCAACAGTTGGCCATCGCCCAACAGGGCAATGCTGATGCCTGGAGTGTCGGTATCTCGAAGGTGCCGGCGGTGGTCGTCGATCGCCGATATGTTGTGTACGGCCAAGCCGACGTGACAGCAGCCATGCAAACCATCAACCGGGCAAGGGGACGATGATGAGGCGAATCTCGCGACTCACCCTGGCTGGCGTTCTGACGTCGGCGCTACCGTTCTCAGCCTCTGCAGCCATCAGCTCGGCAGCGATCCTCGCCTCCACCAGCTCGCCCACCTGCCTGGAATACAAGGTGGTTGGCATCTGCTACTGGCTTCTCTGCACCCCCTTTGGCTGCAAGGTGAAAACCTCAACCAAAGTCCGGCATTACATCCCCGACGCAGTGGTATCCGCCTACGCCAATACAGGGGGCAACCCCTGGACAGAGGTGAGCCCTATGGGCGCGCCCAACGCGACAGCGCAGGCCGGTAACGATGGCACCACGAACCACAACGCCGAAAACAACATCACAAAGTTTAAGGAAGCCGATGTTATCGGCCATCCAGGCGCAGCGGTGTTCAACCAGTTCGTCAGCTCTTCTGGCTACTCCTGCCACGGCGCGACCACGCCTTACGTGCCCTACATGCTCAGCACGTTGGACACACTCGCTTGGCGCTACGGCGTTCCCGAGTCCGTCTACCCGGAAGCCCTGGTCCCTGGCATGCGTGAAGTCGGAGGGCTTCTATCAGGCAACATATGGGGGAGCATCTACCCACGTAGCGGATTCATCCACCAGGTCGACGATTTTAAAGCCGGTGCAGTTATCGCCCAGCGTGCCGGTGACATCACAACACGCGTCGGACAACCCCACGTGTACCTGCCAATGCGCTCCCAACCAGAACCAGGCTACTGGCCTGCCGGTGAATTGATAGAAGGTGACGCCAGCACAGGCAAGTGGCAGCAACTCACACCAACCATGAGCCCCACCTGCGCCGTATTCCCCTCCCCCGCCCCTAACGCCGACGCGGTCGACGAAGCCTATGCCTGGGCCCTCTGGCGGCCCTATTCATGCTGCCAGCGCAAGGGCCAAACCTTCCTGGGGAGCACTGACTTCCAATGAGATATGACCTGGAGAGTTCTATGAACAAACTAACCGCCGCCATCATTCTCGCCGCTGGCATGGGCAGCACCTGGTGCTTGGCTGAGGCCGCCGACCCGATCAAGGTCGAATCCCAGGGCAGCGTGATTGGGGACGACGTGCTCTACAGTATCGGCGGCGGCAGTGCTGTCCAGATGGGCAGCGCTGGCCAGATGGAAAGCATCACCGTCGGCGGTGGGTGGCAAAACAATCTGGTCTGCGGAAACATGGACCTTAGCAACACTCTGCAGAACCAGCTGAACGGGACAACCCAGGGCTTCCAGCAGATCATGAGCAGCGTCATCCAGAACGCGACCGGCGCAGTCACGTCACTGCCGGCACTGATCCTGCAGCGGGCCAATCCCGCCCTGTACAACCTGCTGACGAACGGGATTCTGCAGGCGCGCCTCGACTACGACCGATCGAAGGGAACCTGCAGAGCGATGGCGGAGCGGATGGCCGACATCGCCGGAGGCCAGATGGGATGGGGCAAAGTTGCCGAGGGGCAGAAGATGGGGCAGGCCCTGACATCGAGCAACGATGCCGTTGCAGTAGTCAACAAGGTCGAGGAAGCACCGGGGACCAATGGCGTGACATGGGTAGGCGGCAAACAGGCCGGTGGCAACGGGCAGCAGCCCATCAAAGTGGTCGGGGATGTCGCCAAGGCAGGCTACAACCTCCTCAACAACCGCGCGGCTCAGGACACCTCGAGCATTCCGCAGTCCAGTTGCTCCAATGGACTGGTATGCGGCAGTTGGGAGTCACCGGCCGAAGCCGCTCAGTTCGCAAACCGGGTCCTGGGGGAGCAGCAGATCCAGACCTGTGAAGGCTGCGCCACCACCTCGACTCCGGGTGTGGGCCTAACGCCACTGATCCAGGAAACATACGACAAAAAGCTCGCGGCACTGCAGGAGCTCTTGAAGCCGGGAACACAGATCACATCCGAGAAGCTGCGTGAGGCAAGCAGCGACTCCCTCCCCATTACCCGCGGCGTCGTTACAGCCCTTCGTGACGAACGGGATCAGGCAGTGTTGGCCTCCCGCCTGGCATCCGAGGTCGCTCTAGCTGATGTCCTGGAGAAAGGACTGCTGCTGCAGCGCATGCTTATTACGGGCAGCAAGGAACCCAACGTGAATGCGAACAAGTTGGCCGTTGAGGCAACAAACGGGCAGGTCGACACGCTTCAGCAGCTCATCACGAACCTCAAGACCGAGCTCGAAATGCGGCAGCAGCTCGCGAACAACTCCCCGATGAAAATCATCGAGCGCAGCAAGGCGCGCTCTGAAAACTCTCGCACGATTTACGACGCGGCGCCTGAACAGGATCGCTTGCTTCAGTTGCAGAAGCCTGCAGACAAGGAGTGACCATGTCCAAAGATGTCGAGAAAAAAATCTCCCCCCTGAAAGTCCTGCTGGGAGGCGTGGCTTTGAGCGTGGTGATGCTGCTGCTAAGCGTGTTGCTCGGCATCATCGCGGTCAATCACCTGGGCGTCTTCGACACCTGGTTGAAGTGGCGTGAGGGCAATTACCTGCCACTGCTGCTCTGGCGACTGGCCCTCTACGGCAGCATCGTCTTCGCCTGGTTGAAGCTCAAGGCGCGCCTGCCCGGGGCTGAAGATGGGCAACCATCCAAGGGTACTCAGCGGATCGAGTTCCTGGTGCTCCTGCTGTTCGTGATCATCGAGATCTCGAAGGCGCCAATCACCTGGTCGGAGGTGCTATGACGCTCAACACGAACGACTACCTGGAGTATTACCTCACCCTCGTGGGGTGGATCATCAACAACGGGATCTGGGACATGATCTCCGACACGGGCCTGTTTGCCCTGCCCTTCATCATCATTGTGGCCCGTGAGTGGATCAAGGTGCGAGGAGAAGGCGCAGACGAGGGGAACAAGGGGGTGCTGTCCCTGGCTCGCATTGAAACCCAGCTATACGTCGGGTATGTGGTCGTTTCACTTTGTGCTGTGCCAGCCATCTCCGTGGGGTTTGACACTCTGCAGTTCGACCAGGCGCGAGGAAAGCAGTGCCAGGTACTGACGCCGGCGCCCTCGGAGACAGGCTGGAACACGACATTCAGCTCCTTGGCCGGCAAGAGCGCGAAGGTGCCGGTATGGTGGGCCCTCGTACACGCGCTGTCCAAGGGGTTGAATAGCGGAGCTGTTGCAGCAATCCCCTGCGGAACGGACCTCAGACAGATGCGCATGGAGGTCGACGCGATGAGGATCGGCAACCCCATCCTCGCCCAGGAGGTTGCAGACTTCACCCACGATTGTTTCGGTCCTTCTCGGGCGCGTCTGTTCATGCGTCAGCCAGATATTGGATCGATCGCCAAAGACCAGAAGGCTCTGCAGGACCTGAACTGGATCGGGTCCCGCTACCTGCTGAATACGGCTGGTTACTACGACACGGATTACTCCAGAACACCACGTACATCCTGGCCGTATGACACAAAACGAGATGATGGCATGCCCCAGGTAACCGGGGGTGGTGGATACCCCACCTGCAAGCAGTGGTGGTCAGATGGAAACATCGGCCTGCGGGACCGACTGAAAGCCCAGGTCGATCCAAGCCTGCTGAACCAGTTCCTCGGGTGGGCAAAGTGGTTGTCCCAGGAGGAAGTAACCGACTCAATGATTCGCCAGCTCGTGTCACCATCCAGCCAGGTCAACGGAGACGTCTATACCGATTACGGTGGTCAGATAGGCGGAACAGCCTGGAACGGTCTCGCCCGTGCAGGCGGGACGCTTGGGGTCGCCGTGGGCTCACTGGCCTACTTCCCCGGAATGGACATGGTGCGGCAAGCCCTACCGATGGTAGTGGCCTTCCTCAAGATGGCTATGGTCATCTGCATTCCACTGGTACTTATAATCGGCGCGTATCAACTGAAGGTCGCCATGACCATGTCAGTAACAATGTTCGCCTTAATATTCGTAGACTTCTGGTTTCAACTGGCAAGATGGGTCGACAGCACAATCATCGACGTTTTGTATGGTTCGGGCTCGCCGCACTTGTCCTTTGATCCAGTGATGGGCTTAAACACCACTACTCAAGACGCGATTCTAAATTTCGTCATGGGGTCGATGTTCATCATTCTCCCAACATTCTGGGTAGTTGCTCTCGGCTGGGCAGGGATACAGACGGGGAATATTATCGGAGGGCTCACCAACGGTACGAAAGATATTCAAACCGCCGGAGCGCAAGGGGGGAGCGTCGCTAAGGACGCAGTAAAATCTGCTTCAACATAGATAGATATAACCAGAAACCTGGCCATATCCTAGGAGTAAATCAATCCTTGAAGTGCATATTGTAATCAGGATGCTCGTGTTCACCGTAGAATGGTGCTCTGTACGAGTCATCGTCGGTTCCGCGAGCATGAACGTCCTCTTTCAACATGCCTGAAAGCAGGCTTGAGTTGCCTGTCGACAAAGCCCAGACCAACAGCCCAAAACAGCCAACGCTTAGTAGTAAGGAAATAATCGCGCTCAACGAGTTGGTTAGGATCAGAGCTAAGGTGGTAAAAACCACCACTCTTTTGCCCCAGCGAATCAGTGAATTTTTGTCGAAGAGGCAGAATCGTACCACTGCACCAGAGGCCCGGCCCAAGCGGAAGGCAATCGAGTGATTGGTGGCTGCAGTCATGATCCATCTCCTTAACTCTGTGAGAGCACCTTGCCATCAGATATACGACACCTTTGGCATTTTCGCAAGAGGTATGGCATAAAACGCCATCACTACTCATCAGGTTCGCATCCATGGCCACCCACAACGTCGTCGTTCCAAAGCCAATGGAGCGGTCCATTGATGATCTAGTCAACACTGGTCGGTACCAGAACTTCAGCGAGGTCGTGCGTGCAGGCATCCGGATGCTGCTCGAGCATGAAGCAGCTGAGGCAGCCAGACTCGAAGCACTGCGAAACGCTACATCAGTGGGAATCATGCAGATCGAAGCAGGCCAGTACGATGAAATCGATCCAGCCAATCTTGCAGCCTTCCTCGACAATCGTGGAAGACTAGCGAGCGATAAAGCATGAGTCAGGTCATGGTTCGTATGTCACCCCAGGCATGTACCGATATCACCGATACGCTCCGCTTTACGCAGGCGCGGCTCGGTGAGTCCGTCAGGAATCAGTATCAAGACCTGCTACAGACAACACTCCATTCCATTGCAGAACAGCCGACACTGCCCGGTAGCAAAGTTCGCGATGAGCTTTCGCCAGGTCTTCGCAGCCTGCACCTGTCATTCAACGTGCTGCATGTGGCTGGCGGCCGCATGATCAGCCCCAGACATATAGTGTTCTACCGTACTGGGAGGGACCAAATCGTTGAGGTCCTTCGAGTTCTCCACGACGCAATGGAAGTTGCTCAGTGTTTGAGTCACCTGCATCAGGAATAAAAGGTAAATGGCATAGGAGCAAAAGGGGTTGAACGGATAATGGAATGGATCACAAGGGTAAAAGCCTTACCTGAAAGGGCTGCCAAACTGAAACGGTTGAAAGGACGTAAGAAATGAGCTTCCTCGGGAAAATGGTCCGCCTTGCCACGGTACACCCGCCGTTTATCAACAGCATGAGCAAAGATTTTAAAGACGAAGCTAATTCAGCTTTCGCCGCAAAGCTGAAACTCAGCAAGTTATACATGATCGGAGCTAGACCGCGAACGGAGTTTGGCGATGTACAAATAATCGACACAGTAAATGACATTGCGCGAGTGGAAATTAAGCTGGCCGGAGAGACGGTTGACTGGGGCTTAATTAACCTACAAGCCAATGTCCCTCTTGGGGGCGCGGTACATGCGGCCTGGGACGATCAAATCATTCAGATCGGGCACAGCCGTCCAGCTCCTGGCGAAAAGATGCACTCACACACCTGGTATACCCCCGATTCAGTCTACTGGGAAAAATCGAGGGGCAACCCAAATTTACAAGGGTTCGACAATCACGCTATCGTTTGCAACTACGACCTACTGTATGTCGGAATAGCTAACAAACAGGATAGCTTTGAGCGACTTTTGAAGAAAGCACATCAAGGTCGAGTCGAAATACTTACAGAAGAAAAGATTCGGTACCCAACCCCATCGAATCGAGTTTCAGACGAAATAGTCCTATTCTTCTTCGACATTGACCCACTTGTGATTCAGCAATGGTCACCTGAGGATGAGATGGATGACATCATCTTGGATATTAATAGCCCGCGCACTATAGCCGATGCCGAAAAAGCATTTGTCAGCCTACTGAAGCCCGAATACAACAATATTCAGTTCAAAGAGTATCCAAGAGGAAAGGATGGATTGTACGGCTCAGGCTTCAACATCTATCAATACGTAATTTTTGAAAATTTCACTTTTAATACTCCATCTGGATCATTCATAGGTTCGAGAAATGAATTTGGACTGGGTAGCTCCGGGCACACCATCGTCGTCGAGGGGGACAATGTGACACTCTACCCACCCGAATGATGGCCATCTGCCAAGAAATCCACACACTCAGGAATTCGCTTTACCGTTGATGCCATCTTGGCATTAAGAGAAAAGCCCGCTCCATGCAAACCTCATGGAGCACTTTATGCACCTCATCTCCTGGCTTAGCCGCAAAATGGCTAGACCAACGCCAGAAGCCTCTCCGCAAGGCTTCCACCTGCCGGCGAAGGCTGCTGCTCTCCTCCAAAGCCCACTCCGCCAGCAGCTCCTGGAGAACATTTGGCGCCGGGCTTCGCTCTCGCGAGCTCAGTTCAACACCCTCTACCTGAAGCCGCTTGAGCGCTACGCCGAGCTGGTTCAACTGCTCCCCGCTTCCGAAAACCATCACCATGCGCATCTTGGAGGCCTCTTGGACCATGGCCTGGAGATTATGGCTTACGCCCTCAAGATCCGTCAGACACACCTTTTGCCGATCGGAGCGCCACCGGAATCGCAGTCAGCTCAAGCCGAGGCATGGACTGCAGCAGCAGCCTACGGGGCGTTGCTGCACGACTTGGGAAAGATCGCAGTTGACCTCCGTGTCGAGCTCGAAGATGGCCGAGCGTGGCACCCATGGCACGGCCCGATCAGTCGTCCCTACCGGTTCAAATACGTGAAAGGTAGGGAGTACCAACTGCACGGTGCTGCTTCAGCCCTTGTGTATATGCAGGTCCTGGACAACGGAATTCTGGACTGGCTCAGTGGCTTCCCTGAACTGTGGAAACAGTTAATCTACCTCCTTGCCGGTCAATACGAGCACGCCGGCATCCTTGGCGAAATGGTAGTCCAGGCGGACAAAGCTTCCGTAGCCCAGCAACTGGGAGGAAATCCGGAACGCGCGCTTACAGCCCCCAAACAATCTCTACAGCGACAACTGGCGGACGGTCTGCGATTCCTGGTGCGAGAGAAGCTCAAGCTCAACCATCCGGACGGACCAGCGGATGGTTGGCTGACTCAGGATGCGCTTTGGCTGGTGAGTAAACCTACAGCAGACCAACTCCGGGCATACATGCTGACCCAGGGCATTGAGGGAGTACCAACCTCCAACGCCCCGTTTTTCAACATGCTCCAAGACCAGGCAATTATCCAGACCAACGCGCAGGATAAGGCGATTTGGAAAGCCACCATCGACAACGGACGCGGCTGGAAAAACAGCTTCACTTTCTTGAAGGTCTCCCCGGCCCTCGTCTGGCCCAATCCGGACGATCGCCCCCCTCAGTACGGCGGATCGCTCACCCAGGAGCAGGAAGCAGAAGCAGCCACACCACCGAGTCCAAGTGGAGAAACAGTCTGTGCGGTACCCGAGGATCCAGTCGAATCCAATAACGATGCACCTAAACCAACTTCACGACCACGCCCTTTGATACAGCCAAGTCCAAGCGAAGGGATCCAATCATCTGAGCGCGAAGAACTCTTGTCATTGTATAGTGATATCACTGCGCCACTAGAAGAGCTAAATGCTAGCCGAGGCTCAACAGAAGCCGCCTCTCCTCACCATAAAGGAATAGAAGAGGTAGAGCCGGCTGAAAATTCTCTAGCAGCCACAGCAAGGAATGCTGAACCAAAAGATGTCACCACAATGCCTACGAATAGTGCACTGGGAAGGGATTTCATCGCTTGGATAAAAGCAGGCGTCGCCTCCCACAAATTGATCATCAACGACACCAAGGCCCTGATTCATACCGTCGACGACACAGCTATGCTCGTAACTCCGGGGATTTTCAAGCGATATGCGCTTGAGCATCCGGAGCTTGCAAAAAATGTCGGTAAACAGGGAACAACCACTTGGCAATATGTACAACGCGCATTTGAGAAAGAGAAGAGCCACCAGAAGACCAGCAAGCAGTTGAACATCTGGACCTACGATGTCATAGGCCCCAGAAAGACTACGCAGTTAAGGGGCTACCTTCTTCTTGACCCGAGGCTGATTCTCCCCGAGCAGCCCATGAATAACCCAAGCTTACGCAGGGCGACTGAAGGGGTCACAGAATGACGCCTCAGGATCTGTTACAGGAGTACCTGATCGACCATGACCTCAGGAGGGCGAGCGCCAAGATTTACGGTGCAGCCATGAAGTCTCTGGAAAAACATTTTGGCAAGGCTGTCGATGTAGAGACGATCGATCGCAGAGACATCCTCGCCTGGCGGAACAAGGTCATTGAGGGAGGTCTGTCAAAGCGCAGTTGGAACACTTACTCAAACCACCTGCGCACGATATGGGGCTATGGCATCGAGTACGGAAGCCTCGCAAACGCAGGTACCAACCCCTTCAAGAAAACCACCGTCATCGCCCCGAAACGACCGAGCAAGATTATCGCAGGCGATGCGATTAACAGTGCGCGGCGCTGGCTCACCAACCTGGTTGAACAGGAGGAGTCCACTGGCGAGCGAGCTAGGATCACTCCCGCATGGTTCTGGCTGGCCACGTTCGAGCTGTTCTATTACACAGGCATGCGTTTGAACGCCCTTCTATGCATCAGAGTTCGAGATATCGACTGGTCTAAAAAGCTAATTTACATAAATGCTGAAGTAGAGAAAACACACAGAGGATTCTGTGTCCCCATAATGAAGGGGTTAGAACCACACATACAAAGAATTCTGAGAGCGGCCTCAGATCTGGGCTTCTCCGATGAAGATCAGCTCTTCAATGTAAATCGATTTTCGATCCACTACAGATCCAAAATAATGAACATTGATCAAATAGAGGGTATGTATAAAAAACTCACCAATGCCTTTGGCATTCGGATGACCCCTCACAGATTTCGGCATACTCTGGCTACCGACCTAATGCGTCAACCAGACCGCAATATTCACCTGACAAAGACACTGCTCAACCATTCAAACATCGCGACGACCATGAGTTACATCGAGGTCGACTACGAGCATATGCGAGCTGTACTGGATGAGCGCAGTCTGTACCAAGGGGCGGTTAGACTCGAACGTCAGGAAGACCTTACTCGCCCCACCCCCTCTCCCCCCAAACCCTGTCCATTAGAAGCTGACGATAGGCAGCACGGCTCTGAAGAACTTGAACCGAGCGCTGTAAAGGATGCAGCTGCAGAAGTTGCCAGCTTACCCGAGGTCAAGACTCCCACGGCCTGTGAGTTACTCAGCGCACTGCCAAGACAGAAGCGCCCAGAGAAGTACCCTCTGGAGCTGATCTGCGAACCCATGACAGGTCTCTCGCATGACCTAGGCTGGGAAGGACCGGGAACTCTTTGGGCTGATCTTGGAATTCCTCCATGCGGTCAGTCAGAGGACTCGTTCGATCCAGCCACGCTGATGGACATCGTGCCAATCCAAAACGTCGTAGGCTCATATAGGTGGAACTGACACCTAAGCGATAGCTGGTCCAGATTGAAGGATGCCAGATTTGGTAGGTCCCACTGTGGCCGAAAAACGATTATCTGCATCAGCTATGACGCTGTTTTTTCAGGTTTTTTCGGAAAGTTCGTCTGGCATCAAACTTTCAAAAAGGGTTATGGATTTTTCTTGATTTTTAAAACGAAAAAGCCCGCAAACCGTTTAAGGTAGCGGGCTATTTCATATTGACATCACGCTGAAGCGCGCCTAAGGTTCGCTCCAGACGGCAGCACGACTAGGTTGGCTGTGACAGGCCTTCCCTTCCTAGTACATACGAACCGCTGTGAAAAATGGTGGGTCGTGTGGGATTCGAACCTACGACCAATTGGTTAAA
>NZ_AOHM01000042.1:0-44625 GCF_000510895.2 Pseudomonas sp. FH1
CCTGCTTCAATTCAATAACCGTGTTGCACTCAGCTCCTGCAACCGCCGACGAAAATATAAAGAAGATGTTGAACCTATGAATGATGGATTTGGGGTTTTCGTCATACTGTGCTTTGTTTTTATCTTTTTGCATCAAACTGGTGAAGATAGAAAAGTTAATGTGCGTGATATTCAAAATAGACAAGTAGAACTCGCACAGCAAAAAGCACAAAAAGAAGCACGTATAAAAGCAGCAATTGCTAAAAAACTAGCGATTGAAAATGCAGATTATGATTGTAGAAAAAGGGCTTATACAGAGGGCGGGAGTGGCGCGGCTAGTCAAACAAAACATTATTTTGATTTTTATCTTTATGAAGATAAAGCTGAATGTTTAGAGTCAACGTATAGCGCTGATTTGTTGGGAGAAGTTGAAAAGGGAAGGCTTTGGCTATATACAAAAAACCAAACTTACACAAAAGCTGTTGTAGTTCAAGAGTATAAATTTTAATGTTTTCTATGCCGCAGGTACTGCGGTATTTACCTTTCTCCCCCCTTCCCCCCGCTGGGGGGTTAAGGTAATTTTGTATAATGATAGAAAATACAATTATTATGAATGAAATAGAAATTAGAAGAAAAGCAGAAAATCTTGTTAGTTCGATAAAAGACTTGAAAGTTATCAGCGCATTTCAAGTATTGTTGAATAATGCAAATGATATTCAGCAACTACTTCTGCTGATTGAACTTGTCGAATTGCATCAATCAAGTTCAAAAAATAAAGAGCAAGAGATAATTAAGAAAGTAATTTTTCTTGGACAAGAACGTAGCAATATGTCAGAACGTCTTGCGTTGATTTTTATTGTCAGTGACGCTGTGCGTCTATTTTTTAAATCTCGTAAAGTGTCTTTAAAATCGAATGTTGATAAACAGCAGATTTTAAATACACGAAGAGAAAATTCGTTTAGACGATTTTGATTTTTGCTTTTGCTTGTGCCGTAGATTTTGATTTTGGGCTTTTGGGTCCGGGGTATCCCCGGCAAGTAGGAAGCGCCAGCGTCAACCCTTTAGGGTTGTCCTATCTTGAACACCTAACAATCGGCTGAACAACTATGAAATTAGGTTGTTACGAAATGCTATAATAAAAGAATAACAACTTTAAATCAAAATGAATAACTTATTTTTACCTTGTAAAAAATGCGAGAAAAAGACAAGGCACGGCTTGCTTTGGCATATAGAAACAGAATTTAAAACTCCAAAATTTTCTATTGTTTGTATGACTTGTCGAACTGAATTTGAAGGTTCGATATGAGTATTAAAAATTGGACTGTAACAACTGAAAGAGTCAAAAACAAAGATTTTGGACTGTCTGAATATGTCAGTTATTTGATAAGTGAAAAGCACAAAAATCACAAAAATACGACTATTTATGCTCTTTTTAATTCTGATGCTAATACGTTTCTTAATAACACTATTCAAGAAACTATTTCATTCGATGCGAAAAACAAAAAAGGCGGTAGAAAGGTTGAGTCTTTCGCTCAATCTTTTAATTTTATATTACCTTCGCCTCATAAACCAACAGCAGAACAATGGACGAAAATATCAAAAGATTTGGTCAATAAAATTCACAAAGAATTAGAGATAAAAGAGGATGTTAATCGTTTTGGTCGAACGTGTTTTTTGAATATTCACGACCAGGCAAACCCCCATTTAAATCTTCTCGTACCTCGGATTTTTGCTGGGGAGAGATTGGCTGATTTGGATAGAAAGAACGTTTTAGCGAAGTTGAAATTACAGTTTAATCAGTCAGTATTGAAGCATTGTAATATCGATCATACACACCACAAACCGTTGAGGGCCAACGTGGGCAGGCGTAAGACTGCACAACGTCACGAGTATGACAAAGCAAAAGCAGAAGCTCAAAACGCCTCAAAACTCGTTTTAGAAGCGCAGAACGTAACGACTGTGGCGGTTCTTGCACAGAAAGAAGCAGAGACAAAACTAAAAGAATTAGAGATTAAGGAGATTGAACTGGACAATAAAAGGTCTCAAATAATGTTTGAAAAAGCGAAGTTGAATTTTATTGTAAAAGCATTTAATGATTTTAAATCGAGTTTGATTTTATGGGTGAATAGCATAAGAAATGATTCGATGCTTGAAGTTTTAGTCAAACGACAAGACGTTGAAGAAAAAGCAAATAAAATCACTGAAAGTGATAAGGCTGATGAAAGTGATATTTTGCTTGTTGACAATATGATTAATACAGAAGTTTCAGAGCTTGAAAAAAACGGTTTGGAAGTAACAAGGCCAACATACCGTAGACGTAACAAACTTAATGGTTCAACGTGACTTTTTCGAATCGAAGTCCTTTTGGTTAGACAATTTTCAATTGTCCAACTAAAAGGACTCACTGTATCTATTTCAGAATCATTTTTTGGTGCATATCTTCTAAGATTTGGAGATAAAGTTCTGCACCACCGGACTGTTCACCTACGTCCTTAATTAACTCACTTTCTACAATAACCCTCACTGCTCCATTTTTAAATCTCACTATCATTGTGGGGGTTAAAGTGGAGCGTTTATCTTCAACACCGGTAATAGGATTTTTCTTTGAGTAACCCCGGCAAAAAAACTCGATATTTTCGATTATCTGTTTTAGATGATTGTTGATTGTGATTCTTTTGCGAGTGGCTTCGTCACTCTTATCATTGAGTAGTTCAAGGATATTATCTTGGTCAAAACTTCTTGACGCTTCAATCTGTTGAACAGACTTTTGCTTTTCTTCTTTAAGGGCATTTGCGGTTTTAATTTGTTGACGTTGAGAGGTTTCAAACTCAATGAGCATTTCGTTTAGAGTATCTGAAATTTCTTTACCACTGCGAAGCATTTCTTTAATCTGCTTCTTCAATCGTTCAAGTTGAGCAAAGGTATTTTTTAATTCCCTTTCTGCTTCTTTGATTGAACTGTTCAAGGTGAGAATTTTTTCGTCATTCTCGAAAATTTCAGACAGGTTGAGCCTGTCCGTTTTTTCGAAGAAATACTGCATTGCTTCACTTGCATTGTAAGTTAAGCGACGATTGATTACACATTTGCGCGACATTGAGTTAGTACAAACAAAATAATGCTTATTGCCTCGTTCGATACTGGACTTGTCCATATATCTCACTGTGCCTTTGCAGTGGTAACAGGTAATAAATCCTTGAAATATGTTTAACCGGGATTTGTTAAACCTGCCCGAGAAGGGTTTACGACCTGCTATTTTTTCTTGAACTTCCTCAAAAATTGCCTTTTCGACAATGGCAGGATAATAGTCGTGAATAGTCGGACCTTCCGGCATTAGTTTCATTTCACCAGTTTCATTCTCATTGAATTTCATTGGCTGATGTTCACCAATAACCTTTTTATTTTTTAAAAGATATTGAATCTGGTGAATTGAATATTTTGGCTCATTGGGTTCTAGCCAATCATTAACGGCTCTTGCCGTTTCACTTAAACCTTTTGAGAGTGCCAAGTCAAAAATCTTTCTGATTTTCCGAGCTTCATTTTCGATGATGAAAAACTTGGCTGATTCATCACCTGGGCGAGCCTTAACTACGCCTGAAACACCAATCCATGATGGTGTTTTTCTGGTCTTTACAGATTTGTTATTTCTCATTTCAGCACGATGAATATTCCAAGCTGCACTTGTAAAGTCGCTTTTTCTCGATGACTCGGCGTTTGCCCTTTCAAACTCAATCACTGCAATGAAAAAATCTGATGATAGTAGGGTGTTTTTGGAGTAAATTTTCCCGGTGTCAAGAACGGCTATATCTACCCCTCGGTTCAGTAGGTTGATAAATATCTGCGTTGATTTAATTACTTTCTGCCTTGAAAGACGGTCGAAGTTTTCAATCAGCAAAATCGAATTTTCTTCAATCAGCCCATTTTCAACAAGGTCAATGAAATCACCCAACTGACCTTTTTGTGAGTTTTTGCCCCTGAATGCTGAAACGCCCAAATCTTCAAGCTTCGTATCTACTATGAGATTGTGTTTCTCTACGAAATGCTGAATATCACTTTGTCGAGCAAATGACGTTCCAAGCTCTTGTTTTTTATGAGAAAAACGGACGTAAGAATAGCATTTTCGTTGCATAGCTGGGATACCGAGCGCATGAGTGTCTTTTAGCGTAACACAGGTGCATCTACTGCTATGCGCGGCCCAGTCATGCCTATTGGGACATGTCGCCGGGGTTGGATTTCGAAACCAAACTGATCGCCAAGACCAATGCCGCGGACGTGCTGGAGCAGCAGCTGTCGAAGCCGGGTTATGTGTGCGCGCCGATCAACCTGGGTTCCAATACCGATCCGTACCAGCCGATCGAGCGTGAGTACAGGATTACCCGGCAAACCCTCGAGGTGCTGCTGCGTTATCGCCATCCGGTGACCATCATCACCAAGGGCTCGCTGATTTTGCGCGACCTGGACCTGCTCACCGAGTTGGCGCGCCAGCGATTGGTGGCGGTAATGATCAGCCTCACCAGCCTGGACGATGAGCTCAAGCGCATTCTGGAGCCGCGCACGGCAGCGCCGAAGGCACGGTTGCGGGCGATTCGGGTGATGCGTGAGGCGGGGATTCCGGTGGGCGTGCTGTGTTCGCCGATGATCCCGATGATCAACGACAGCGAATTGGAGAGCCTGCTGACCGAGGCCCATGCCGCTGGCGCGCAAAGCGCGGCGTACATGATGCTGCGCCTGCCGCTGGAGGTGGCGCCGCTGTTCGAGGAGTGGCTGGCGGCGCATTATCCGCAACGCGCGGCTCATGTGATGAGCCTGGTGCGCCAGGTGCGTGGCGGTGAGGTGTATGACAGCCGTTTTGGCGTACGCATGCGCGGTGAAGGGCCGTTTGCCGATTTGCTGGCCCAGCGCTTCAGCAAGGCGATCAAACGCCTGGGACTCGATCGACGGGAAGGTTTCAATCTGGACTGCACGGCTTTTTGCCCGCCGGGCAGGCAGATGGCTTTGTTGTAGACTGAAGAGGAAAGGTTTGCCTTTCTTGTAGGAATGGTCTCACTTTGACATCACTGAAACCCGCGATCTAGAGCGGTTCATTCAGTTTGAGTTAAGTTTCGACGGTTACCTTGTTCAGCGAGTGACTGATGAGTCGGCGGCCCGGTTTTGAGGCGTTTGCAACTGTTCTCCCGACCCGGCGTCGAACTGACCTGAAAGCTCCCCTGCATTAATCAAGAGGATGAATCATGAGTGACCAGGATAAACAGCCGTTGGCTGCGTCGGCTTCAGCCCCTCAGGTGGCGGAAACCGCCGATGCAGCGCTTAAGCATATCGTTGACGGCTTTTTGCATTTCCATCACGACGTCTTCCCCCAGCAGGAAGAACTGTTCAAGAAACTCGCCACGGCCCAGAGCCCACGGGCGATGTTCATCACGTGCGCCGACTCGCGCATCGTGCCCGAGCTGATCACCCAGAGCTCGCCTGGCGACCTGTTTGTGACGCGTAACGTCGGTAACGTGGTGCCGCCGTACGGCCAGATGAACGGCGGTGTGTCCACGGCCATCGAATACGCGGTGCTGGCCCTGGGCGTGCAGCACATCATCGTCTGCGGGCACTCCGATTGTGGCGCCATGCGTGCGGTACTCAACCCCGCCAGCCTGGAGAAGATGCCAACAGTCAGGGCCTGGTTGCGGCATGCCGAAGTTGCCAAGTCCATGGTTGAAGACAACTGTGACTGCGCCAACGAAGGCGAGAGCATGAAGGTGCTGACCGAAGAAAACGTCATCGCCCAGCTGCAACATTTGCGCACCCACCCTTCCGTGGCTTCGCGCATGGCCAATGGTCATTTGTTTATCCATGGTTGGATCTACAACATCGAGACCAGTGAAATCCGGGCCTACGATGCGGACCAGTCAGCGTTCCGATCGTTGAGCGGCGACGGGCCGATTCCTTCCGCGACGCCTAAAGCGCGCTTCTAAAACACTTCCCTGCCGGGTAAAGCGGTGGCTGCCATGGACGCAGCCAGGCTTTGCCGCGCCCGGCGAATGCCTCGGGAGAGTCATCATGCGTGCTGCTCAATTGAAAGCTGTATTGCCACGGGAGCTGCTCGCCTCGGTGGTTGTGTTTCTGGTCGCCCTGCCGTTGTGCATGGGGATCGCGATTGCCTCTGGCATGCCGCCGGCAAAAGGTCTGATCACCGGGATCATCGGTGGCCTGGTGGTGGGTTGGCTGGCAGGCTCGCCGCTGCAGGTCAGTGGCCCTGCGGCTGGCCTGGCGGTGTTGGTGTTCGAGCTGGTGCGTCAGCACGGCATGCTGATGCTGGGCCCAATCTTGTTGTTGGCGGGCTTCCTGCAATTGGTGGCCGGGCGTTTGCGCCTGGGCTGCTGGTTCCGCGTCACGGCACCGGCGGTGGTGTACGGCATGCTGGCGGGGATTGGCGTGCTGATTGTGCTGTCCCAGATTCACGTGATGCTCGACGGCGCGCCCAAGCCTTCCGGGCTGGATAACCTGGCGGGGTTCCCGGCGGCGTTGGCCGAGGCGATCCCAACCTTGGGCGGCGGCCTGGGGTGGCAGGCGGGATTGCTGGGGTTGTCGACCATGCTGGTGATGTACGCCTGGGACAAATTGCGCCCGCAACGCCTGCGCTTTGTGCCGGGCGCCTTGTTGGGTGTGGGCCTGACCACTGGGGTCAGCCTGGTACTGGCGCTGCAGGTCAAGCGCGTGGAAGTCCCGGAAAACCTCGCTGACGCTATCGACTGGTTGCGCCCCAGCGACCTGCTCAACCTCGCCGACCCGCAACTGCTGATCGCCGCCTTCGCCGTGGCATTTATCGCGAGCGCCGAAACCCTGCTTTCCGCTGCGGCGGTCGACCGTATGCACAGCGGTCAGCGTTCTGATTTCGATAAGGAATTGTCTGCCCAGGGTGTAGGCAACATGCTCTGTGGTCTGGTCGGTGCCTTGCCGATGACCGGTGTAATCGTGCGCAGCTCGGCCAATGTGCAGGCCGGTGCGACCACCCGTCTGTCGGCTATGTTCCACGGCCTGTGGCTGCTGGCGTTCGTGCTGTTGCTGTCGAGTGTGCTGCAAAGCATTCCGGTGGCGAGCCTGGCGGGTGTGTTGGTGTACACCGGGATCAAGCTGGTGGACATCAAGGCGTTCAAGGCGCTGGGGCGCTATGGGCGTATGCCGATGTTTACCTATGCGGCCACGGCGTTGGCGATCATCTTTACCGACCTGCTCACCGGTGTGCTGGTGGGCTTCGGGTTGACGCTGGTCAAGCTGGCGTTCAAGGCGTCACGCCTGAAAGTGAGCCTGATCGATTTGCCTAAAGACGGTGAAATGGAACTGCGTCTGACAGGCGCGGCGACCTTCTTGAAAGTGCCGGCGCTCACCCAGGTGCTGTCGACGGTGCCTGCGGGGACCACCCTGCATGTGCCGTTGAGCAACTTGAGTTACATCGACCATTCCTGCCTGGAGCTGCTGGAGGAATGGGGGCGGGCCAATGCGGCCAAGGGCTCGACGCTGGTGATCGAGGCGCGTGGGTTGAAGCGAAGGCTGGAAGGTCGGGTCAGGACGACGACGGGGATAGGCTCCGCGCCAGCCTAACCACCCAGCAACCCTGTGGGAGCCGGGCAAACCCGGCTCCCACATTTGATCGTTTGCGACCCAGGAAACTAAGCCGGCTGATCCAACGCCAACTCAACCCCCAACTGCCGCGAAAGGCACGGCCAGCGCTTCCACGCGGCTTCCGTGTCTGGACTCTTGAGTGTCTCGCGGTAGGCTTCTACCGACTCCAGCGCAAAGCTGTCCTCATTAAGCATCTCGTCCACCGCCAAATGCACGGCTTCATCCAATTTGTTGGCGAACGCTTCGCCGATCAACTGGTGGGCGATCAGGTTAGCCACCGTGGTATCCGCCGGAATCAGCGGCTGGCCAAAGTGCTTGATATACAGATCATTCACCTCTTCAACCAATCGATGCGCCAGGTAGGCCTCGTCCAGCAGGCCGTCGAGGCCTTCGTGGCCGGCCAGGATCGCGGGTGGTTGCAGGAAGAAATGTTCGGCAATCTTCAGCACCGGCTTGATCTGGCTTTCGATTCCGGCTTCGCGGGCCACGTCGTTGGCGGCGTCCAGCAAATCCGGGACGAGGTCGATGTAGGCGCTGACAAAGCGGGTCATGACAATGTTGCGATCACCGTCAGCCAGGGAAATGGCCGAATGCAGGTGCGGCAATTGTTTTTCCAGTTGCTGGGCAAGCTGGCCCGTGCTGGCTTCGTGTTGATGGGCACGGGAAATCTGCTCGCGCAATGCGGCGGTGTTCATGAAAGCTCCAGTGATGCAGGCGTAGGAAAAGGGAGAGGATAAGGTAGCTCGTTTATACGAGCGCCTAAGACGCATTTGTCATAATTATTTCATGGTTATGCGCCCGCGTTATATCGAATTGCCATCGTTCGTCGGATAAACGATTCCGCCCCCGGTTTTATTAGCCCTGACCACCCATTTCTACTCATTTGCCCCTACACATTGCGGGGTTGCAGAGCCTGTCTATACTCGGATTTGTACGCGATTAGCTGATGACGCCAGACTGCATAAGCAGGCAAGGCCAGGCGGTTGTAAGCAGTATGGAAGCCGCTCCCTTCGACGCAGGTGCAAACCGGCGGGATAACAAGAACGATAAGGGGAACCCGCAATGATGCGACATCCACACGTTTGGATGGGCCTCCTGTTGTGGTCAGTATTCGGCCAGGCACATGCCGCCTGGACAACGAATATGGCGCCAGGGGCGACAGAAGTCAGTCACGCAGTGTTCGACCTGCACATGACCATTTTCTGGATCTGTGTGGTGATCGGCATCATCGTGTTTGGCGCGATGTTCTGGTCGATGATCGTTCATCGCCGGTCCACGGGCCAGGTCGCGGCCAAGTTCCACGAGAGCACCACCGTGGAAATCCTCTGGACCGTCGTGCCCTTGCTGATCCTGATCGCGATGGCCATTCCGGCTACCAAGACCCTGATCAATATCTACGACAGCAGTGAGTCGGATATCGATATCCAGGTCACCGGCTACCAGTGGAAGTGGCATTACAAATACCTGGGCCAGGACGTGGAGTTCTTCAGCAACCTGGCTACGCCCGCCGAACAGATCCATAACCAGGCCACCAAGGGCGAACACTACCTATTGGAAGTCGACCAGCCGCTGGTGTTGCCGGTGGGCGCCAAGGTGCGCTTTCTGGTGACCGCCGCTGACGTGATCCACTCCTGGTGGGTGCCGGCCTTTGCGGTCAAGCGCGACGCCATTCCCGGGTTCGTCAACGAGGCCTGGACCCGCGTTGAGAAACCCGGCATCTACCGTGGCCAATGCGCCGAACTGTGCGGCAAGGACCACGGCTTCATGCCCATTGTGGTCGAGGTCAAGTCCAAGGCCGACTACGAAACCTGGCTGGGTGAGCGCAAGGAAGAGGCCGCCAAGCTCAAGGAGCTGACCTCCAAAGAGTGGACGCTGGAAGAGTTGGTGGCCCGTGGCGACAAGGTCTACCACACCACCTGCGTGGCCTGTCACCAGGCCGAAGGCCAGGGCCTGCCGCCGATGTTCCCGGCGCTCAAGGGCTCCAAGATTGCGACCGGCCCGGCAGCTGACCACCTGAGCATTGTCTACCACGGCAAGCCTGGCACCGCGATGGCGGCTTTCGGCAAGCAGCTCTCGGAAGTGGACATCGCCGCCGTAGTGACCTACGAGCGCAATGCCTGGGGCAACAACAAAGGCGACATGGTCACGCCTAAAGACGTGCTGGCCATCAAGCAGGCGGAAAGCAAATGACCTCTCTCAAGGCGTTTACCTCGACCCGCCCCGCCCACCCGCTTGCAGGAGAACGGCCATGAGCGCTGTGATCGATGACCATGGTCACGCCGACCATGCCCACGGCCCCGCCAAGGGGTTGATGCGCTGGGTGCTGACCACCAACCACAAAGACATCGGCACCATGTACCTGTGGTTCGCCTTCGCCATGTTCCTGCTCGGCGGCTCGTTCGCCATGGTGATCCGCGCCGAGCTGTTCCAGCCCGGCCTGCAGATCGTGCAGCCGGCGTTCTTCAACCAGATGACCACTATGCACGGGCTGATCATGGTGTTCGGCGCGGTGATGCCGGCCTTCGTCGGCCTGGCCAACTGGATGATCCCGTTGATGATTGGCGCGCCCGACATGGCCCTGCCGCGCATGAACAACTTCAGTTTCTGGTTGTTGCCGGCGGCGTTCCTGCTGCTGGTTTCGACGCTGTTTACGCCCGGCGGAGGGCCGAACTTCGGCTGGACCTTCTACGCGCCGCTCTCCACTACCTACGCGCCGGAAAGCGTGACGTTCTTTATTTTCGCGATCCACCTGATGGGCATCAGTTCGATCATGGGCGCGATCAACGTGGTCGCCACCATCCTCAACCTGCGTGCGCCGGGCATGACCTTGATGAAAATGCCGCTGTTCGTCTGGACCTGGCTGATCACCGCGTTCCTGCTGATCGCGGTGATGCCGGTGCTGGCGGGCTGCGTGACCATGATGCTGATGGATATCCACTTCGGCACCAGCTTCTTCAGTGCGGCCGGCGGCGGTGACCCGGTATTGTTCCAGCACGTGTTCTGGTTCTTCGGTCACCCTGAGGTGTACATCATGATCCTGCCGGCCTTCGGCGCCGTCAGCTCGATCATCCCGACCTTCTCGCGCAAGCCGCTGTTCGGCTACACCTCGATGGTCTACGCCACGGCGAGCATCGCGTTCCTGTCGTTTATCGTGTGGGCGCACCACATGTTCGTGGTGGGCATTCCGCTGGTGGGCGAGTTGTTCTTCATGTACGCCACGCTGCTGATCGCCGTGCCCACCGGGGTGAAGGTATTCAACTGGGTCAGCACCATGTGGCAAGGCTCGCTGACCTTCGAGACGCCGATGCTGTTTGCCGTGGCTTTTGTGATCCTCTTCACTATCGGCGGGTTCTCCGGGCTGATGCTGGCGATCGCTCCGGCGGACTTCCAGTACCACGACACCTATTTCGTGGTGGCGCATTTCCATTACGTACTGGTGCCCGGCGCGATCTTCGGCATCTTCGCCTCAGCCTACTACTGGTTGCCGAAATGGACCGGCCACATGTACGACGAAACCCTGGGCAAGCTGCACTTCTGGCTGTCTTTCGTGGGCATGAACATGGCGTTTTTCCCGATGCACTTCGTCGGGCTGGCGGGCATGCCGCGCCGGGTGCCGGACTACAACCTGCAGTTCGCCGATTTCAACATGGTCTCGTCGATTGGCGCGTTCATGTTCGGCGCCACGCAGATCTTCTTCCTGTTCATTGTGATCAAGTGCATCCGTGGCGGCCCGCCGGCACCCGCCAAACCGTGGGATGGCGCTGAAGGCCTGGAGTGGAGCGTCCCGTCACCGGCGCCATACCACACCTTCACCACGCCGCCGGAGGTCAAATGAACAGGATGACGGGAGGCTGCCATGGCTGAGTCCGTGCCCACCAAGCGCCTGGTCACCCGCCTGCTGATCCTGGTGGTGGCGATGTTCGCCTTCGGCTTTGCGCTGGTGCCGATCTACGACGTGATGTGCAAGGCGTTCGGCATCAACGGCAAGACAGCCGGGCAGTACGAGGGCGAGCAGATCGTCGACCCTACGCGTCAGGTGCGGGTGCAGTTTTTGTCCACCAACGCCATCGACATGGTCTGGGATTTTTACGCCAAGGCTGACGAAGTGGTGGTCAATCCGGGCGCGGTGACCGAGATGCTGTTCGTGGCCCACAACCCCACCGACAAGCCGATGACGGCCCAGGCCGTGCCCAGTATTTCCCCGGCCGAAGCGGCGATGTACTTCCACAAGACCGAGTGCTTTTGCTTCACCCAGCAAGTGCTGCAACCGGGCCAGCGCATCGAGATGCCGGTGCGTTTCATTGTCGACCGCGACATGCCCAAGGATGTGAAGCATCTGACCCTGGCGTACACGCTGTTTGATATCACTGCGCGCCAACCGCCGGTGGCTGCCCACAGCGGCGGCTAGCTACTGTTTGCCCCCTCAATCAGGAGAGCGAATACATGTCGTCTCATGATACGTACTACGTACCAGCGCAAAGCAAATGGCCAATAATTGCCACGTTTGGCCTGTTGATCACGGTGTACGGACTGGGTCTGTGGTTCAACGACCTCAAGGCCGCGCGGGCGGAATCCCACGGCCCGTGGATCTTTTTCGTCGGTGGGCTGTTACTGGCCTACATGCTGTTCGGCTGGTTCGGCGCGGTGATCAAGGAAAGCCGCGCCGGCTTGTACAGTTCGCAGATGGACCGCTCGTTCCGCTGGGGCATGACCTGGTTCATCTTTTCCGAGGTAATGTTCTTTATCGCCTTCTTCGGTGCGCTGTTTTACGTGCGCCACATGTCGGCGCCCTGGCTGGCGGGTGAAGGCTCCAAGGGCGTCGCACATATGCTGTGGCCGAACTTCGAATTTGCGTGGCCGTTGCTGAACAACCCCGACCCGAAAATGTACCCGGCACCGGAAGGCACCATCAGCCCGTGGGGCCTGCCGCTGGTGAACACCATTCTGCTGGTGAGTTCCAGCGTGACCATCACCATCGCCCACCACGCGCTGCGTAAAGGCCATCGTGGTGCGCTGAAACTCTGGCTGGCGATTACCGTGCTGCTGGGCCTGGCGTTCCTGGGGTTCCAGGCCGAGGAATACATCCACGCCTATAAAGAGCTGGGCCTGACTTTGGGCTCAGGGGTATATGGCGCGACGTTCTTCATGCTCACCGGGTTCCACGGCGCTCACGTCACCATCGGCACGATCATTCTGTTTGTGATGCTGATGCGCATCCTCAAGGGGCATTTCAATGCCGAGCACCAGTTCGGTTTCGAGGCGGCCAGTTGGTATTGGCACTTTGTGGATGTGGTGTGGATCGGCCTGTTTTTCTTCGTCTATGTGCTGTGAGGCGCTTTACCACGGCGCATGAGACACCAGCTGGCCGCTGAAAAAGCCCCAGGCGATCAGCGCCACGGTGATCACGGCCAATACGACACGCACGGTCAAGGCAGTGACGAGGCGATTGGAGTTGCCCTCGTCCTTGACCAGGAAGACCAAGCCACTGAACAGGCTCACAACGGTCGCGATCAGCATCAGGGCAATAGCGGCTTTGAGCATGGTCGGGCTCCAACGGGATGGGCGGGCAATGAAAACAAGTATAGCCAGCGCCATAAAATGCTTTCGGCCGGGAATCGCACCGACATTGGTGGTGTTGGTGCTGCTGCCGTTGATGGTGGGCCTGGGGTTCTGGCAGTTGTCTCGCGGCCATGAAAAACAGCTGCTCGTGGACAGCTACGCCGAGCGGCGCGCGGCAGATCCGATCAGCAGCGTGCAACTAAGCGACATGGCTGACCCGGCCTTCCGCCGCGTTCGTCTGCGCGGCCAATTTGACGCCGAACACAGCGTATTCCTCGACAACCGCATGCGCGACGGCAAGGCCGGCGTAGAGCTGCTGCAACCCTTTCACGACCAGGCCAGTGGCCTGTGGCTGTTGCTTAATCGCGGTTGGCTGCCCTGGCCGGATCGGCGCACGCCGCCTGTGTTCACTACGCCCGATCAGCCGGTGAACCTTGATGCCTGGGTGTACATCGCCCCCGGCGAAACCTTCCAGTTGCACCCGGACCCCGCGACCGCGCAATGGCCACGCTTGCTGACGGCTTTGCACCCTGCAGCGCTCTGGGCCGAGTTGGGTCGCAACGGTTTCGCCTATGAGTTGCGGGCCGAAGCCGGCCCCGGCACCTATGAAACCACCTGGCCGATCGTCGCCATGGGCCCGGAAAAACATCTGGCGTATGCCGTGCAGTGGTTCGCCATGTCGCTGGCGTTGCTGGCGCTTTATCTCTACCTCGGATGGCACAACAAAAAGGAGAAGCCCCATGGGAGCGGCCACGAATCCACTCAACATGTCTGAAGCACCGGACCGGCGCAAAGGTCGCTGGCAGTTGATCCTGATCCTGATGATGGTGATCGGCCCGATGGCGCTGGCCACCTTTATGTACAAGCTGCAGTTCTGGGTGCCGGAAAGCCGCAGCTACCACGGCGAGATGATCGGCAATGGCCAGACCCGCGCCGATATTGGCGTACAGGCCGACGAGCAGCGCTGGCAACTGCTGGTGACCGCGCCCACTGCCTGCGCGGCGGATTGCCAGCAACTGGTGTACCTCGCACGCCAACTGCAAATCAGCCTGGGCCGGGATGCCTCCCGCGCCAGCCATGCCTTGGCCAGCGCGCAGCCGGTGAGCGCGGAGTATGAAGCCAAGCTGAACGTTGAATACCCGCAACTGCAACGCTACCCGCTGGACCTGTCGACCTTCAGCAAAGACGCCGCGGCGCCGGGTGACGCGCAGCTGTGGATCGTCGATCCCCACGGCAACCTGGTGTTGCGTTACGACGCCAAGGTCAAGGGCAAGGATTTGCTCAACGACCTGCGCCACCTGCTGAAACTGTCGAACATCGGATAAGGGCATCGTCATGGCCAAACCTGGATTTCGCCTCGCGTTGTTTGCCACCTTGCTGGCGCTGATCGTCGTGCTGCTCGGCGCCTATACGCGGCTGACCCACGCCGGCCTGGGTTGCCCGGATTGGCCGGGCTGCTACGGCTTCATCAGCGTGCCCAAGACCGAAGCCCAGTTGGCTCATGCCGAGCTGCATTTCCCCGATACGCCGGTGGAGGCCGACAAGGGCTGGGCCGAGATGACCCATCGTTATTTCGCCGGCACCCTGGGCTTGTTGATCGTGTTGCTGGCCGCGCGTTCGTGGAGCCATCGGCGCGATCCGGGCCAGCCGGTCAAGCTGCCGCTGTTCCTGCTGGCGGTGGTCTTCGCCCAGGCGGCGTTTGGCATGTGGACGGTGACATTGAAGTTATGGCCGCAGGTGGTGACGGGGCATCTATTGGGCGGCTTTGCGACCTTGAGCCTGCTGTTTCTGCTGACCTTGCGCTTGTCCGGCGTATTGCCCGCGTTGATCGTGCCCAAGCGCCTGCAATATTGGGCGACGGCGGGCCTGGTGCTGGTGATCGGCCAGATCGCGCTGGGGGGCTGGGTCAGTTCCAACTACGCGGCGGTGGCCTGTATCGATCTGCCGACATGCCATGGCGAATGGTGGCCGGCGGCAGATTTCGCCAATGGCTTTCATCTGACCCAGCACATCGGGCCCAATTACTTGGGCGGGCAACTGGACAGCGAGGCGCGCACGGCCATCCACCTGACCCACCGCATTGGCGCCGTCATCGTCAGCCTGGTGCTGCTGGGCCTGGCCTGGCAACTGCGTGCAGTGGGCATGACGCGCTTGGCCGGCTTGCTGCTGATCGCCCTAGCGGCGCAAATCTGTCTGGGCCTGAGCAATGTGTATTTCCACTTGCCGCTGCCGGTGGCGGTCGGGCACAACGCTGGCGGCGCGGCCTTGTTGCTGACGCTGGTGCTCGTCAACTATCACGCCCGTACCAGTCTGGTCCGGGTACGCAACCAGTTGCCGTTCGGCTGGCGTTTTATCCCACGCAAACACGTATCGGGCCTCATCACCCTTAAAGGAGAGATGCCATGGCGACCTTGATCGGCGCGCGTCACAGCCAGGCGATCTGGCGTGACTACCTGGAGCTGACCAAGCCGAAAGTGGTGGTGTTGATGCTCATCACCTCCTTGGTAGGGATGTTCCTGGCAACCCGTGCGGGCGTGCCATGGACGGTGCTGGTGTTCGGCAACCTGGGGATAGCCCTGTGTGCGGGCGGCGCGGCGGCGGTGAATCACGTGGTGGACCGACGGATCGATGCCGTAATGGCTCGCACCCACAAGCGGCCGTTGGCAGAGGGGCGTGTATCGCCGCTGGCGGCGCTGGCCTTTGCATTGTTTCTGGCTGTTGCGGGATTGGCGCTGCTGTTGGCGTTCACCAACCCGCTGGCGGCCTGGCTGACCTTGGCTTCGCTGCTCGGCTACGCCGTGATCTATACCGGTTTTCTCAAGCGGGCGACGCCGCAGAATATCGTCATTGGCGGCCTGGCCGGCGCGGCGCCGCCGCTGTTGGGATGGGTGGCCGTCACCGGGCATGTCAGCGCAGAGCCCTTGTTGCTGGTGCTG
This sequence comes from Pseudomonas sp. FH1, assembly GCF_000510895.2. Classification (NCBI taxonomy): domain Bacteria; kingdom Pseudomonadati; phylum Pseudomonadota; class Gammaproteobacteria; order Pseudomonadales; family Pseudomonadaceae; genus Pseudomonas; species Pseudomonas sp. FH1. The sequence goes on from NZ_AOHM01000042.1 coordinate 16,083, forward strand.
ATCATCTTCGCCTGGACCCCGCCGCACTTCTGGGCCCTGGCCATTCACCGCAAGGAGGAATACGCCAAGGCCGACATTCCGATGCTGCCGGTGACTCACGGCGAGCATTACACCAAGGTGCATATCCTGCTCTACACCTTCGCCCTGCTGGCGGTGAGCCTGATGCCCTATGTGATCCACATGAGCGGCCTGCTCTACCTGGTGTGTGCACTGGTATTGGGCGGGCGCTTTCTGCAATGGGCCTGGGTGTTGTACCGTGGCGGTCGGCCGCACGCGGCGATCAACACCTTCAAGTACTCTATCTGGTACTTGCTGCTGCTGTTTATCGCGCTGCTCCTCGACCACTACCTACTGTTGAACCTATGACTCGAACTCAAAAAACTGTCTTCATCCTGGTGGCCCTGGTGGCATTGATCATGGGCCTGACCGTCAACAAAGTGCTCTCGGGCAAAGGCCAGGGCGATCCCACCGCCTTGATCGACGCCGGTATCATCCTGTTGCCGCAAAGCCGTCAGTTGCCGCCGGTGACCATGACCAATCAGGAAGGCCAGCCGGTGGTGGTCAACGAATTGAAAGGCAAGTGGAGCCTGTTGTTCTTCGGCTACACCTTCTGCCCGGACATCTGCCCGACCACCCTCGCCCAGCTGCGCCAGATCAAGAGCGAATTGCCCAAGGAGGTTGTGGATAAGTTGCAGGTGATCTTGGTCAGCGTCGATCCGCATCGCGACACGCCGACACAGCTCAAGCAGTACCTGGGTTACTTCGATCCGCAGTTTGTCGGGTTGACCGGTGCCAATGTCGAGGAGGTGCAGAAGGTGTCGAATGCGGTGAGCATTCCGTTCATTCCGGCCGATACCAGCAAACCCAACTACACCGTTGACCACAGTGGCAACCTGGCGCTGATCGGGCCGGATGGGACTCAGAGAGGGTTCATCCGTGCGCCGTTGAACAACCAGAAGCTGGTGGCGCAGTTGCCTGCATTGTTACAGCGCCCATAAACAAAACCCCCATTCGACCGGGTCGGATGGGGGTTTTGTTGTTTCAGCGGTGGATCAGAACGCCGGCTTGATCGCGCCTTTGTACTTCTCTTCGATGAACTTCTTCACTTCAGGCGTGTGCAGGGCTGCAACCAGCTTCTTCACGGCGTCCGAGTCTTTGTTGTCTTCGCGGGTCACCAGGATGTTCACGTAAGGCGAGTCGCTGCCTTCGATGACCAGCGCATCCTTGGACGGGTCCAGCTTGGCTTCCAGCGCGTAGTTGGTGTTGATCAGCGCCAGGTCGACCTGGGTCAGCACGCGCGGCAGGGTGGCGGCTTCCAGTTCGCGGAATTTCAGGCTTTTAGGGTTGGCGGTGATGTCCTTGATGGTCGACAGGATGTTGGTCGGGTCCTTCAGGGTGATCAGGCCGTTCTTGGCCAGCAGCAACAGGGCGCGGCCGCCGTTGGTGGCATCGTTCGGGATGACCACGTTGGCGCCGCTTGGCAGCTCGTCCAGCTTCTTGTACTTGCTGGAGTAGGCGCCCAGAGGTTCCAGGTGCACAGCGCCAACGCTCACCAGGTGAGTGCCCTTGGCCTTGTTGAACTCATCCAGGTACGGCTGGTGCTGGAAGAAGTTGGCGTCCAAGCGCTTTTCAGCGACTTGTACGTTCGGCTGCACGTAGTCGGTGAAGACTTTGACCTGCAGGTCTACGCCTTCTTTGGCGAGGGCAGGTTTCACGAATTCCAGGATTTCCGCATGAGGCACCGGCGAAGCAGCGACCGTGATGGTCTCGGCGTGGGCGGAAAACGCGGCAACGGCGGCGAAAGCAACCAGTAGTTTTTTCATCCAACAAGCTCCTTGTTCGGGCATGTACCGGCGCGCGGCCGGCAATGGCCGTTATTTTCGAGAAAAGTGCACCACCAGCTTGTCGCCGACGGTTTGCAGAATTTGCACCAGGATCAGCAGCATCACCACGGTGACCACCATCACATCGGTCTGGAAACGCTGGTAACCGAAACGGATCGCCAGGTCACCCAGGCCACCGGCACCGACCACACCGGCCATCGCCGTGTAGGACACCAGTGTAATCGCCGTCACCGTAATCGCCGCGAAAATGCCAGGACGGGCTTCGGGCAGCAAGGCGTTGGTAATGATCTGGCGCGTGCTGGCGCCCATGGACTGGGTGGCCTCGATGATGCCGCGGTCCACTTCACGCAGGGCGGTTTCCACCAGGCGCGCGAAGAACGGCGTTGCCCCCACGACCAGCGGCGGAATTGCACCCGCTACGCCCAGCGAAGTGCCGGTGATCAGGACGGTGAACGGGATCATCACGATCAACAGGATGATGAACGGCAGCGAACGCAGGATGTTCACGATCAGCGACAGCAGCGCGTACAGGCCTTTCTGTTCGAACAGTTGGCGCGGGCTGGTCAGGAACAACAGCACGCCCAGCGGCAGGCCGAGCACCACGGTGAAGAACAGCGAGCCGAACAGCATGGTCATGGTGTCGCCGGTGGCGAGCCAGATTTCCGACCAGTCAATATTGGCGAAGAAACTCAACAGGACGTCCATTAGCGCAGGATCTCCATGTGGACGTCAGCGGCGGTGAAGCGCGCAAACGCGGCTTCCATGTCGCCACCGGTGACGGCGAGGGTCAATTGCCCGTAAGGGATGTCTTTGATGCGGTCGATACGACCGGCGAGGATGCTGTAGTCCACACCCGTTTCGCGAGCGACGGTGCCCAGCAACGGCGCGTAAGTCGCTTCGCCCTGGAATGTCAGGCGCACGATGCGGCCTGGCACATGGGCAAAGTCGTCGCGTTGCTCGTTTTCGTCGACCTGCTCGGACTCTTGCACGAAGCGCTTGGTGGTCGGGTGCTTGGGATGCAGGAACACATCGGCCACCGAGCCTTGCTCGACGATCACGCCCGCGTCCATTACGGCCACCTGGTCGCAGACGCGGCGGATCACGTCCATTTCATGGGTGATCAACACGATGGTCAGCTTCAACTCGCGGTTGATCTCGGCCAGCAGTTGCAGCACCGAGGCGGTGGTCTGCGGGTCAAGGGCGCTGGTGGCTTCGTCGCACAGCAGGATCTTCGGCTTAGTCGCCAGGGCGCGGGCGATGCCGACGCGTTGTTTCTGGCCACCGGACAATTGCGCCGGGTATTTCTTGGCGTGGTCCGACAGGCCCACGCGCGCCAGCAACTCCGCGACGCGCAAGTCGATGTCCTTGCGCGACAATTCGCCGGCCAGGGTCAGTGGCAATGCCACGTTGTCGGCGACGGTCTTGGACGCCAGCAGGTTGAAGTGCTGGAAGATCATCCCGACCTGCTGGCGGAAACGGCGTAGGCCGTTGGCGTCCAGGGCGGTGACTTCTTCGCCGTCCACCGTGATCTGGCCGCCACTCGGTTCTTCGAGGCGGTTGATCAAGCGCAGCAGTGTACTTTTGCCCGCGCCGGAATGACCGATCAGACCAAACACCTGGCCGTTCTCGACGGTCAGGCTGGTGGGGTGCAGCGCGGGAATATCCCTACCGGCGACGCGGTAGGTTTTATGGACATTTTGAAACTCGATCACGTAGCGAACCTTGTGGGGCGCATGGAAAAGGGATCAGCGGTTAGCCGGGCGCGCATTTTAGCCTGTCCGTATAGCGTTTCTTAGCATTTATTTCGCATTCATCCAGCGATTTGGCAATAACGCGATCAAAGGTCATAAAAAAGGAACGGCCCAAAACCCCATCAGTCACTACTTAAGCAATGCGATTCCCGGGTGCCGTGCCTGGGTCTGAATAAGGAGTTTTGACTGATGAGTACGAAAAAGCCAAAGAGCGAACTCGCCGGAACCGACACCCTGGACCGTAAGAACACCAATGCCAAGCTGGAGGCCTTGGAAGAATTCCGCTCTGACGCGACTGGCCAGGCCCTGCGTACCAACCAGGGTGTAAAGATTTCCGACAACCAGAACAGCTTGAAGGTCGGCGCGCGCGGGCCTTCGCTGCTCGAAGATTTCATCATGCGTGAAAAGATCACGCATTTTGACCATGAACGCATCCCGGAGCGCATCGTGCATGCGCGCGGCACCGGTGCCCATGGTTACTTCCAGACCTATGAGAACCATTCGGCGCTGACCAAGGCCGGTTTCTTGCGTGATCCTGGGCACAAAACCCCGGTGTTCCTGCGCTTTTCCACTGTGCAAGGCCCGCGTGGCTCCGGTGATACGGTACGCGACGTACGCGGTTTTGCCGTGAAGTTTTTCACCGACGAGGGCAACTTCGACCTGGTCGGCAACAACATGCCGGTGTTTTTCATTCAGGATGCGATCAAGTTTCCCGACTTTGTCCACGCGGTAAAACCCGAGCCCCACAACGAGATTCCTACAGGCGGTTCGGCCCACGATACCTTCTGGGACTTCGTGTCGCTGCAGCCGGAATCGGCGCATATGGTGATTTGGGCAATGTCCGACCGGGCGATTCCTAAAAGCCTACGGGCCATGCAGGGCTTTGGCGTCCATACCTTTCGCTTCATCAACGCTGAAGGGAAGTCCAGCTTCGTTAAATTCCACTGGCGCCCTACCGCCGGCACCTGCTCGCTGGTGTGGGACGAAGCGCAAAAACTCGCCGGTAAAGATACCGACTACCATCGCCGCGATCTCTGGGAAGCGATTGAGATGGGCGATTACCCCGAGTGGGAATTGGGCGTGCAGGTGATTCCCGAGGATAAGGAGCATGCGTTCGACTTCGACATCCTCGATCCGACCAAGCTGATCCCCGAAGAACTGGTGCCGATCACCCCGCTGGGCAAGATGGTGCTGAACCGCAACCCGGATAACTTCTTCGCCGAGGTCGAGCAGGTCGCGTTCTGTCCGGGCCATATTGTGCCGGGGATCGACTTCTCCAATGACCCGTTGCTGCAGGGCCGCCTGTTTTCTTACACCGATACGCAAATCAGTCGACTGGGTGGGCCGAACTTTCATGAGTTGCCGATCAACCGCTCGGTGGCGCCGTTCCATAACGGCCAGCGCGATGCCATGCACCGCACCACCATCGACAAAGGGCGTGCGGCGTACGAACCCAACTCCATCGATGGCGGCTGGCCCAAGGAAACCCCGCCTGCGGCGCAGGACGGTGGCTTCGAGTCGTACCATGAGCGCATCGACGCCCATAAGGTGCGTGAGCGTAGCGAGTCGTTCGGCGATCACTTCTCCCAGGCGCGGCTGTTTTTCCACAGCATGAGCAAGCATGAACAGGAACACATTATTGCGGCCTACAGCTTTGAGTTGGGCAAGGTGGAGCGTGAGTTCATTCGCGCGCGCCAGGTGAATGAGATCCTGGCGAATATCGACCTTGAACTGGCCAAGCGTGTGGCGCAAAACCTGGGCTTGCCGGTGCCGAAGAAAGGCACGGTGCCGGAGCGCAAGACGTCGCTGTCGCGCTCACCGGCCTTGAGCCAGGCGAACCTGTTGTCGGGCGACATCAAGACGCGCAAGGTGGCGATTCTCGCGGCTAACGGTGTGGATGGCGCGGCGATCGAGGCATTGAAGAAAGTGCTGAAGGCCGAAGGCGCCCACGCCAAATTGCTCGGGCCGACCTCGGCACCGGTCACCACGGCGGACGGCAAGAGTTTGCCGGTGGATGCGTCCATGGAGGGCTTGCCGTCCGTGGCGTTCGACGCGGTGTTTGTACCCGGCGGCGCCAAGTCGGTAAAGGCGTTGAGCGAGGACGGCGTGGCGCTGCACTACCTGCTGGAGGCGTACAAGCATCTGAAGGCGATTGCGGTGGTGGGCGAGGCCAAGCAGTTGCTGGACCTGTTGAAGCTGGAGGTAGATGCGGGGTTGATCGTCGGTGGGGATGCCAAGGCGTTGAAGGCGTTTGTGGCGGCGATTGCCCAGCATCGGGTCTGGGATCGGGAGCCTAAGGCTAAGGCGATTCCGGCTTAAGCGTTAAAAGGATCGCTCCCACTGGGTGGGAGCGATCATCTTTTCTTACTCCGCCTTGCGCGGAATCAGCACCACCTGCGCCGGGATCTTCTTCAAGATCTGCCGGTGAATCTTCAGGTCATACCCCGAATCAATTCGCTTCACCCGTTTGGTCAGCAATGTGGCCAACCACGGGTAATCCTGGGTGCGCGGCGCCTGGATGGTCACATCGCACTGGTAATTCACCACGTCGGTGGCGATCGCATCCAGCTGATGACGCAGTTCTTCAATATCGGTGAGGTTCAGCGCCACCGTGGTACTGGGCGCCGCCGGGTCGATGACCTTGGCGGCGGGCTTGGCTTCGGCGGCTTTCAGGGCGGCTTCGGCTTTATCCAACTCGGCCTTGCGGGCGTGGGTGATGGCGCTGTTGACGCCGCCGGTCAGTGCGGGCGCCTTGGGCATCAGGGCGCGGGCGCGGCTCAGGGCGGTGGCAGCGGCGTTGACGTCACCCTTTTGCAACACGATCTGGCTGCGCTGCAGGTAGGCTTCTGCCAATTGGCGCTGATAGTTTTCTAGCGCCGGGTCGTTGGGCGACTGGGCTTGCAGTGCCGCCAACTGGTCTTCGGCGGTGGCCAACTCGCTGCTGGCCAGGTTTTGTTCCAGCTGCGCGATGGCCGCAGCGCGTGCGTCCGGGGCCTCGGGGGCGGCGGGCGGTGTGCTTTGACAGGCGCCCAGCAGCAAGGAAAATGCGGCAAGGAGCAGATAACGGGAGGTGAACGGCTTCATTCCTGCGACTCTCTATTTGCGCAAAAAGCGAGCAAGTCTACACCCCTCGACGGGGCAGGACAAAACTCAGCAGAAACAGGGCGGCGGCCGTGACCACAATCGATGGCCCCGCCGGCGTGTCCTTGAACCAGGACAGCGCCAGGCCCCCGCACACCGCAAGCATCCCCAGCAGGCTGGCGCCGATCGCCATCTGCTCCGGCGAACGGGCATGGCGCTGGGCGGCGGCTGCGGGAATGATCAGCAGCGACGTGATCAACAATACGCCGACAATCTTCATCGCGACAGCAATCACCACGGCGATCAACAACATCAGGGCCATGCGCAGGCTCGGCACGGGCAAACCTTCCACCGTGGCCAGCTCTTCATGCACGGTGATTGCCAGCAACGGGCGCCACAAGGCCACCAGCAAGACCAGCACGGCTGCGCTGCCGCCGAGAATCCAGGCCAGGTCGGTGGTGCTGATTGCCAGCAGGTCGCCAAAGAGGTAGGCCATCAGGTCGATGCGCACTTCATGCATGAAGCTCAGCACCACCAGGCCCAGGGACAGCGTGCTGGGCGCCAGGATGCCCAGCAAGGTGTCGGAGGCCAGTGGCTGGCGTTGTTGCAGGGTCACCAGCAGCACCGCCAGTAACAGACAGCCCACGGTCACGGCGATAGTCGGGCTGACATCCAGCAAGAAGCCCATGGCCACGCCCAAGAGCGCGGCATGCGACAACGTATCGCCAAAATAGGCCATGCGCCGCCAGACCACGAACGAACCCAGTGGGCCCGCCACCAACGCCAAAGCCAAGCCTGCCAGCAGGGCGTAGAGCAGAAAATCAGCCATGCTTGCAGCTATCTCCATGAACGTGGGTATGAGGTGTGGCGGGATCGTCGACCACGGCGCCATGCAGGTCATGGGCGTGGTCGTGATGGTGGTGGTAGATCGCCAGGCTCTGGGCGTTCTTGCCGAACAGCTCGACGAAGGCCGGGTCGCCGCTGACCTGTTCCGGGTGGCCGGAGCAGCACACGTGACGGTTGAGGCACACCACCTGGTCGGTGGTGCTCATCACCAGATGCAAATCGTGGGACACCATCAGCACGCCGCAGCCATGGCGGTCGCGCAGGCGGGTGATCAGGCTGTACAGCTCGGCCTGACCGGCGACGTCGACGCCTTGCACGGGCTCATCCAGCACCAGCAGTTCCGGCTCGCGCAACAAGGCACGGGCCAGCAGCACGCGCTGCATTTCGCCGCCGGAGATGCTTTGCACCGGGCTGTCGATCACCTGTTCGGCGCCGACTTCCTTGAGCGCCGCTTGCGCACGGGCACGGTCCACGCCCGGCACCAGGCGCAGGAAGCGCAATACGGACAGTGGCAGGGTTGGATCCACGTGCAGCTTCTGCGGCATGTAGCCGACACGCAGCTTGGGCTTGCGCCATACACTGCCGGTGTCGGGCTTGAGCAGGCCGAGTACGGCGCGCACCAGGGTGGTCTTGCCGGCGCCGTTGGGGCCGATCAGGGTGACAATCTGCCCAGGCTCCACGCTTAGCGCGATGTTATCCAGCACGGCTTGCCCGGCGAACGTGACCCCGACCTGTTCCAGGCGGATTAACGCGTTGCTCATCAAGCCCCCTGGCAGCCCGCGCACAGGCCGACCACTTCGACCGTTTGCCCTTCGACCCGGAAACCAACGTCGGCAGAGCTCTTGATGATGGCGTCGCTGATGCTTTTTTGTTCAAGCTCGATGGCGGCGTGGCACTCGCGGCAGATCAGGAACTGGCCCTGGTGCGCATGTTCCGGGTGGCTGCAGCCGACAAAGGCGTTCAGCGAGGCGATGCGATGCACCAGGCCGTTTTCCAGCAGGAAATCCAGCGCGCGATACACGGTCGGCGGCGCAGCGCGGCGGCCATCCTGCTCGCTGAGCACGCCGAGGATGTCGTAGGCGCCCAGCGGCTTGTGGCTCTGCCACACCAACTCCAGCACGCGACGACGTAGGGCGGTCAGGCGCAGACCCTTCTGTGTGCACAGGGTATCGGCCTCCGACAGCGCGGTATGCACGCAGTGAGAGTGATCGTGGGGACGGCTGGCAAGCGGTGTTTTAGGCATGAGCGGCGACAGACATTTGATAGAGACGTTATTATGTTACCCGTTCCTACGCCATTGAGTGGTCATCGTGTCCCGACTTTTTCCCGTTTTTGTCGTATTTGTCACCAGTTTGTTCGTCGCGAGCGCCGCTCAGGCCGAGGTCAAGGTGCTGACCAGCATCAAACCGCTGCAGTTGATCGCCGCGGCCGTGCAGGACGGTGTTGCCGTTCCCGAGGTGTTATTGCCGCCGGGTGCGTCGCCGCATAACTATGCGCTGCGTCCATCCGACGTACGGCGCGTGCAGTCGGTGGACCTGCTGTACTGGATCGGCCCGGATATGGAAAGTTTCCTGCCGCGCGTGCTGAAAGGTCGTACGGCTGCGACAGTGGCAGTGCAGGACCTGCCAGGCATGAAGTTGCGTCGTTTTGCCGAAGATAGCCACTCGCACGCCGATGAAGCCGACGAACACGACCACGATCACCGCCCAGGCAGCCTGGATGCGCATCTGTGGCTGTCGACGGTGAACGCTCGGGTGATTGCGTCGCGCATGGCGGCTGACCTGGCTGCCGCCGACCCGGCCAATGCTGCGCGTTACCAGAGCAACGTGAAGGCCTTCAATGACCGCCTTGATGCCCTGGATGCTCGCCTGAAAGCCCGCCTGGCGCCGATTGATGGCAAACCTTACTTTGTGTTCCACGAAGCCTTCGATTACTTCGAAGACGCTTACGGCCTCAAGCACACCGGCGTGTTCAGCGTGGCTGCTGAGGTACAACCCGGCGCCCAGCATGTGGCGGCGATGCGTACGCGTTTGCAGGAAGTGGGCAAGACCTGCGTGTTCAGCGAGCCGCCGCTGCGTCCGCGTTTGGCTGAAACGCTGGTCTCCGGCTTGCCGGTGAAGCTGGCGGAGTTGGATGCGCTGGGTGGTTACACCCCGGCTACCGCTCAGGGTTATGAGCAGGTGTTGGAGAAGTTGGGCAATGATTTGGCGGGTTGCCTGGAGTCCTTGTAGAAGCCGGCAAGCCGGCTCCTGCAAAGGTTAGAGTGCGAAGGGCAGGTGCACGGTAACCTGCTGACGCTGCACCAACCGATGCTCGAACTCCGCCGGGTCATGGATCAACACGTCCTGCCCGGCGAACGATTCAGCCGCGATCAGGCGTGACAACCAGAACCGCACACAGGCCACGCGCAGCATCGTCGGCCATAACTCGGCTTCCTTGGCGGTAAACGGTCGCAGACCTGCATAGGCCCCCAGCAATGCCCGTGCGCGTTGCCCATCGATCACGCCATCCGCGTCCGAACACCAGTCATTCAGGGCGATTGCCACGTCGTACAGCATCGGACCTGAGCAGGCGTTGTAGAAGTCGATCAGCCCTGTAAGGTGCGTCCCTTCGAACATCGCGTTGTCGCGGAACAGGTCGGCGTGCACGTTGGCGCGTGGCAGCGCGAGGATCTCAGCCTTGTGGGCTGCGATCTCGGTCAGTGCATCCTGCAGCAGGCCTTGTTGTGCGTCGTTCAAGTGCGAAATCAACTGCCCGCCTTCGCTGAGCATCCAGTCCAGGCCGCGATCGGTCTTGCGCTCCAACACCTTTTCACCTTGGGTTGCCAGGTGCAGATGGCCCAGCAGATCACCGACCTGCGCGCAGTGCTGCGCGTTGGCATCCTTGATGTGCTTGCCGGCCAGGCGCGGTTGCAGCAGTGCGGGTTTGCCTTTCAGCTCGCGCAGAGCCACGCCGTCGGTGGTGCGCAGGGCGTAGGGCACGGGGAGGTCGGCGTCGTGGAGCACGTCGAGCAGTTCTATGAAGAACGGCATTTCCGCGACCGGGCCACGTTCGACCAGGGTCAGGACGAACTCGCCCTGCTCCAGGCTGATAAAGAAATTGGTGTTTTCACTACCGGCGGCAATCCCCTGGAAGTCGATCAGGCGGCCGAGGCCGTAAGGGGCGAGAAAGGTTTCCAGCTCGGGCCGAGCCAGGGGGGTGAACACAGACATGGTTAAAACTGCCAGTACGGGCGCCGCAATGCGCGGCGCCAATTTAAGTTAAGAAATCATTTCCATTCGAAAATCTTCCATGACGGGATCAGCATATCCGGCTGGTCAGAGCGGATGAAGTTCGCATCGGTTCCGTCGGCGCGCACCAGGAAGTACGGAGGCGCGCCCTTCGGCGTTACCTTGATCGCATACAGGAAGCCGTTTTGGCGGTACTCCTGGATGGTCTTGTCGCCTTCCGTGCGAATGGTCACTTCCGGATCGCCCCCAGGGGCGCTGTCTGCCGCCATGGCAGCCATCGGAGCGAGTGCAATCAAGCCGGTCAACAGCATGCGATTGAATGTACGCATGATAACCTTGTCCCTTTGTCGTCATTGGTCCGGCTATTCTAGCGCCTGACCCGCCGAAAAGGTTGATTCTGCTCATGAGCCAAGCACCCCTCGTCCTGGTGGACGGTTCTTCTTATCTGTACCGCGCCTTCCACGCGCTGCCACCGCTGACCACCTCCAAAGGCCTGCCCACCGGTGCGGTCAAGGGCGTGTTGAACATGCTCAAAAGCCTGCGCAAGCAGTATCCGGGCAGCCCGTTCGCGGTGGTGTTCGACGCCAAGGGTGGGACCTTTCGCGATGACATGTACGCCGAATACAAGGCCAACCGCCCGAGCATGCCCGATGACATGCGCCTGCAGATCGAGCCCCTGCACCAGAGCGTGATCGCCCTGGGTTTCCCATTGCTCTGCGTCGAAGGCGTCGAGGCCGATGACGTCATCGGCACCCTGGCCCGTAGCAGCGCGGCTGCCAACCGCCCGGTGGTGATCTCGACCGGTGACAAGGACATGGCGCAGCTGGTCGACGGGCACATTACCTTGGTCAACACCATGACCGGTAGCGCGATGGACATTGAGGGCGTAAAGGAGAAATTCGGCGTCGCACCGGAGCAGATCATCGACTACCTGGCGTTGATGGGCGATTCGTCCGACAACATTCCAGGCGTTCCGGGCATTGGTCCCAAGACGGCATCCGGCCTGCTCGTCGGCGTGAACGGCGGCATCAAAGAGCTCTATGAACAGTTGGATATCGTGCCGACCCTGCCTATCCGTGGCGCCAAAACCCTGCCGGCCAAGCTGGAAGAGCATCGCGAGAGTGCGTTTCTTTCCTACCAGTTGGCGACGATCAAGTGCGACGTACCGCTGGATGTCGGCCTGGATGACCTGCACCTGATCGAGCCGGATCGCGAGAAGCTGCTGGAGCTGTACTCGCTGTTGGAATTCAAGAGCTGGATTGACGAGATCCAGCGTGACGCCAAGCGTGTGGAGCTCAAGGCGGCGCCTGCTGTTGAGGAAGTGGTCGAGGCAGTAGCGCCAGCAGAGGCGAGCTACACCACGATTCTCGACCAGGCGACCTTCGACATCTGGTTGAAGAAGCTCAACGAGGCGAAGTTGATCGCCTTTGATACCGAAACCACCGGCATCGATGCCCAACAGGCGCAGTTGGTCGGTGTTTCCTTCGCCGTCCAGCCCCATGAAGCGGCCTACATCCCGCTGACCCACTCCTACATCGGCGCGCCGGAGCAGTTGGATCGCGACACCGTGCTGCTGGCCCTCAAGCCGCTGCTGGAAGACCCGAGCAAGCTCAAGGTCGGCCAGCATGCCAAGTTCGACATGAACATCCTCGCTAACTGTGCCATTGGTGGCGATCCGGCGAATGGCATTACCGTGCGCGGCATCGCCTTCGACACCATGCTTGAATCCTATGTGCTCAATTCCACCGCCACCCGCCACGACATGGACAGCCTGGCCAAGAAGTACCTGGACTACGACACCGTCGCTTTCCAGGACATCGCCGGCAAAGGCGCCAAGCAGCTGACGTTCGACCAGATCGCGCTGGAGCAGGCTGGCCCATATGCGGCGGAAGACGCCGATATCACCTTGCGCCTGCACCAGGCGCTGTTTGCGCAACTGGCGGCCATCCCGAGCCTGGCGAGTGTGCTCACGGAGATCGAAATCCCGTTGGTGCCGGTCTTGGCGCGTATCGAACGCCAGGGCGCGCTGGTCGACAAGGATCTGCTGGGCATCCAGAGCATCGAGCTGGGTAACAAGATGGTCGAGCTGGAGCGCCAGGCGTTCGAGATCGCCGGTGAGGAGTTCAACCTGGGCTCGCCCAAGCAACTCGGCGCGATCCTTTACGAGAAACTCGGCCTGCCGGTACTGAAGAAAACCGGCAAGGGCCAGGCCTCCACAGCCGAAGAAGTGCTGGCCAAGCTGGCTGAAGATGACTACCCACTGCCCAAGGTGCTGATGCAGTACCGCAGCATGAGCAAGTTGAAAAGCACCTACACCGATCGCCTGCCGGAGCAGATCAACCCGCGCACCGGGCGCATCCACACGTCCTATCACCAGGCGGTGGCGGCCACCGGGCGCTTGTCGTCCAGTGATCCGAACCTGCAGAACATCCCGGTGCGTACCGCCGAAGGGCGGCGCATTCGCCAGGCGTTCGTCGCGCCCAAGGGCTACAAAATGTTGGCGGCGGACTACTCGCAGATCGAACTGCGGATCATGGCGCACCTGTCCAAGGACGAAGGCCTGATGAACGCCTTCCGCGACAACCTGGACGTGCATACCGCCACGGCGGCAGAAGTGTTCAAGGTTGAACTGGGCGAGGTCACTTCGGATCAGCGTCGCAGCGCCAAGGCGATCAACTTCGGCCTGATCTACGGCATGGGCGCACAGAAGCTGGGCAAGGACATTGGCGTCGATACCAAGACGGCCAAGGCGTATATCGATGTGTATTTCGCCCGTTATCCCGGCGTGCGCGAATACATGGAGCGCACCCGTGCCCAGGCGGCTGATCAAGGTTATGTCGAGACCTTCTTCGGCCGTCGCCTGTACTTGCCGGACATCAACTCCAACAAGCCCCAGGAGCGCGCAGCGGCAGAGCGTACCGCGATCAACGCGCCGATGCAGGGCACGGCGGCGGATATCATCAAGAAGGCCATGGTGCGAGTGGATAACTGGCTGACTGAGTCAGGCCTGGATGCCAAGGTGATCCTGCAGGTGCACGATGAACTGGTGTTGGAGGTGCGTGAGGACCTGGTGGCGCAAGTCAGCGAGAAGATTCGCGAACACATGAGCGCTGCCGCACAGCTGGATGTACCGCTGCTGGTGGAAGTGGGCGTGGGCAACAACTGGGACGAAGCGCACTGAGTCCGGGACTCTGCCATCACCTTGCGTGGTGGCAGAGTGCTTTAGTGCGGAAATCGCCGTCGGTTATTTCAAATAGTTTTTCGAACCTGCCGGAACTTAACCCGTGAACTGCTACTCAGAGTTACTGAATGGGTGGTGAAGCCCTTCAATGCTCCTATGTTGTGTTAAGTGTTGGCAGATATCTGGACCCCGCCCTAGCGGTCCGGAACTTGAACCCCGAACTTCCCCTCCCCATAAGAAGTCCGGGGTTTTTTTTGCCTGCAGAAAAGTTACTCGGCCAGTTCCGCGCCCTTGTCGGCCAATTCCATCCAGCCTGCCAGCACGGTGTAGGCCTCTTCCAGGCCCATGCGTTTTGGTGCCGAGAACAGCTGGATGGTGATCGCGTCACCCCAACCTTTACGGATTTCGGACTGCACTTTGAGCAGGGTGTTCTTGGCTGCGCCGTAGGTCAGCTTGTCGGCCTTGGTCAGCAGGATATGCATCGGCATGCCGCTGGCGACGGCCCAGTCGAGCATCAACAGGTCGAAGTCGGTCATCGGATGGCGGATGTCCATCATCAGAATCAAACCCTTCAAACTCTCGCGGCCACCCAGGTAAGCCTCCAGGTGACGCTGCCAGTGCAGCTTCAACGGGATAGGGACTTTTGCGTATCCGTAGCCCGGCAGGTCGACCAGACGCCGATCATCGTCTAGCTTGAAGAAATTGAGGAGTTGCGTGCGGCCCGGGGTTTTCGAGGTGCGTGCCAGGCTGGCGTGGGTCAGGGTGTTCAACGCGCTGGACTTGCCGGCGTTGGAGCGACCGGCAAAGGCGACTTCAAAGCCCTCGTCATCGGGGCATTGGTCAACTTTGGCGGCGCTGAGCATGAACGTGGACTGTTGGCACAGACCGAGGATGGGATTCTTGAGTTGCATGAGATTTCCGATGTGGGCGGTGCCGAAAAAGGGTGCGGCAAGCGGTGTCGTTTCCGTTTCAGTAGCGCCAGTATATAATGCCGCAGATTTTGTGTGTGCTTTGTCCCAGCGAAGGATGAGGTTCACGGGAGCGATAGACCTTTATTGCGCATTAGAACGCAAAACGCTCTCAAACCCTGAAATGGTCGACGTATGACCAAGTGGTTGCTCGCTATCGGTGTCCTGGTCCCGCTTTACGGCGCTCAGGCTACACAGGATCCGGAAGCGGTGTACAACCGAGTTTGCGTGGCTTGCCATGCCGGCCAGTTGCCCAACGCCCCCAGACGGGGTGACCAGGCAGCCTGGGCGCCAAGACTGGCGCAGGGCATGGACACGCTGGTGCAACACGTGACCCAGGGTTTCAAGGCAATGCCGCCGCGTGGTTTGTGCATGGACTGCAGTACTGAGGATTACCAGGCCGTCATTCAGTTGATGGTGAGTAAACCCGGTAGATAACTCTTAAACCCCTTAGCCGTAGTTGGATTAGCTGATGAACAAACTGATCGTGAGTCTGCTGTTGACCTTGGGCATCACCGGTGTTGCCCATGCTGCAGGCGACGCTACAGCGGGCCAGGCGAAAGCCGCCGTGTGTGGTGCTTGCCATGGACCGGATGGTAACAGCCCGGCGCCGAACTTCCCCAAACTGGCCGGCCAGGGCGAGCGTTACCTGACCAAGCAGATGCAGGATATCAAGTCCGGCAAGCGCACGGTCCTGGAAATGACCGGCTTGTTGACCAACCTCAGCGATCAGGACCTGGCAGACATCGCGGCATATTTTGCCAGCCAGAAGGGCAGTGTGGGAGCTGCCGATCCGAAACTGGTGGCCCGTGGCGAGAAACTGTTCCGCGGCGGCGACCTGGAAAAAGGCCTGCCGGCCTGCACCGGTTGCCACTCGCCCAATGGCGCGGGCATCGCCGCCGCCGGCTTCCCGCACCTGAGCGGCCAGCACGCGACCTATATCGCCAAGCAGCTGACCGATTTCCGCAAGGAAGAGGCCGGGCGAGCCAACGATGGCGACGCGGCAATCATGCGTACCATCGCCCGTAAGCTGAGTGATGAAGACATTGCGGCGGTCTCCAGCTACATCCAGGGCCTGCACTGAGGTGCACGCAACGTTAACACTCGATTAATCCCGCGATGCAAGCATAAAAAGGGTGGCCCAGGCCGCCCTTTTTTGTGGCCGGTGCCGTTACACTAACGAACTCATGCCCGCGTAGACCTGTCACAACAAAGGTCGCGTGAGGCGACTTTATTTGTCCAGGAGTAAAGCATGCGTAATCTGATCCTCAGCGCCGCTCTCGTCACTGCCAGCCTCTTCGGCATGACCGCACAAGCTGCCGACGTGCCGCTTGAAGCCGGTAAAACCTACGTTGAATTGGCCAACCCGGTTCCGGTTTCGGAGCCAGGCAAGATCGAAGTGGTGGAGCTGTTCTGGTACGGCTGCCCGCATTGCTACGCCTTTGAGCCGACCATCAACCCATGGGTTGAGAAACTGCCCAAGGACGTCAACTTCAAACGCATCCCTGCCATGTTCGGCGGCCCATGGGATGCCCACGGCCAGCTGTTCCTGACTCTGGAAGCCATGGGTGTGGAGCACAAGGTCCACAACGCGGTATTCGACGCGATCCAGAAGCAAGGCAAGCGCCTGACCAAGCCAGACGAAATGGCTGACTTCGTGGCCACCCAAGGTGTCGACAAGGACAAGTTCCTGGCCACCTTCAACTCCTTCGCCATCCAGGGCCAGATCAAACAGGCTAAAGAACTGGCGCAGAAGTACGGCGTGCAAGGCGTTCCGACCATGATCGTCAACGGCAAATACCGTTTCGACCTGGGCACCTCCGGTGGTCCTGAGCAGACCCTCAATGTTGCCGACCAGCTGATCGCCAAAGAGCGCGCAGCCAAGTAAGGGGCCCGTCATGCGCCGCTGGGGTACCGAACGTGGGGTTGGCCTGCATGACCCGCAGGTCAACGAACATCACCTGGAATCCACGGGCCTGCCGGCAGACAGCCGCCTGCGCCTGCTGAGCTTCAATATCCAGGTGGGCATCAGTACCGAGAAGTACCGGCATTACCTCACCCGTGGCTGGCAGCACCTGCTGCCCCACAACGGGCGTGCCGGCAACCTGCAGAAGATCGGCAACCTGTTGAACGACTTCGACCTGGTTGCCCTGCAGGAAGCTGACGGCGGCAGCATGCGCTCCGGTTACATCAACCAGGTCGAACACCTGGCCCAGCTGGGTGCCTTTCCCTACTGGTACCAGCAACTCAATCGCAACCTCGGGCGCCTGGCGCAGCACAGCAATGGCGTGCTCAGCCGCTTGAAGCCCTCCGCCATCGAAGACCACCCGCTGCCAGGCCCCAAGGGCCGGGGCGCGATCCTTGTGCGGTTTGGCGAAGGCCCGGAAGCCTTGGTGGTAGTGATGATGCACCTGGCGCTGGGTGCCCGCACCCGCACCATGCAACTGGCCTACATCCGAGAGCTGATTGGCAATTACAAACATCAGGTGCTGATGGGGGACATGAACACCCACGCCAGCGATCTGCTGCAAAATTCTCCGTTGCGCGACCTCGGGCTACTGGCGCCGCAAGCCGAAGCCACGTTCCCCAGCTGGCGTCCGCAACGCTGTCTTGACCATATCCTGCTCAGTCCTACCCTCACACTCGAAAGTGTGCAGGTGCTGGCGCAGCCCATCTCCGATCACCTGCCGGTCGCGGTAGAGATTCGTCTGCCGGGTTCGCTCACGGCTGATGCATTGCCCGCGTTGAGTTCCGGCCCTCGCGGACCCCTTGCATGAGCGACGACGCCCAGCGCTGGAAAGAAAAATACCTTAAAAGCATCGAGCAACAAGAAAAGCTCGAACGCCGCTGGGCCGCCCGTCTCGACCTGCTGCGCCGTGGGCTGGTGCGCAGCACCCTGGCCGCTGAAGGCACTGACCGCGCCGTCGACCAATGCATGAAGGAAATGCGTGACGTTGTCCGCACCGATGATATGGACGCCGCCCTTGCCGGGTTGCTGCCGCGCCTGGAAAAGGCGGTGCTGGATTCGGAGCAGCGCCGTGAAACCCGGGTGGACCAGATCAGCACGGCGCTGACGTCCCTGGTCACGCAACTGCAAAAGCTGCCGCTACCGCGTGAGGTGGCCCGTCCGCTGAAGACGTTCGCCAAGCAGTTGGACGGCCGAGTCAGCCAAGCGCGCGAGATTCCCCTGCTGCTCAGCGAGTTGAGCGGCCTGCAAGGCCAGGCGCTGAGCAACCTGGAGCCGGACGGCGAAACCCCGCGTCCGGGGCCAGGGCTTTTGCAGCGCCTGTTTGGTGCCAAGGACGTCGCGAACGAGGCGGTGGAGAACGAGGCGCCGCCCCGCCCGGCTCCGCAGCCTGCGCCGGCTAAGCCGGTCGCTGCCGAGCCACCGCCGCCCGAGCAATCCGAGGAGCTGACGCAAGCGTTGCGCGCCTTTGCGCCGCAGCCTCAAGAAACGCTCGCCCCTGTCATTGAGCCGGTAGCGCCCGCCAGGTTGGCCGAGCCCTCCAGCGAAACCTTCGTCTACGAAGCCCCGCCTCAAGCCGCACCCCTTGAAACGCCTGTAGCGCGGGTCGAGCCCGAGCCTCAGGTTGAAGAGCCTGCACCGGAAAGCGCCCTCGCCGCCTTCATCGAAACGCCTGAGGTTCAGGTCGAAGCGCCGGATGAGACCGTCATCGGCAGTCTGTCGCTCCCTCCGGTACTGGAAGTCGAAGAGCCTGATCCCGACGAACTGCAAGCGGATGGCACCTATGCCTTGCCAGACTCCCCGGAGCCGTCCTACAGCTCGGTGGCCAAACACATCGAGGACACTTTGCTCGGCCTGCTGGATGAACTCTCGCTGCCCGAGCGCCACCGGCCTCAGGCCGAAGCCATGCGCGAGCGCCTGGCCCATGGCCTGAACTGGTACGAACTGCTGCCGATCCTGGATGACCTGGCGGTGTTGATGCTGGCGATCACCGACAGCGGCCAGCATGAGTTCGAGGCTTATCTCAAGCAGCTCAATGAGCGCCTTGAAGCCTTCCAGGGGCACTTGCAGGTCGCCAGCGAAGGTCACGCCGATAGCCGTTCCGCCGCCCGCGAGCTGGACACGCAGATCCGCGAACAGGTCGATGGCCTGCAAAGCAGCGTGCAGGAAGCCGCCGACCTGGACAGCCTCAAGCACGTGCTGGAAAGCCACCTTGAAGGCCTGCTAGGCACTATGGACGAGCACCAGCAGCAGCGTGACCTGCGCGAGCAGGAAACCGCGGCGCGACTGAAAGGCTTGGCCGAGCGTGTCGCCAATATGGAGCAGGAAGCCCAGGGCTACCGGGAGCACCTGGAGGTGCAGCGCCAGAAAGCCTTGATCGATCCGCTCACCGGGCTGCCCAACCGCGCAGCCTGGAGTGAACGCCTGGATCAGGAGGTCAACACCTGGCACCAGCGTGGCAACAACTTGTCGCTGGCGATGTTGGACCTGGATCATTTCAAACGTATCAACGATGGCTACGGCCACCTAGCGGGCGACAAGGTACTGAAGATCATCGCCAACGTGCTGCGCAAGCGTCTGCGCTCGACCGACTTTATCGCGCGCTTTGGTGGCGAAGAGTTTGTGTTGTTGATGCCGAACTCATCCCTGGCGGATGCGCTGGCGGCGGGCGAAGTGTTGCGCGCCGCGATCGAAGCGTGTCCGTTTCACTTCAAGGGCGAGCCGGTGACCATCACCGTTTCAATGGGTGTGGCGCAGTTCCAGCCGGGAGAGCGCAGTGACTTGGCGCTCAAACGTGCCGATGAAGCGCTGTACCGAGCCAAGGCGGCGGGACGGAACCAGGTGCAGGCCGCCTAAAAGATGTTCCATTTTGTAATTTGACGGTTGGGTCACAAAGGGTACGTTACACTGTTGCATTATCGTCTTCAGTGTAATGTCTTCCGCCATGAAATCCTTGTACTTCGCCTTTGTGTTTCTTCTGCTCGCAGGTTGCGCCAGCGGCCCGCGCCTGGACACCAGCCACCCTTCGGTGAATCACGACAACCGCGTGCAGTTCGTGGTCGTCCACTACACCTCCACCAACCTTGAACGCTCCCTGGCACTGCTCACCCACGGCCAGGTCAGCAGCCATTACCTGATCGGCGACGACGCCTCCGGCACCATCTACAAGCTGGTGGATGAGAGCCAGCGCGCCTGGCATGCCGGCGAAAGCGAATGGATGGGCCGTACCTGGCTCAACTCCAGCTCAATCGGCATCGAGATCGTGAATCCCGGCTACAAGGACACGCCGACCGGTCGCTTGTGGTACCCGTACTCCGAAGCGCAGGTTAAATCCCTGGTGGTGTTGCTCAAGGACATCAGCAAGCGCAATGGCATCGACCCCAAGAACATCATTGGCCACAGCGACATCGCACCGCTTCGCAAGTTGGACCCGGGCCCACTGTTCCCTTGGAAACGCCTGGCGGATGAAGGGTTGGGCGTGTGGCCGAATGCCCAGGCTGTTGCGCGGTTCCAGATGCAATACGCGGCGGAACTGCCAAGCATTACCTGGTTCCAGGAAGAGCTGGCCCGCCTGGGCTACCAGACGCCCCAGACCGGCGAGTTGGATGTCGCCACGCGGCATGTGATCGCGGCATTCCAGATGCATTTCCGGCCGTCGCTGTTTGACGGCACACCGGATGCGGAAAGTGCCGCAATCCTGCGCGCGCTGAACCGAACTTAAAGCGGCAACGCCATGTAGAACTGAGTGCCCTGCCCCGGCCGCGAATACACGCCCATGCGGCCGCCGTGCAGTTGCACGATCTCCTTGCACAGCGCCAGCCCCAGGCCGGCGCCGCCTTTCTTGCGGCCCACTTGGACGAACGGTTCGAAGATCCGTCCCTGCTGGCCATAGGCGATGCCTTCGCCGTTATCTTCCACACTGACAATCACTCGTTCGCCATGACGACGCGCCTGCAGGCGAATTTGCCCGCCAGCCGCCGTGTGGCGCAGGGCGTTGCCCAGCAGGTTGTCCAGAACCCGCTCAAGCTGTGCCTGGTCTGCATACAACCGAGGCAGGTCGGATTGCGTTTCTACCAGCAGTTCGATGTTCTGCGCTTTGGCCGGCTCCACGAAACGCGCACGGGCATGTTCCAGCAGGTCAGTCACATCGCACGGGCCCAAGGTGAGTTTCTGCAGGCCGTTCTGGTAGCGAGAGAAGTTGAGCAGGTCGTTGATCAACTGCATCAAGCGCTGCATTTCTTCATTGACTGTATCCAGCAGGTCCGCTTCACGAGACTCTGCCGGGAACTTCGCACGCTCGCGAAACAACCCGAAGGCCATGTGCATGCCGGTCACCGGCGTGCGCAGTTCATGGGAGGCGCGTAACACGAACTCGCTGCGCACCCGCTCGAAGGCGCGTTGTTCAGTGACGTCGTGCAGCACCATCACTGCGCCGAGGATATGCCCCTGGGTATGGCTGACCGGGGTCAGGCTGTAGGTCAGCAGACGCAGCTCGCCTTCGACCTCCACTTCCAGATCGTCCGGTGCCCGCTCCAGGTTACCGCCGCGCAGGACCAGTTGCAGTTGCTCGTCCAGCTCGGGGCGTACGAGTGCCTCTCCCAGACCTTGACCGAGGCGTTCCTCGTCCCAGCCCAATTGGCGCTGGGCCACAGGGTTGAGGTGTTCCAGGCGGCCTTGGCGGTCAATCATCAGCAGGCCATCGTCGATGCTGTCGAGTACGGCTTGCAGGCGCTGTTGACCGGCCAGCAGTTCATCGACATTAGTTGCCTGATGCTGGCGCAACGCTTCGGCCATGATGCCGAAGCGGCGGGTCAGCTGGTTCATTTCCGCTGCGGACGAGATCGGCAGTGTCACTTCGAAGTCGCCTTGGCCGATTTTGTCGGCAGCTTTGGCCAGCGCTTCGATGGGGCCGCCAAACCGTCGGGCGATACCATGCGCCGTGACAAACCCGATGATCAGCACGGCGAGCCCCACCAACCCCAGCAATCCGGCGATCAATAGCGCACGTTCGCGGGATTTGTGTTCGCTGTTGCTGATGTTCTCCAACGCCTGCTTGTGTTCGTTGATCAGGCCGTTGCGCAAGGTATTGAAGGTGTCGGTGAGTTTTTCCTTGGAGCCTGGAGGAGGTGTCGGTTGCTGGGATTCGTCAAAGGCGTCCAGCAGATCCTGATACTGGCCTCGGGCCTCACTGAAGCCACTCCCGCGATTGTCCCGCTGTTCATGGGCGATGCCCTGGTCGAGCAGGTCGAAGTAGCGTTGCTTGGACGCTTGCAGCGCCTCGGGGTCGGGGCGCTCCTCCAGCATCATGATCAATTGATCGCCCAGGCTCTGGCGCAGCTTGAGCCCAAGGTCCAGCGTAATGAAGTTGCTGCGAATCAGCGATTCCTGGGTCTTGGCCATTTGCATGACGCTGACCAGGCCCAGGATCAAACCCAACAGGGCGACGGTGATCAACGCTGAGATACTCAGGAACAGCCGAGTGCGCAGCTTCATCGCTAGCTTCATAAGGTACAGCTCACAGGTTGTACTGTTTGCGTTTGCGGTACAGGGTCGACGCGTCGATGCCCAAGGTGCGGGCTGCCTGGTCCAAGGTGTCGCTGGTGGCGAGCACGGCGCCGATATGGGCTTTTTCCAACTGATCCAGGCTCAGCGCCGCGCCGATGCGTGGGGCGTTGTTGCCAGGCTGTTCGGCCATTCCCAGGTGGGTGATCTCCACCTTTTCTTGCGGGCAGATGATGCTGGCGCGCTCCACGACGTTGCGCAGTTCGCGGATATTGCCCGGCCAGCGGTAGTTGAGCAGTGCTTCGCGTGCCTCATCGCTGAAGCCGCGCGCCGGTCGGGCGTATTCCTTGACGAAGCGCGCCAGGAAGCGGTCGGCCAGGGTCAGAATGTCTTCACTACGCTCGCGAAGCGGCGGCAGGTGCAAGGTGATCACATTGAGGCGGTACAGCAAGTCCTCGCGGAAGCGGCCGTCGCGGACCATGTCTTCCAGGTTCAGGTTGGTGGCGGCCAGTATGCGTACGTCGGCACGTCGAGTGACCGGATCGCCGACGCGCTCATATTCCTTGTCTTGGATAAAACGCAGCAACTTGGGTTGCAATGTAAGGGGAAAGTCGCCGATTTCGTCGAGAAACAGCGTTCCGCCGTCCGCTTGGTTAACGCGGCCCAAGGTACTTTCGCTGGCACCGGTAAACGCACCGCGGCTATGACCAAACAACTCGCTTTCCATCAGTTCTGCCGTCAGCGATGGGCAGTTGATGGTGACGCAGGACTTTTTCGAACGCTTGCTCCAGCCATGAATGGCGCGGGCGAGTTCGCCTTTACCGGTGCCGGATTCACCCAGGATGAGAATGTTGGCATCGGTGCCGGCCACCTGGCGCGCGGTTTCCAGCACCACCATCATTGCCGGGCTGTGGGAATCGAGGCCGTCTTTGGGCTGGCGCACTTCGCCTTCAAGGGCTTCGAGGCGCGCAGAGAGTTGGCGCACTTCCAATTGCTTGGCGGTGGCGAGCCGCAGTTGATCAGGGCTGCAAGGCTTGACCAGGTAATCGGCAGCGCCGGCCTGAATTGCATCAACGGCAGTGTCGACTGCCGAGTGGGCGGTCACAATGACCACGCGCATCCAAGGCGCCTGGACGCGCATCTGGGCCAGCACATCCAGGCCATTGTCTTCGCCCAGTCGCAGGTCGAGGAAGCACAGGTCGAACACCTGGCGCTGCATCAAGGCATCGGCCTGAGCGGCGCTGTTCGCGGTGGCTACGGTGTAGCCCTCATCTTCCAGGCAATAACGGAAGGTGCGGAGGATCGCGGATTCGTCATCCACTAAAAGAATGCGGCCTTGAAGTTCCTTGGCTGATTCCATCTGTCCCGCGCTCCTTAAACTATGAATGATGGTGTTTAGTCCCGGAATAATCGGGCAAGTTGCATGGTTTATTCTGATCGATAAAAGGCAGCGTCGTGCAGCTATCTGCATCGTTTCCTACAAAGCCCCCGGCTGATGGCGTTTTCATGCCGTCTTGCCACTTCGGCAACACTCATTCCGTGTTCTATCCCTTGATCCGACCGCTGGCCATCGTGCATTTCGCACGGCGCTCAGAGGGGCATCGTGCAGGATGCTGGGGGTCAACCCAATCGGTAATATTCAACTCATTGATTTTATTGAGTTTTATTTTGTAAAAAAGCTGGCATGCACTCTGCAATATCTCTCCCAACGAATAATCAGAATGCGGGAGAACAGCAGCATGACTCGCCAAAACCTCAGCCCATTGCGTGTATCGCCACTGCGCTTGCAACAAGGCCTGTTTGCCAGCCTGGGCCTGATGGTCACGCTGATTGGCGGCCAGCAACTGCAACATTGGCAGCAGAGTCAGCAGCAGATCCCCCAGTTTGAACGTCCGTCCATGACCCAGACCCATTTCCGTTCCGTTGGCAGTGTTGCTGCCGATGTAACAGCCCCGCAGTTGCGGATGGTTGACCAGGTTTCCGCCCTGAGTGAACTGCCATCCCAAGAGCGTTGGGTGTTCTAGGCAACAACAGCCGTTCGTATTGAGCGGTTGCACGGCACTACCGCTGTTACCCCTATAAAAGCGTAAGGAGAATCACCATGTTGAGTTGGGCAATCACATTTCTGATCATCGCCATTGTGGCTGCAGTCCTGGGCTTCGGTGGTATCGCGGGCACCGCCACGGGTATCGCAAAAATTCTGTTTGTGGTCTTCCTGGTGATGTTCATCGCTTCCTTCTTCTTTGGTCGTCGCGGCCGAGGCTGAACATGACCACTTTGTCCCTTAAAGCTCTTGCTGCCGTCCTGCTCTTGGGCGGCAGCGGCTGGGCGATGGCCGCCAACGACGGCCAATCCCGGGCCAATGAATTGCTCAGCGCGGACCCGCAATACCGCGAAACCTGGCAAGGCGTGGTGAAGAAAGAAGAACGCTTGCCGGAATGGGTAATGAACCTGTCGGGTACAGCCGAACAGATGAACGCCGTGGAAGAAGATGGCGACAAGTATTTGGTCGGGCCACTCTGCGAAACCGCTGACACGTGCCTGAACAAACGCCTGATCGTTGCCTTCAGCCTCGACAAGGAAGATGCCTACGCCATGTTGGTGGAAGTCCCGGCCGGCCTGCCGGCGGACAAATCCCCAACGCGGCACGCCGATTACCGTTTTATCGGTAAGCCGGATGAAGGCATGCAGAAGTTGCTGACGGAGCAGCTGAAGAAAGATCCGAATTGGTATTAGGTTCCGTCCGACGCTTCTGTCGTCTGCGGAGACTGCGTCCATAGAAAGAAGCCCCCTCGCTTCTTTCTGTTTGCATCGCTCGCCAAGGGCGGTGCATGACCAAGGGGCCGGGTTGCTCTGATCAATCGGGATCGGCGTGACCTACGGGTACAGAGAGTGCCTGCGCAAGGGCCGGGTCAGGCGAAAAGCTGCGACGCAGGTTCACAAGCTCATGGCTTGCTGAACTTGCGGCGGGCTTATTGCTCTTTTGTTATGCCTTCCTTAGTCGAATATTTCCCTTCTGCTTGTTCAGAACCATTTCTTGGTATGTCCGGTCGACCATCTATCGATAAATTTTGGTGGGGGCCATAGGACATTTCTGACACTAAACAACGGAATTCCCAGGCATTTCTGCCAGCTCACCACAGACGTCCTGATTCTCTGAGCGAGCCGGGTTTGGCCGGTTCACGGCATATTTGTCGGACAAAATGTCACATTTGAACTGACCGTTCGGACAGTTATTATAGAAAAAGGCCATGCCGATTCGGCATAGGGTAGGCGTTTACGGCATTAGACGTCGCTCCCTTGCATGGGAATAGTTGCGCCTTTTTTCGCCTGCCAGTAAGCCATTTCGGCCACGCTGCGGTGACCTTCCATGGAGGCAGATGCACACACTTTTTCGCTCTCGAGCGTTGCAGCTGGCGCATTTGCCTTAAGTTCACTTGAAGTAAGGGTAATGACATGAAGAAGGCAAAGCTAAGCCTCGCCTGGCAGATCCTCATCGGTTTGGTGCTGGGGATCGCAATCGGTGCAGTGCTCAACCATTTCAGTGCTGAAAAGGCCTGGTGGATCAGCAATGTGTTGCAGCCAGCGGGCGATATCTTTATCCGCCTGATCAAGATGATCGTGATCCCGATTGTGATCTCCTCGCTGATCGTCGGCATTGCCGGGGTCGGTGACGCGAAGAAACTCGGGCGTATCGGCGTCAAAACCATCCTTTACTTCGAAATCGTCACCACCATCGCCATCGTGGTCGGCCTGTTGCTGGCCAACCTGTTCCACCCAGGCGCTGGCATCGACATGAGTACCCTGGGTACCGTCGACATCTCCAAGTACACCGCCACCGCCGCCGAAGTGCAGCATGAGCACGCGTTCATCGAGACCATCCTCAACCTGATCCCGTCGAACATCTTCGCCGCTGTCGCCCGTGGCGAAATGCTGCCGATCATCTTCTTCTCGGTGCTGTTCGGCCTGGGCTTGTCGAGCCTCAAGCCTGAGCTGCGCGAGCCGCTGGTGACCATGTTCCAGGGCGTGTCCGAGAGCATGTTCAAAGTCACCCACATGATCATGAAGTACGCCCCGATCGGCGTATTCGCATTGATCGCCGTGACCGTCGCCAACTTCGGCTTTGCCTCCTTGCTGCCGCTGGCCAAGCTGGTGATCCTGGTTTACGTCGCCATCCTGTTCTTCGCCTTTGCGGTACTGGGCCTGATCGCTCGCCTGTTTGGCTTCTCGATCCTCAAGCTGATCCGCATCTTCAAGGATGAGCTGGTACTGGCCTACTCCACCGCCAGCTCCGAAACCGTGCTGCCGCGCGTGATCGAGAAGATGGAAGCCTACGGCGCGCCGAAAGCCATCTGCAGCTTCGTGGTGCCGACCGGTTACTCGTTCAACCTCGACGGTTCGACCCTGTACCAGAGCATCGCGGCCATCTTCATCGCCCAGCTGTATGGCATCGACCTGTCGGTTGGCCAGCAACTGATGCTGGTTCTGACCCTGATGGTCACCTCCAAAGGCATCGCCGGTGTACCGGGCGTGTCTTTCGTGGTGTTGCTGGCCACCCTGGGCAGCGTGGGCATTCCGCTGGAAGGCCTGGCGTTCATCGCCGGTGTCGACCGCATCATGGACATGGCGCGTACTGCCCTGAACGTGATCGGCAACGCCCTGGCCGTGCTGGTCATCTCCCGTTGGGAAGGCATGTACGACGACGCCAAGGGCGAGCGCTACTGGAACTCGCTGCCGCACTGGCGCAGCAAGGACGCCGCGCCGGCCGCCCAAGCGACCCGCAGCTGATAGCACTACAGCTCTAAAACAAACCCCGGATCATTCCGGGGTTTGTCGTTTCTGCCAGCCCCGCTATCATTCGCTCCATTCTTCGAGGGGTTCAACTGATGCTCAATGGCCTGTGGCTTGGCTTCTTTGTCGTGGCAATGGTGTCGGCACTGGCGCAATGGCTGGTCGGCGGTAACGCCGGGATTTTCGCGGCGATGGTCGAAAGCATTTTCGCCATGGCCAAGCTGTCCGTGGAAGTGATGGTGTTGCTGTTCGGCACCCTGACCTTGTGGCTGGGTTTCTTGCGCATTGCCGAGAAGGCCGGGATCGTCGATTGGCTGGCCAAGGCCCTCGGCCCGCTGTTCCGCCGCCTGATGCCGGAAGTGCCCGCCGGGCACCCTGCCATCGGCTTGATCACCCTCAACTTCGCGGCCAACGGCCTGGGCCTGGATAACGCGGCGACCCCCATCGGCTTGAAAGCGATGAAGGCGCTGCAGGAACTCAACCCGATTCCCAACACCGCGAGTAACGCGCAGATCCTGTTCCTGGTGCTCAACGCGTCCTCGCTGACTCTATTGCCCGTGACCATCTTCATGTATCGCGCCCAGCAAGGCGCCGCGGACCCGACGCTGGTGTTCCTGCCGATCCTGCTGGCGACTAGCGCCTCCACCCTGGCCGGCCTGCTCTCGGTGGCGATTATGCAGCGCCTGCGGCTGTGGGACCCGGTGGTGCTGGCCTATCTGATTCCGGGTGCACTGGTGTTGGGCGGTTTCATGGCGTTGTTGGCCACGTTGTCCGCGACGGCGCTGGCTGGCCTTTCGTCGATCCTGGGCAACCTCACGCTGTTCGGCTTGATCATGCTGTTCCTGGTGATCGGCGCGTTGCGCAAGGTCAAGGTGTACGAGGCATTTGTCGAAGGTGCCAAGGAAGGCTTCGACGTGGCGAAGAACCTGCTGCCGTATCTGGTGGCGATGCTGTGTGCCGTGGGCGTGTTGCGCGCTTCGGGCGCCCTGGATTTCGGCCTGGAAGGCATTCGCCATGTGGTCGCCTGGACGGGCATGGACACGCGCTTTGTCGATGCCTTGCCGACCGCGATGGTCAAGCCGTTCTCCGGCAGCGCCGCACGGGCGATGCTGATCGAGACCATGCAGACCCAGGGTGTGGACAGCTTCCCGGCGCTGGTGGCGGCGACGATTCAGGGCAGTACCGAGACCACCTTCTATGTGTTGGCGGTGTACTTTGGTTCGGTAGGGATCCAGCGCGCCAGGCATGCCGTGGGGTGTGCGTTGCTGGCGGAGTTGGCCGGAGTCGTGGCGGCGATTGCGGTGTGTTACTGGTTCTTTGGCTGAGGCTAAAACCGCTATCGCAGGCAAGCCAGCTTGTGTCTTCAAGATCTCTTAAACTCAG
>NZ_AOHM01000043.1:0-164268 GCF_000510895.2 Pseudomonas sp. FH1
CTCCTGAAGATAGGTCAGAAGGCGTAAACCTTATTCAGGACGGGACACCAGCCAACAAAAAGCCCGGCTGATCATCGATCAACCGGGCTTTTTAGTGCTTGAAGATTAAGTTACTTCTTCAAACCGTAATGCTCATCCAGCATGCCTGGGGCGTTCGGCGTTTTTGGCGCGTAGTCCCGTGGTGGCTCCTGGTTTTCCCGTGGTGGGGTCAGGCGCTCCCGTGGGGTTTGCGGTGCATCGGAATGCAACGCGGCCAGCAGGCGCTGGCGGGTGATGTCGTCGAGGGCCAGGCGGTTTGCGCCATCGGCGAGATGATCCTGTACTTCCTGGTAGCTCTGGGTGAGCTTCTTGACCAGGGTCGCGGTGCTGTTGAAGTGGGTAACAACCTCGTTCTGATAACTGTCAAAACGTTCCTGAATGTCATCCAACTGACGCTGCGTGCGGTTAGGCGCGGCATTCGGCAGCAAGCGAGCAACCAGGAAACCAATGGCGACACCGGCAACCAGGGCAAGAGTCGGCAACAACCAAACTAAGAGCGAGTGTTCCACGAGTCCTTCCTCTATAAACGGCTTTGCTTTACGTTAACGGCTCAAACCTGCGCTGTATACCGCGATTAAGCTCGCAATGATGCCAAGCACAGACTTTTAGCTAGACGAGTCGACCCATTGAGAGGTCACGGAGTTCATCTCTTGCTCATGCGTGAAACCCCCGTTTTGATCGATGGCCCGGTAGGCCAATTGGAAGCCCTGTACCTGGATCACCCCGAGCCACGTGGCCTGGCGCTGATCTGCCACCCCAACCCGGTGCAGGGTGGGACCATGCTCAATAAAGTCGTATCGACCCTGCAACGCACCGCCCGCGATGCCGGTTTGATTACCTTGCGTTTCAATTACCGTGGCGTCGGCGCCAGTGCCGGCACCCACGACATGAGCACCGGTGAAGTGGATGACGCCGAAGCGGCCGCCACCTGGCTGCGGGAAAAACACCCGGACCTGCCGATCACCTTGCTTGGCTTTTCGTTCGGTGGCTATGTGGCTGCCAGCCTCGGCGGTCGCCTGGAAGCCAAGGGTGAAAAACTGTCACATTTGTTCATGGTTGCCGCAGCGGTGATGCGTCTGCGCGATACCGATGCGCTGCCACTGGGTTGCCCATTGACCCTGATCCAGCCGGAAACCGACGAAGTGGTCGACCCACAGACCGTCTACGACTGGTCTGCCGCCCTGAATCGCCCCCATGAGCTGCTGAAAGTGGCAGAATGCGGACACTTTTTTCACGGCAAGCTCACCGATCTGAAGGATCTGGTGCTGCCGCGACTTTCGAATTGATAGCAGTCTGATAAGCGATTACCCATGACGACTCGTACCCGTATCCTCACCGGCATCACCACCACCGGCACGCCGCACCTGGGCAACTACGCCGGTGCGATCCGCCCGGCGATCCTCGCCAGCCAGGACGCCAATGCCGACTCCTTCTACTTCCTGGCCGACTACCACGCCCTGATCAAGTGCGATGACCCGCAGCGCATCCAGCGCTCGCGCATGGAAATCGCCGCGACCTGGCTGGCCGGTGGCCTGGATGTGAACCGGGTGACCTTCTACCGCCAGTCCGACATCCCGGAAATCCCCGAGCTGACCTGGCTGCTCACCTGCGTGGCCGCCAAGGGCCTGCTCAACCGCGCCCATGCGTACAAGGCCTCGGTGGACAAGAACGTGGAAGCCGGCGAAGACCCGGACGCGGGCATCAGCATGGGCCTGTACAGCTACCCGGTGCTGATGGCGGCGGACATCCTGATGTTCAATGCGCACAAGGTGCCGGTCGGTCGCGACCAGATCCAGCACGTGGAAATGGCCCGTGATATCGGCCAGCGCTTCAACCACCTGTTCGGCAACGGTAAAGAATTCTTCACCATGCCCGAGGCGCTGATCGAAGAAAGCGTCGCCACCTTGCCGGGCCTGGATGGCCGCAAGATGTCGAAAAGCTACGACAACACCATCCCATTGTTCACCAGCGCCAAGGACATGAAGGACGCGATCTCGCGGATCGTCACCGACTCCCGCGCGCCGGGCGAAGCCAAGGACCCGGACAACTCGCACCTGTTTACCCTGTACCAGGCATTTGCCAGCAAGGCCCAGGAGGAAGAGTTCCGCGCCGACCTGTTGCAAGGGCTGGGCTGGGGCGAGGCGAAGAACCGTCTGTTCCAACTGCTGGATGGCCAACTGGGTGAAGCCCGCGAACGCTATCACCAGTTGATGTCGCGCCCTTCGGACATGGAAGACTTGCTGCTGATCGGCGCCAAGAAAGCCCGCGCCGTGGCTGCACCGTTCCTGGCTGAGCTGCGTGAAGCCGTGGGCCTGCGTTCGTTCGTCAACCAGGCTGCGGCGCCGGTCGCCGCCAAGAAGAAAGCCGCCAAAGCCGCGCGCTTCGTGAGCTTCCGCGAGGACGACGGCAGCTTCCGCTTCCGCCTGCTCGCCGCCGATGGCGAGCAACTGCTGTTGTCGCGCAATTTTGCCGACGGCAAGGCGGCGGGCGCGGTGACCAAGCAGCTGCAAAGCGGCGACGCGCTGGACGTACGCACCGAAGCCCTGGGCTTCAGCGTATGGCTGGACGGTGTCGTGGTGGCCGACAGTGCCGAGTTCGCCGACGAAGCGTCGCGCGACGCGGCCATCGAAGCCTTGCGCGTTGCGTTGACCCCCCTCGAGGATTAACCCGACCAAGGGTTGATTGCCATTATCCAGGGCCGTCGTTACAGTGACGGCCCGTTTTTGTTGCCTTGCTAACGAAATTATGACGCCCCTAGAACGATATCAAGCTGATCTGAAACGCCCTGAATTCTTCCATGACGCGGCCCAGGAAAACGCGGTGCGTCATTTGCAACGTCTGTATGAAGACCTGGTCGCGGCCTCGCAAAGCAAACCAGGGATGTTCAGCAAGCTGTTTGGCAAGAAAGACCACACGCCGGTCAAAGGCCTGTACTTCTGGGGCGGCGTGGGGCGGGGCAAGACTTACCTGGTCGATACCTTCTTTGAGGCGCTGCCGTTCAAGGAAAAGGTGCGGACGCACTTCCACCGCTTTATGAAGCGCGTGCACGAAGAGATGAAGACTCTGCCGGGCGAGAAAAACCCGCTGACCATCATCGCCAAGCGTTTCTCCGAAGAAGCGCGGGTGATTTGCTTCGATGAATTCTTCGTGTCCGACATCACCGACGCCATGATCCTCGGCACCCTGATGGAAGAACTGTTCAAGAACGGCGTGACCCTGGTGGCCACCTCGAACATCGTGCCCGACGGCTTGTACAAGGACGGCCTGCAACGTGCGCGCTTCCTCCCGGCCATTGCGCTGATCAAGCAGAACACCGAAATCGTCAACGTCGACAGCGGCGTCGACTACCGCCTGCGTCACCTGGAGCAAGCGGAGCTGTTCCACTTCCCGCTGAACGAAGCGGCCCACGAAAGCCTGAAAAAGAGCTTCCGCGCCCTCACGCCGGAATGCACCCAGGCGGTGGAAAACGACAAGCTGATGATCGAGAACCGCGAAATCATCGCGCTGCGTACCTGCGATGACGTGGCCTGGTTCGAGTTCCGCCAGCTGTGCGACGGCCCGCGTAGCCAGAACGACTACATCGAACTGGGCAAGATCTTCCACGCCGTGATCCTCAGCGGCGTCGAGCAGATGAGCGTCACCACCGACGACATCGCGCGCCGTTTCATCAACATGGTCGACGAGTTCTACGACCGTAACGTGAAGCTGATCATCTCGGCGGAAGTCGAGTTGAAGGACCTGTACACCGGCGGGCGCTTGAACTTCGAATTCCAGCGCACGCT
This sequence comes from Pseudomonas sp. FH1, assembly GCF_000510895.2. Lineage (NCBI taxonomy): Bacteria > Pseudomonadati > Pseudomonadota > Gammaproteobacteria > Pseudomonadales > Pseudomonadaceae > Pseudomonas > Pseudomonas sp. FH1. The sequence continues at coordinate 3,822 of NZ_AOHM01000043.1, forward strand.
GAGCCGCTTGCTGGAAATGCAGTCGCATGAGTTCCTGTCACGCGGGCACAAACCGTAAGCAAATCTCCAGAAAAGTGGAGATCAAAATGTGGGAGCAGGCAAGCCAGCTCCCACATTAGATTTGTGTTTGCCTCGGGTCAGGCAGCCTGCTGAAACTGCTGCCGATACTGGTTCGGCGACAGCTCCGTGTGCTGCCTGAACAGCCTGGCAAAGAAACTCGCATCGTCATACCCCACCTCATAACTGATGGTCTTGATGCTCTTGCGGCTGCCCGAGAGCAGTCCCTTGGCCGTCTCGATACGCAGCCGTTGCAAGTAATGCAGCGGTTTGTCACCGGTAGCGGTCTGGAAGCGGCGCATGAAGTTGCGGATGCTCATGCCGTGTTCCCGGGCCACGTCTTCGAATCGGAATTTGTCGGCGAAGTGCTCTTCGAGCCAATGCTGGATCTGCAGGATGATCACATCCTGGTGCAGCTTCTGTCCGCCAAACCCGATGCGACCCGGTGAATAGCTGCGCTGCACCTCGTAGAGGATGTCGCGGGCCACAGCCTGGGCGATGTTGGCGCCGCAGAAGCGTTCGATCAGGTAGATATAGAGGTCGCACGCCGAGGTGGTGCCGCCGGCGCAATACAGGTTGTCGGCGTCGGTAAGGTGTTTGTCCTGGTTGAGCTGAACCTTGGGAAAGCGTTCGCTGAACGCATTGAAGAAACGCCAGTAGGTGGTCGCTTCCTTGCCATCGAGCAAGCCGGCTTCAGCCAGCCAGAACACCCCGGTGGCTTCGCCGCACAATACGGCGCCGCGTGCATGTTGCTCACGCAACCAGGGCAGCACTTGCGGGTAGCGGGTGCACAGGGCGTCGAAGTCATCCCAGAAGGCCGGTAGCACGATGATGTCGGCGTCTTCCAGGCCGCCGTCCACCGGCATGATCACATCACTGAAGCTGCGTACCGATTGCCCATCGGGGCTGACCAGGCGCGATTCGAAGGCGGGCGTCAGGCCCAGGCCTTGCTGTTTGCCGTAACGCAGGCTGGCGAGGTGGAAGAAATCCTTGGCTTGCATGAGGGTTGAAGCGAATACCCGATCAATGGCCAAAATGCTGACGCGCCGCAACGGCGTGGAGATTTGGTTAGACATAATTTCATTTATTCTTATAGGGGAAAGTGGTCACCAGACGGCTGGATCGTCTTATTTTTTGTCGCATGTGTCCAGTGTCCCGTGCTGCCTTCGCGGCATAGTCTCTGTGGGCTCGTCCTTGTCCGACAATCCACGCAGGTGACCCATGATTCCCAGAACCTTGTTCAGCCCGGAGCACGAACTCTTTCGCGAGAGCGTGCGCACCTTCCTCGAAAAAGACGCCGCGCCGTTTCATGGGCAATGGGAAAAACAGGGCTATATCGATCGTGGCTTGTGGAGCAAGGCGGGGGAGGCGGGGATGCTGTGTTCCCATCTGCCGGAAGAATATGGCGGGCTGGGCGCGGACTTTTTGTACAGCGCGGTGGTGATCGAAGAGATCAGCCGGCTGGGCCTGACCGGCATCGGTTTTTCCCTGCACTCGGATATTGTTGCGCCGTATATCCTGCATTACGGTAGTGAGGCGCTGAAGCATAAGTACCTGCCCAAGTTGATCTCTGGGGAGATGGTCACGGCCATTGCGATGACCGAACCGGGCGCCGGTTCCGACCTGCAAGGGGTCAAGACCAGCGCCGTGCTGGACGGTGATGAGTATGTGATCAACGGCTCCAAGACTTTTATCACCAACGGTTATCTGGCCGAGTTGGTGATTGTCGTCGCCAAGACCGATCCCAAGGCCGGCGCCAAGGGCACCAGCCTGTTTCTGGTGGAGGCCGACACGCCGGGCTTTGACAAGGGCAAGCGCCTGGAGAAGGTCGGTATGAAGGCCCAGGATACGTCGGAGCTGTTCTTCCAGGATGTGCGGGTGCCCAAGGAAAACCTGCTGGGCCAGGCCGGCATGGGCTTCGCCTATCTGATGCAGGAGTTGCCTCAGGAGCGACTGACGGTAGCCATTGGCGCGCTGTCATCCGCCGAGGCGGCGCTGGAATGGACCCTGGAATACACCCGTGAACGCAAGGCGTTCGGCAAGGCGATTGCGGACTTCCAGAACACCCGGTTCAAGCTGGCGGAGATGGCCACCGAGATTCAGATCGGTCGGGTATTTGTCGACCACTGCATGGCGTTGCACCTGGAAGGCAAGCTGGATGTGCCCACGGCGGCGATGGCCAAGTACTGGGCCACGGACCTGCAATGCAAGGTGCTCGATGAGTGCGTGCAGTTGCATGGCGGTTACGGCTTTATGTGGGAATACCCGATTGCACGGGCGTGGGCGGATGCGCGGGTGCAGCGCATTTATGCGGGGACCAATGAGATCATGAAGGAGATTATTGCGCGGGCGCTGTGATGGTGTGCTGCTGAGGGTCTCATCGGGGGCCTGCCCCCCGATGAGGCCTACAGGTCAATCAAGGCGCTGGATTCGGATGATCCTTCTGAATCGCCTCGATGCCTTCCAGCACTTCCTTCGATAACGTCAGGTCGGCACTGGCAATGTTGCTATCCAGTTGCTCCAGCGACGTGGCACCAATGATATTGCTGGTCACAAACGGCTGCTGCGTCACAAACGCCAATGCCATCTGCGCCGGGTCCAGCCCATGCTCCCGCGCCAATGCCACATAACGGCTGCACGCCGCTTCCGACTGCGGGTTGAAGTAGCGGCTGAAGCGGCTGTACTCGGTCAGGCGCGCCTTGGCTGGGCGTGCGCCGTTCTCGTACTTGCCACTGAGCATGCCAAACGCCAGCGGCGAGTAGGCCAGCAGGCCGCACTGTTCACGAATCGCAACTTCCGCCAGGCCCACCTCAAAGCTGCGGTTGAACAGGTTGTAGGGGTTCTGGATCGACACCGCGCGGGTCCAGCCGCGGGCTTCGGCCAGGGCCAGGAATTTCATGGTGCCCCAAGGGGTTTCGTTGGACAGGCCGATGTGGCGGATCTTGCCGGCTTTCACTTGCTCGTCCAGCGCTTCGAGGGTTTCTTCCAGTGGGGTGAGGTTGTCTTCGTCCTTGTGCTTGTAGCTCAGTTGGCCGAAGAAGTTGGTGCTGCGTTCCGGCCAGTGCAACTGGTAGAGGTCGATCCAGTCGGTCTGCAGGCGTTTGAGGCTGGCATCCAGGGCGTCGACGATGTGCTTGCGGTTGTGGCGCAGGTGGCCATCGCGGATGTAGTCGATGGTGTTGCCGGGGCCGGCGATCTTGCTGGCCAGGATCCAGTCGGCACGGTCGCCACGGCTTTTGAAGTAATTACCGATGTAGCGTTCGGTGGTGGCATAGGTGTCGGCCTTGGGCGGCACCGGGTACATTTCGGCCGTGTCGAGGAAGTTGATCCCCGCGCCCTTGGCCCGCTCGATCTGCGCGAAGGCCTCTGCCTCGCTGTTCTGCTCGCCCCAGGTCATGGTGCCCAAGGCTATCGCGCTCACGTTCAGATCCGTACGGCCCAGCTGTCGATAATCCATCGGGTACTCCTTCAGGGAAAACAATCATAAAAGCAGGTTGAATTTTTTTTCGCAATCTGCATAATTGCCCACCTCTTTCTGCAGTGGAAGTGATGCGCCGCCTGCCGAAGAATCTTGCCGTTGAACGGACGCGCCGACCCGAGCCCCCGATAGCGTCTGTATCCGGCTGCCTTTGACTTGTCAAAGTACGCACTATTCAGTAAGATCCGCCGTCTAATTTACAGGGCGGCCCCTGAGGCTATTAAAGAATGACAACTTTTACTGCAAAACCGGAAACAGTTCAGCGCGACTGGTTTGTCGTCGACGCCGCTGGTCAGACCCTGGGTCGTCTGGCCACTGAAGTCGCCAGCCGTCTGCGTGGCAAGCACAAGCCTGAGTACACCCCTCACGTTGACACTGGTGACTACATTGTCATCATCAACGCTGAGCAGGTTCGTGTAACCGGCAACAAAGCAAGCGACAAAATGTACTACCGTCACTCCGGTTTCCCAGGCGGTATCAAGTCTTCCAACTTCGAAGGCCTGATTGCCAAGAAGCCTGAAGCCCCGATCGAAATCGCGGTCAAAGGCATGCTGCCTAAGGGCCCACTGGGTCGCGATATGTTTCGCAAGCTGAAAGTCTATGCGGGCGCTGTACACCCTCATGCTGCTCAGCAGCCCCAAGAACTGAAGTTTTAACGGAATAGTTCATTATGTCGGCGACTCAAAATTACGGCACTGGCCGTCGCAAAACCGCAACCGCTCGCGTTTTCCTGCGTCCGGGTACTGGTAACATCTCGATCAACAACCGCTCCCTGGACAACTTCTTCGGCCGCGAAACTGCCCGCATGGTAGTTCGTCAGCCGCTGGAACTGACCGAGACCGTTGAAAAGTTCGACATCTACGTCACCGTTATCGGTGGCGGTGTAAGTGGTCAAGCTGGCGCAATCCGCCACGGTATCACTCGCGCTCTGATGCAGTACGACGAAACCCTGCGTGGCGCTCTGCGCAAAGCTGGCTTCGTGACTCGCGATGCTCGTGAAGTTGAACGTAAGAAAGTCGGTCTGCGTAAAGCGCGTAAGCGTCCGCAGTACTCGAAGCGTTAATTCGCTTTACGTTCCACAAAAACGCCCAGCCTCCTCACGGAGCTGGGCGTTTTTTATTGCCTGCGATTTATGCATAAAAATCGCCGTGACAACTTGCCACATCCGTAGACCCCCTATACTACAAGGCCTGGAGGCTGAGCTCCCGGCAATTCCCTTGTCAGACGTGGGGCTTTTCATTACCATTCGGCAAAATTTTTATAAGTAAAGATTCAACACTTAGTAGACGCCTGATTTAACAGGCCAAAAAGCTGATGGGAGAGGACTGAATGAGCAATGACGGCGTGAATGCAGGCCGGCGTCGCTTCTTGGTAGCAGCCACATCCGTGGTGGGTGCTGCAGGAGCGGTGGGGGCTGCGGTCCCGTTCGTGGGGTCATGGTTTCCCAGTGCCAAGGCGAAAGCCGCAGGTGCACCGGTGAAGGTGAATATCAGCAAGATCGAGCCAGGGCAGCAGATGATTGCTGAATGGCGCGGCCAGCCGGTCTTCATTGTTCGTCGTACCGAGGAAATCCTGGGGAATCTCAAAAAGATCGAAGGCCAGCTGTCTGACCCTAAATCCGAGAAGTCCGACCAACCCGCCTACGCCAAGAACGAAGTGCGTTCGATCAAGCCAGAGATCCTGCTGCTGGTCGGTCTGTGTACCCACTTGGGTTGCTCGCCTACCTTCCGCCCGGAAGTGGCTCCAGTCGATCTGGGCAAGGATTGGGTCGGCGGTTATTTCTGCCCCTGCCACGGCTCCCACTACGATCTTGCTGGCCGCGTCTACAAGTCCCAGCCTGCTCCTTTGAACCTGCCGGTTCCTCCGCACACCTACGAAACTGACGACCTCATTGTCATTGGCCTCGATAAGGAGAACGCGTGATGAGCAAGTTCATGGATTGGGTGGATGCACGCTTCCCCGCCACTAAAATGTGGGAAGACCATCTCAGCAAATATTACGCGCCAAAAAACTTCAACTTCTTCTACTTCTTTGGCTCCCTGGCATTGCTGGTGCTGGTCAACCAGATCGTCACCGGTGTGTGGCTGACCATGAGCTACACCCCGTCGGCGGAAGAGGCATTCGCCTCCGTCGAGTACATCATGCGTGACGTCGAGTACGGCTCGATCCTGCGTCTGCTGCACTCCACCGGCGCGTCAGCGTTCTTTATCGTCGTCTACCTGCACATGTTCCGTGGCCTGCTCTACGGCTCGTACCAGAAGCCCCGCGAGCTGGTGTGGGTGTTTGGCATGCTGATCTACCTGGCGCTGATGGCCGAAGCCTTCATGGGTTACCTGCTGCCGTGGGGCCAGATGTCGTACTGGGGCGCCCAGGTGATCATCTCGCTGTTCGGTGCCATTCCGGTGATCGGCAACGACCTGACCCAGTGGATCCGGGGTGACTACCTGATCTCGGGCATCACCCTGAACCGCTTCTTCGCCCTGCACGTGGTGGCCTTGCCGATCGTGATCCTGGGCCTTGTGGTGCTGCACATCCTGGCGCTGCACGAAGTGGGTTCCAACAACCCGGATGGCGTGGACATCAAGAAGCACAAAGACGAAAACGGCATCCCGCTGGATGGCATTCCGTTCCACCCTTACTACACCGTGAAAGACATTGTCGGCGTGGTGGTGTTCCTGTTCGTGTTCTGCTCGATCGTGTTCTTTTTCCCGGAGATGGGCGGTTATTTCCTGGAGAAACCCAACTTCGAACAGGCCAACGCCTTCAAGACCCCTGAGCACATTGCCCCGGTCTGGTACTTCACGCCGTTCTACGCAATCTTGCGGGCGATCCCGGACAAGCTCATGGGTGTGATCGCCATGGGGGCGGCCATTGCAGTGCTGTTCGTGTTGCCTTGGCTCGACCGAAGCCCGGTCAAGTCCATGCGCTACAAGGGCTGGCTGAGCAAGATCTGGCTGTGGGTGTTCTGCATCTCCTTCGTGATCCTGGGTGTGCTGGGCGTATTGGCGCCGACTCCTGAGCGTACGTTGCTGTCGCAGGTCTGCACCTTCCTGTACTTCGCCTACTTCATTCTGATGCCGTTCTACACCCGGCTCGAGAAGACCAAACCGGTTCCGGAAAGGGTGACTGGCTGATGAAAAAGTTATTCGTTGCATTGATGCTTGCGGCCTTGCCGCTACTGTCCTTCGCTGCCGAGCACGGCGGACCGGAACTGGAAAAAGTCGATATCGACGTGTCGGACAAGGCTGCCATGCAGGACGGCGCACGCACCTTCGCCAACTACTGCATGGGCTGCCACAGCGCCAAGTTCCAGCGTTACGAGCGGGTGGCCGATGACCTCGGTATCCCCCATGAAATGATGCTGGAAAAACTGGTGTTCACCGGCGCCAAGATCGGCGACCACATGACCATCGGCATGAAGCCTGCAGACGCCAAGACCTGGTTCGGCGCCGCACCGCCTGACTTGACCTTGGTCGCCCGTGTACGCGGCACCGACTGGCTCTATGGTTACCTGAAATCCTTCTACGAAGACCCGGCACGCCCGTATGGCGTGAACAACCGTGTGTTCCCGAACGTCGGCATGCCTAACGTTCTGGTCGGCCTGCAAGGCAAGCAAGTGGTAGGATGCAAGCAGATCCAGGTCGTTGAAGACGGCAAGAAGCAATACGATCCGTTGACCGGCACGCCTTTGACTCATGAAGCGTGCGATCAACTGAAGATAGAAGCCCCAGGTTCGTTGACAGACGAGCAGTTCGACGAGAAGGTCAAGAACCTCGTGACCTTCCTGGCCTACTCGGCCAACCCGGTCAAACTGGAGCATCAGCGCATTGGTACCTATGTGCTGCTGTACCTGGCGTTCTTCTTCGTATTCGCCTACCTGCTCAAACGCGAATACTGGAAGGATGTGCATTGATCCAACCGTAAGCAATTGCTGTTAATCTTGCGCGCCCAGCGGCATCTCTGAATACGTAGCGACCTGGTTTAACCGGTTGTTACAGGGATGCTCTCTGGGCGCGCTCGTTTTTGAGCTTTCGATAATTTCAACAAGCGAGGAGGACCGCCATGGGCGTGACCAATCGGTTGGCCTGTTACTCCGACCCCGCCGACCACTATTCCCACCGAGTGCGCATCGTGCTCGCAGAGAAGGGTGTCAGCGCCGAGATCATCAGTGTGGAGGCGGGTCGTCACCCACCGAAACTGATCGAAGTGAACCCTTACGGCAGCTTGCCCACCCTGGTCGATCGTGACCTGGCGTTGTGGGAGTCGACCGTGGTGATGGAATACCTGGATGAGCGTTACCCGCATCCGCCTTTGCTGCCGGTGTACCCGGTGGCTCGTGCCAACAGCCGCCTGCTGATCCATCGGATCCAGCGTGACTGGTGCGGGCTGGTGGATGTGATTCTGGATTCGCGTACAAAAGAAGCCGTTCGGGTACAGGCGCGTAAGGAATTGCGCGAGAGCCTGACCGGCGTTTCGCCGTTGTTCGCCGATAAGCCTTTTTTCCTCAGTGAGGAACAAAGCTTGGTGGATTGCTGCCTATTACCGATACTCTGGCGTTTGCCGATTCTCGGTATTGAACTGCCGCGGCCTGCCAAGCCGCTGCTTGATTACATGGAGCGCCAGTTTGCGCGTGAGGCTTTCCAGGCGAGTCTGTCTGGTGTCGAACGCGATATGCGCTAAGGCTTAAGGAGCCGCTGATGAACTCCAGTCGACCCTACTTGGTCCGCGCGCTCTATGAGTGGATTGTGGACAACGATTGCACCCCGCACATGCTGGTCAATTCCGAATTTCCTGCGGTTCAGGTGCCGGATGGTTTTGCCAGTGATGGGCAGATTGTGTTGAACGTATCGCCGAGTGCCGTGCGCCACCTGCACATGGACAACGAAGCCGTGAGCTTCGAAGGGCGTTTCGGCGGCGTGCCGCATACGCTGTTCGTGCCGATTGGCGCCATCCTCGGCATCTATGCCAGGGAGAACGGCCAAGGCATGGTGTTCGATCTGGAGTCGCCTTTCGAGGATGACGAAACGATCGAAAACGAAGATGGCGATGACCTGCCGCCACCGGATTCCGAGCCACCGCGCCCCAGCGGCCGGCCGAGCCTGAAAGTGGTGAAATAACGCGCGTCCCTCTCGGGATGCGCTGAGAAAATGCCTCGACCTGTGTCGGGGTATTTTTTTGCGCGAAGGATAAGGATGAAAGTCGTGCCTGGACGGTGATCGTACAACCACCATGGGCTATGATGCGTGCTCAAGCTCACCGAGAAAGATGATCCATCATGGAAAACGCCAACACCGCCCCTCGTCTTCCCCGCAAGCGCCGCAGCCTTGCCCAGGAATTGGTCACGGTGTTGTCCGAGCAGATCCGCGATGGCCAGCTCAAGCGGGGCGACAAATTACCCACCGAGTCGGCGATCATGGAAGCCCATGGGGTCAGTCGCACGGTGGTGCGTGAAGCCATTTCACGCTTGCAGGCGGCGGGGCAGGTTGAAACCCGGCATGGTATCGGCACCTTTGTGCTGGATACGCCAAGCCCGAGCGGTTTCCGCATCGACCCGGCCACCGTGGTGACCCTGCGTGATGTGCTGGCGATCCTGGAGCTGCGGATCAGCCTGGAAGTCGAATCCGCAGGCCTGGCCGCGTTACGCCGCAGCGACGAACAACTGGCCGCCATGCGTGCAGCGCTCGATGCCCTGAATGAAAGCGCGGCCCACGCCGGCGATGCGGTGGCCTCCGACTTTGCATTCCACCTGGAAATTGCCCTGTCCACCGGCAACCGCTACTTCACCGATATCATGACGCACCTGGGCACCAGCATCATTCCACGTACTCGCCTGAATTCGGCGCGCCTGGCCCATGATGACCAGCAGCACTACATGGGGCGCTTGAGTCGTGAGCATGAAGAGATTTATGAGGCGATTGCGCGTCAGGATTCGGACGCGGCGCGGGCGGCGATGCGGTTGCATTTGACCAATAGCCGGGAGCGGCTGCGCCATGCCCATGAAGAGGCGCAGGCGCAGCGACAGTAACGCGATGGCTTCAGGCGGGCTCCATGTCGTATTCGAGGCCGACGACGACATCAGCCTCCATGACAAACGTTTTGCCGATTACACGGAACTTGCTGCCGTCTTGAACAACATAATCACCTACCGCGATGACCTCGCTGATGTCAACGCAACCCTCCTGGGCTTGGGGCTGGTTGATGCCATTGACTTTAAAAGTGAGCTTCGGTTTGTTCGCCATTTTTGCACCTCATTGACTACCAGAATAATGTTTGCCTCTCCCGATGCTTACCGTGTTTAACCATACTCGGCAGAGCGCGGGGGAGTCCGTGGCAACGTTAGGGTGATCTCAGATGGGGCGATACTGTCAGAATTGACAGTTGCGACGAATGGCCCCCAGCGTATTTTTTTCTTAATTGCACGCTGGGGGTAAACAGACTCTATTAAGACTTCGGCGTATTCGGCTTGTAGTCCTGCAACAACAAATACGTACTCCACCCCCACCAGTCATTCGTCCAGTGCTTGTCGTTCAGGTCATTCACATCCTTGCGACGCAGCACCTTGTCTCCCTCCGTCTTGAACAGCGGCGAAAAATTATTCGCCGGGTTCTGCGCTGCATTCAGGTCCGGCACATACAACGGCGCCTTGAAGTTGGCCGGGGACGGCGCGACACCGCTGATGAAAGTTTCGAAAATTTCATCCGCCGAAGCCTGCACCGCACGTTTGACCTGCAGCCGATTGTCCGCATCAATCGCGTCGAAGTAGCGCTTGTCCCCATAGGCGTGCCACTGATCGCCCATGGCGTTACGCACCTTGAGCCCGAACTTGCTGTCTTCGTCGTGCATGAAGCGGCTGATCAGCGAGCCAAGCTCACCGGGTGTCACCACGGCGGCGAGTTGTTTGCGCGGTACGCGCAGATGGCCGGCCGAGAACAGGTCGGTCAAAAAGTGATCAGCAAAACTGTTCATCGCATACGCCAGTTCCAGCGCCTGGTCGGTGCCGGTCTGGTGCGCCACGACGGCTTGTTGCAGTGCCGCCGTGTGCCCCGCCAGGTAGGCTGACAGCGCCCATTCACCGAAATGGTCGGCATTGTCCGCCGCCAGTTTCAGATAACGTCCCAATGGAATCAGCGCCGAGACTGCGCTGCCGCCGCCAGTGATGCGGTTCCATTCCTCGGACAACGTATCACCCAAGGCGTCGTAGGCTTCATGGGCTTGTTTGCCGTCCTTGATCGCCTGCTTGACCGCAGTGATCTCCTTTTGCATCACCGCGAGGATCTTGTGCGCTTCTTCCCGTGAGGCGGGCAGTACTGCCAGGCTGTTGAAGGCGGCGGTAAAGCGTTGCACGCGGTCGGCAGGGGAGGCGCCATCGCTGATCGGTTGGCCGGGGATGCCATAGAAGTCGCCGCCCAGGGCGATCACCTGGCCATAGGTCAGCGCCAGCCCGTTGGGCAGGTGCAGCTCGACCTGATGTGCGGGAATCGCCGGGGCGTCCTTGGCGAAGCGCAACAGAGTTTCATCGCCGATGGCAGTGTGTTCACCGCCTTCGAAGCGCAGAGTCGGTGGTTTTTTTTCGGGTGCCGCGAGTTCAAGACCTGACATGTTAGCTCCTTGCTATGCCGTAGGAATCTTCCGTAATAACTGTATGCATATACAGTTAAATCGAGCATAGAGGAAAAAATTCCTACGTCAAGCAGGCGTACATCCACAGCGCCCACAATGAAGTCTGATGAATTGCAGTTGACGAATCTTTTTATAGTTGTACGATGACGTACGACATCATCAAAACCAACAACAACCTTTCGATAGAAAGTCTTCGCCCAGGGTGTTCGAATAATGAATCCACAAGAACTGAAGTCCATCCTTTCCCACGGTCTGCTGTCTTTCCCGGTGACCGATTTCAACGCCCAGGGTGACTTCCACCAGGCGGGTTACATCAAGCGCCTGGAGTGGCTGGCCCCGTACGGCGCCACCGCCTTGTTCGCGGCCGGCGGCACCGGTGAGTTTTTCTCCCTCGCCGCCAGCGAATATTCCCAAGTGGTGAAAACCGCCGTGGATACCTGCGCCACCAGCGTGCCGATCCTGGCCGGTGTCGGCGGTTCGACCCGCCAAGCCATTGAATACGCCCAGGAAGCCGAGCGCCTCGGCGCCAAAGGCCTGCTGCTGCTGCCGCACTACCTCACCGAAGCCAGTCAGGACGGCGTTGCCGCCCACGTTGAAGCCGTGTGCAAATCGGTCAAGATCGGTGTGGTGGTCTACAACCGCAACGTCTGCCGCCTGACCGCGCCGCTGCTGGAACGCCTGGCCGAGCGCTGCCCGAACCTGATCGGCTACAAGGATGGCCTGGGCGATATCGAGTTGATGGTGTCGATCCGTCGCCGCCTCGGTGATCGCTTCAGCTACCTCGGCGGCCTGCCGACGGCAGAGGTTTACGCCGCTGCCTACAAGGCCTTGGGGGTTCCGGTGTACTCCTCGGCGGTGTTCAACTTCATCCCGAAAACCGCGATGGACTTCTACCACGCGATTGCCAAGGACGATCACGCCACCGTTTCCAAGATCATCGACGACTTCTTCCTGCCTTACCTGGACATCCGCAACCGCAAGGCCGGGTATGCCGTGAGCATCGTCAAGGCCGGTGCAAAAATCGCCGGCTACGACGCAGGCCCGGTGCGCACGCCGCTGACCGACCTGTTGCCGGAAGAATATGAAGCCCTGGCCGCGCTGATCGACAAGCAAGGCGCGCAATAACCCATCTACAAGGCCGCTGAGAGATCAGCGGCCTTTTGCGTCAGGAGAAGATTCGTGTCCCAAGCTCAACGTTTTGACAACTACATCAATGGCCAATGGGTGGCCGGTGCCGACTATTGCGTCAACCTCAACCCGTCAGAGTTGCCCGATGTCATTGGCGAATACGCCAAGGCGGATGTTGCCCAGGTCAACGCCGCCATCGATGCAGCCCGCGCGGCATTCCCGGCCTGGTCCACTTCCGGGATCCAGGCTCGCCATGATTCTTTGGATAAAGTCGGCAGCGAAATCCTCGCCCGCCGCGAAGAACTCGGCACTCTACTGGCCCGTGAAGAGGGCAAGACCCTGCCTGAAGCCATCGGTGAAGTGACCCGCGCCGGTAACATCTTCAAGTTCTTTGCGGGTGAATGCCTGCGCCTGTCCGGCGACTACGTGCCGTCGGTTCGACCGGGCGTGAACGTCGAAGTCACCCGTGAAGCTTTGGGTGTGGTCGGCCTGATCACGCCGTGGAACTTCCCGATCGCCATCCCCGCCTGGAAAATCGCCCCGGCCCTGGCCTACGGCAACTGCGTGGTGATCAAGCCCGCCGAGCTGGTGCCGGGCTGTGCCTGGGCCCTGGCAGAGATCATCTCCCGCGCTGGCTTCCCGGCGGGTGTGTTCAACCTGGTGATGGGCAGCGGCCGCGTGGTCGGCGACGTGCTGGTCAATAGCCCGAAAGTCGACGGCATCAGCTTCACCGGTTCTGTGGGTGTCGGTCGTCAGATCGCCGTCAGCTGCGTGTCGCGCCAGGCCAAAGTGCAGTTGGAAATGGGCGGCAAGAACCCGCAGATCATCCTCGACGACGCCGACCTCAAGCAGGCCGTCGAGCTGTCGGTGCAGAGCGCGTTCTACTCCACCGGCCAGCGTTGCACCGCTTCCAGCCGCTTGATCGTCACCGCCGGGATTCACGACCAGTTCGTCACGGCCATGGCCGAACGCATGAAGTCGATCAAAGTCGGCCACGCGCTGAAAAGCGGCACCGACATTGGCCCGGTGGTTTCCCAGGCGCAATTGGACCAGGACCTCAAGTACATCGACATTGGCCAAAGCGAAGGTGCGCGGTTGGTCAGCGGTGGCGGCCTGGTGACTTGTGACACCGAAGGCTACTACCTGGCCCCAACGCTGTTTGCCGACAGCGAAGCGGCCATGCGCATCAGCCGTGAAGAGATCTTCGGGCCGGTGGCCAACGTGGTGCGCGTGGCGGATTACGAAGCGGCGCTGGCCATGGCCAACGACACCGAGTTCGGTTTGTCGGCGGGCATTGCCACCACCTCGCTCAAGTACGCCAACCACTTCAAGCGCCACTCCCAGGCCGGGATGGTGATGGTCAACCTGCCGACCGCCGGTGTGGATTACCACGTTCCGTTCGGTGGCCGTAAGGGCTCATCCTATGGTTCGCGTGAGCAAGGTCGCTATGCGCAAGAGTTCTACACCGTGGTGAAGACCAGCTACATCGGTTCGTAACGCGCAACACCTTGTGGGGCCGGATGCCTACCGGTCCCCACACTGAAAACAGAAAACCATTACCCGCAAAAAAAATAATTAGTGGGAGTACTTCTACATGCAAGCGACCAAGCCGACCCACGTCCGCTATTTGATCCTGCTCATGCTGTTCCTGGTGACCACGATCAACTACGCCGACCGGGCCACCATCGCCATCGCGGGCTCCAGCCTGCAAAAAGACCTCGGCATCGACGCGGTCACCCTCGGTTATATCTTCTCTGCATTCGGTTGGGCCTACGTGGCCGGGCAAATCCCCGGCGGCTGGCTGCTGGACCGGTTTGGCTCGAAAAAAGTCTATGCCCTGAGCATCTTCACCTGGTCACTGTTCACTGTGCTGCAAGGCTATGTCGGTGAGTTTGGTGTCTCCACCGCCGTGGTTGCGCTGTTTATGCTGCGCTTTATGGTCGGCCTGGCAGAAGCGCCATCGTTTCCCGGAAATGCCCGTATTGTGGCGGCGTGGTTTCCGACGGCTGAGCGCGGTACGGCTTCGGCGATCTTCAACTCGGCCCAATACTTCGCCACGGTGTTGTTTGCACCGCTGATGGGCTGGATCGTCTATCGCTTCGGCTGGCAGCACGTGTTTATCGTGATGGGTGTGATCGGCATCGTGTTTTCGCTGATCTGGCTGAAAGTTATCCACAGCCCGCGCCAGCACCCGCTGATCAACGAAGCTGAGTTCAATCACATCGCCGCCAATGGCGCGATGGTCGATATGGATCAGGACAAAGGTAAGGGTAAGAAAACCGACGGACCGAAGTGGGATTACATCCGCCAGTTGCTGACCAACCGCATGATGCTCGGCGTGTACCTGGGCCAGTATTGCATCAACGGTATCACTTACTTCTTCCTCACCTGGTTCCCGGTGTACCTGGTGCAGGACCGTGGCATGACCATCCTCAAGGCCGGTTTCATCGCCTCGTTGCCGGCGATCTGCGGGTTTATCGGCGGCGTGCTCGGCGGGGTGATTTCCGATTACCTGCTGCGCAAGGGCCATTCCCTGACCTTCGCCCGTAAAGCGCCGATCATTGGTGGCCTGCTGATCTCCAGCAGCATCGTGGCCTGTAACTACGTGGATATCGAATGGATGGTGGTGGGCTTCATGGCCTTGGCCTTCTTCGGTAAAGGCGTTGGCGCACTGGGTTGGGCGGTGGTGTCTGACACCTCGCCGAAACAAATCGCCGGCCTCAGTGGTGGCCTTTTCAACACCTTCGGTAACCTCGCGTCGATTACCACGCCGATCGTTATTGGCTACATCATCAGCACCACCGGTTCGTTCAAATGGGCCTTGGTGTTCGTCGGCGCCAATGCGCTGGTGGCGGTGTTCAGCTACCTGGTCATCGTTGGGCCGATCAAACGTGTAGTACTCAAAGAGCCGCCGACCAAAGGGCCTGAGTTGACCAACCTAACCGAAGCGCATTCCTGAGGGGCCGTGTGATGCAGTTGATTGAACATGCCGACTCGCCGCGCTCCATTCGTTTGCACGAACGCGACAACGTGGTGATCGTGGTCAATGACCAGGGCGTTCCGGCCGGGACCGAATTCCCGGACGGCCTGGTGACCGTGGATTTCATCCCGCAGAGCCACAAGGTGACCCTGGAAGACATCCCCGAAGGCGGTCAGATTATTCGCTACGGCCAGACCATCGGTTACGCCCTGGCACCCATCCCGCGCGGCAGTTGGGTGCAGGAGGATCAACTGCGCATGCCCACTGCGCCGCCGTTGGACAGCTTGCCGCTGTCCACCGAGGTGCCTGAGGCCCAGGCATCGTTGGAAGGGTTCACCTTTGAGGGTTACCGCAACGCGGATGGCACGGTGGGCACGCGCAATATCCTTGGCATCACCACCACGGTGCAGTGCGTCACCGGCGTGCTGGACCATGCGGTCAAGCGCATCAAGGACGAATTGCTGCCCAAGTACCCACACGTCGACGACGTGGTGGCGCTGACCCACAGCTACGGCTGCGGCGTGGCGATCACCGCCACCGATGCCTACATTCCGATCCGCACGGTGCGCAACCTGGCGCGCAACCCGAACCTGGGCGGCGAAGCCCTGGTGATCAGTCTGGGTTGCGAGAAATTGCAGGCCGGGCAGGTGATGCACGACAACGACAACTCGGTTGACCTGAGTGAGCCCTGGCTCTACCGGCTGCAGGATTCCAGCCACGGCTTTACCGAGATGATCGAGCAGATCATGGAACTGGCCGAGACGCGCTTGAAGAAACTCGACCAGCGCCGCCGGGAAACCGTGCCGGCGTCCGAGCTGATCCTGGGCATGCAGTGTGGCGGCAGTGATGCGTTTTCCGGCATCACCGCCAACCCGGCGCTGGGCTATGCCTCGGATTTGCTGTTGCGGGCCGGCGCGACGGTGATGTTTTCCGAAGTCACTGAAGTCCGCGATGCCATCTACCTGCTGACGTCTCGCGCGCAAAGCAAGGAAGTTGCCCAGGAGCTGGTCCGGGAAATGGACTGGTACGACCGTTACCTGGCCAAGGGCGAAGCGGATCGCAGCGCCAACACCACGCCCGGCAACAAGAAGGGCGGGTTATCGAACATTGTCGAGAAGTCCCTGGGCTCCATCGTCAAGTCTGGCAGCAGCGCGATCAATGGCGTGCTCGGCCCAGGCGAGCGTTTCAAGGGCAAGGGCCTGATTTTTTGCGCCACGCCGGCCAGTGACTTTGTGTGCGGCACCTTGCAACTGGCGGCGGGGATGAACCTGCATGTGTTCACCACCGGGCGTGGTACGCCGTATGGGCTGGCGATGGCGCCGGTGGTGAAGGTGTCGACGCGTACGGAGCTGGCGCAGCGCTGGCCGGACCTGATCGATATCGATGCTGGGCGTATTGCCACGGGACGGGCGAGCATCGAGGAACTGGGCTGGGAGTTGTTTCACTTTTACCTGGATGTGGCCAGTGGCAAGAAGCAGACGTGGGCGGAGCATCACAAGCTGCACAACGACATCACGTTGTTTAACCCGGCGCCGATTACCTGAACCCGCAATAACCTGTGGCGAGGGAGCTTGCTCCCGCTGGACTGCGCAGCAGGCCTGTTTTTAGGGCCGCTGCGCGCCCCAGCGCGAGCAAGCTCCCTCGCCACAAGCGCTAGACCAGACGAAGCGGCCTACACTGGCTTATCATTAGCCACCTAACGACGCTCACCAAGGTTCTCCCCGGCATGCTGGCAATTTTCCTCACGACCCTGACCATCACCGCGCCGGTGTTTGCCATGCTGTTTCTGGGGGTGCTGCTCAAGCGCATCAACTGGATCAACGACAATTTCATCCACACGGCCTCGTCCCTGGTGTTCAACGTCACCATGCCGGCGCTGCTGTTCCTCGGTATCTTGCATGCCGACCTGCACTCGGCGCTCAAGCCGGGGCTGCTGATCTACTTTGCGGTTGCGACCTTGCTCAGCTTCGCCCTGGCCTGGGGCTGGGCGATCTTTCGTTGCCCGCGTGAAGACCGGGGCATCTACACCCAGGGCGCGTTTCGCGGCAATAACGGTGTGATTGGCTTGGCGCTGGCGGCCAGCATGTACGGTGACTATGGGATTTCCCTTGGTGCGATTCTCGCGGCGCTGGTGATCCTGTTCTACAACACGCTGTCGACCATCGTGCTGGCGGTGTACAGCCCGGTGATCAAGTCCGATCCGTGGAGCATCTGCAAAAGTGTGGTGGCCAACCCGTTGATCATCAGCGTGATCGTGGCGGCACCGTTCGCTTATTTTCAGATTGGCCTGCCGGGCTGGTTGGAAAAATCCATGCAGTATCTGGCCGATACCACCTTGCCGTTGGCCTTGATCTGCATTGGCGGCACCTTGTCCCTGGCAGCGTTGCGCAAGAGCGGCAATAGGGCGCTGAGCGCGAGTTTGATGAAGATGGTCTGGCTGCCGGTGGCGGCGACCTTGGGCGCGTGGTTGCTGGGCTTTCGCGGGCCAGAGTTGGGGATTCTGTTCCTGTACTTCGGTGCGCCGACCGCAGCCGCCAGTTTTGTGATGGCCAGGGCGGCCGAGGGTAATCATGAGCTGGCGGCGGCGATTATCGTGATCACCACCTTGATGGCGGCGGTGACCACGAATATCGGGATCTTCGTGTTGCAGGCCGGCGGCTGGATCTAGCCTTCTTTCTGGTAGGTGTCGATCACTTCCTGGGCGGCGCGGAACGCATCAATCGCCGCCGGCACACCGGCATACACCGCACAATGCAGCAGCGCCTCGCGAATCTCCTCCACGGTACAGCCATTGTTCAGCGCGCCGCGCACATGGCCTTTGAGCTCCTGCGGGCACTTGAGCGCGGTCAGGGCGGCGAGGGTGATCAGGCTGCGGGTTTTCAGCGGCAAGCCTTCGCGGTTCCATACACTGCCCCAGGCGTGCTCGTTGACGAAATCCTGCAGCGGCTGGGTGAACTCGGTGGCATTGCCCAGGGCGCGGTCGACGAACACATCGCCCATGACCTGGCGACGCATCTCAACCCCGGGCTTTTTCTGATCGGTCATTGCGATTCCCTCTTGTGTTGGCGGCGCCAGGCTCGCAGCGTGCTGAACAACAGAAAAGCCACCAGCACTGGCAGGACGTAATACAGCATCAGGTGTTCAAGCTGGGTGGCCAGGGGCATGCCCGTAGTAAAGGCCATCACGTGCAACCCATACGCCAGGTACAGGCCCAGCAACACCAGGCCTTCGGCGCGGGTCACCCGGTACCCGGTGTAGAACACCGGCAGGCACAGCACCACCACGCCGAGCATCACCGGCAGGTCGAAGTCCAGGGCATTGGGCGATACCGACAGCGGCGAGGGCGCGAGCAGCGCGGTCAGGCCCAATACGCCCAGCAGGTTGAACAGGTTGCTGCCAATCACGTTGCCCACGGCGATGTCCCGCTCGCCGCGCAGGGCGGCAATCAGCGAGGTCGCCAGGCATGGCAGCGAGGTGCCGACGCCGATCAAGGTCAGGCCGATCACACGTTCCGACAGGCCCAGGTCGCTCGCCACATCCACCGCCGCGCCCAACAACAAATGGCCGGCCAGCACCAGGATCAGCAGCCCGCCGAGCATCAGCAACACGCTGCTCAGCCAGGGCGCGCGGGCTACGGTGTCCAGTGTGCGTGGGCGGCGGGAATGGCGCGTTTGGTAATGCAGCACGCCGAGGTAGGCGACCAAGGCAACCAGCAACAGCAAGCCATCAAGCGGCGTGAGTTCTTCGTTGGCGGCGAGGGTGAACACCAGCAGCCCGGCCAGGATCATCACCGGAATATCCAGGCGCACCAGTTGGCGTGAGACCCGCAACGGAATGATCAGCGCCGACAGCCCGAGGGTCACGAGGATGTTGAAGATGCTGCTGCCGATCACACTGCCCACGGCGATATCGGTGTTGCCGGCCAGGGTGGCTTGCAGGCTGACGGTCATCTGCGGCGCGCTGCTGCCGAAGGCCACGATCGTCAGGCCGATGATCAGCGGTCGCACCTTGAGGCTCGCGGCCAGGCGCACGGCGGCGCGCACCAGGATTTCGGCGCCGATGATCAGCAGCACCAGGCCGCTGACCAATTCCAGCAGGCTCCAGGGCGAGAGGGCGGTTAATCCGAAAATGGCCAGGGCTCCGTTTAATTGCTTAGCGCTTGTACGCGCACTCGCGCCGTACCGCTGCTGATCATACCCAGCTGCTCGGCCGCCTTGCGTGAAAGATCGATCAGGCGCCCACGGGTATGCGGGCCGCGATCATTGATGCGGACAACCACGGATTTGTCGTTGTCGAGATTGGTGACCTTGACCTGGGTGCCGAACGGCAATTGCCGGTGGGCAGCGGTCAGGGCGTTCTGGTTGAAGGGTTCACCGCTGGCGGTCTTTTTGCCATGGTGCCGGGCGCCGTAATAGGAGGCGGTGCCGGTTTCGTCGTAGCCGTTGGGGTTGATGACGCCGCTGGCGCAGCCGGCCAACAGGGAGAACAAGGCCAGGAGGCCGAGTAGACGCTTCATGCAAGGTGTCCCCGAAAAAGTGCGCCCCCGAAGGGGCGCGTGTCGCTGGTCAGCCTTCGAGCTTGCTTTTCAGCAATTCGTTCACCTGTTGCGGGTTGGCCTTGCCCTTGGAGGCTTTCATCGCCTGACCCACAAAGAAGCCGAACATCTTGCCGCGCTTGGCCTCGTCTGCCGCACGGTATTGCTCGACCTGCTCGGCGTTGGCTGCGAGCATTTCATCCAATACGGCCGAAATTGCGCCGCTGTCGGTGACTTGCTTGAGGCCACGCTGCTCGATGATCTCGTCCGCGCTGCCTTCGCCTGCGGCCATGGCTTCGAACACGGTCTTGGCGATCTTGCCGGAGATGGTGTTGTCCTTGATGCGCAACAGCATGCCGCCCAATTGCTCTGCGGTGACCGGGGCTTCGTCGATTTCCAGGCCCTGTTTGTTCAACAGGCTGCCCAGCTCAACCATCACCCAGTTGGCCGCCAGTTTGGCGTCGCCGGCAATGCTCACGACTTTTTCGAAGTAGTTGGCTTGTTCACGGCTGGAGGCCAAGACGCTGGCATCGTAGACCGACAGGCCGAACTGCGCCTGGAAGCGCTCGCGTTTCTGCTGCGGCAGTTCCGGCAGGGTGGCGCGCACGTCATTGAGGAACGAGTCCTCGATGACCACCGGCAACAAGTCCGGGTCGGGGAAGTAACGGTAGTCGTTGGCTTCCTCTTTGCTGCGCATGGCGCGGGTTTCGTCTTTGTTCGGGTCGTACAGGCGCGTTTGCTGGATGACCTTGCCGCCGTCTTCGATCAGCTCGATCTGGCGGCGTACTTCGCTGTTGATCGCCTTCTCGATGAAGCGGAACGAGTTGACGTTCTTGATCTCGCAGCGAGTGCCGTACTCGGCTTGGCCCTTTGGACGGATCGACACGTTGCAGTCGCAACGCAGCGAGCCTTCGGCCATGTTGCCGTCGCAAATGCCCAGGTAACGCACCAGCGCGTGGATGGTCTTGACGTAGGCCACGGCTTCCTTGGCGCTGCGCATGTCCGGCTCGGAGACGATTTCCAGCAGCGGTGTACCGGCGCGGTTCAAGTCGATACCGGTGGCGCCTGGGAATTCTTCGTGCAGGCTCTTGCCGGCGTCTTCTTCAAGGTGCGCACGGGTCACGCCGACGCGCTTGATGGTGCCGTCTTCCAGGGGGATGTCCAGGTGGCCCTTGCCGACGATCGGCAGTTCCATCTGGCTGATCTGGTAGCCCTTGGGCAGGTCCGGGTAGAAGTAGTTCTTGCGCGCGAACACGTTGTGCTGGCCGATCTCGGCGTCAATCGCCAGGCCGAACATCACCGCCATGCGCACCGCTTCCTGGTTCAGCACTGGCAAAACGCCGGGCATGCCCAGGTCGACCAGGCTGGCCTGGGTGTTGGGCTCGGAGCCAAACGTGGTGGCGCTACCGGAGAAAATCTTCGATTGGGTGGCGAGCTGGGTATGAATCTCCAGCCCGATCACAACTTCCCATTGCATAGTGTTCTCCTCAGAAGCCGGTAGGGGTGCGAGTGTGCCAGTCGGTGTTCAACTGGTACTGGTGCGCCACATTGAGCAGGCGGCCTTCCTGGAAATACGGGGCGAGCAATTGCACGCCGACCGGCAGGCCATCGACGAAACCGGCTGGCATGGACAAGCCCGGCAGGCCCGCGAGGTTGGCGGTGATGGTGTACAGGTCTTCGAGGTACGCAGCCACCGGGTCGCCGTTCTTGGCGCCGAGCTTCCAGGCCGGGTTCGGCGTGGTTGGGCCGAGGATCACGTCGACCTGTTCAAAGGCGGCCATGAAGTCGTTCTTCACCAGGCGACGGATCTTCTGCGCCTTGAGGTAGTAAGCGTCGTAGTAGCCGGCCGACAGGGCGTAGGCACCGACCATGATCCGGCGTTGGACTTCGGCACCGAAGCCTTCGCCACGAGAGCGCTTATAAAGGTCGGTGAGGTCTTTCGGGTTTTCGCAGCGGTAGCCGAAACGCACGCCGTCGAAACGCGACAGGTTCGAGGAAGCTTCTGCCGGTGCGATCACGTAGTACGCAGGAATCGCGTGCTGGTTGTTCGGCAGGCTGATTTCCTTGATCACGGCACCGAGGCTTTCCAGCGTCTTGACGCTGTTGTGCACCAGCTCAGCAATGCGCGGGTCGAGACCGGCACTGAAGTATTCCTTCGGCACGCCGATGCGCAGGCCCTTGAGCGAGGTGTTCAGGCTGGCGCTGTAATCCGGCACGGGCTCATCGATGCTGGTGGAGTCCTGTTTATCGAAGCCTGCCATGCCTTGTAACAAAATTGCGCAGTCTTCGGCGGTGCGCGCCAAAGGGCCACCCTGATCGAGGCTGGAGGCGTAGGCGATCATGCCCCAACGGGAAACGCGACCGTAGGTCGGCTTCAGGCCGGTGAGGTTGGTGAAGGCTGCTGGCTGGCGGATCGAACCGCCCGTGTCGGTGGCCGTAGCCGCCGGCAGGAAGCGCGCGGCAACCGCGGCCGCCGAACCACCCGACGAACCGCCGGGCACGTGCTCCAGGTTCCACGGGTTTTTCACCGCGCCGTAGTAGCTCGACTCGTTGGCCGAACCCATGGCGAATTCGTCCATGTTGGTCTTGCCCAGGGTCACGGCCCCGGCGGCGGCCAGCTTGGACACCACGGTGGCGTCGTAGGGTGCTTTAAAGTTGTCGAGCATCTTCGAGCCGCAGCTGGTGCGAATGCCCTGGGTGCAGAACAGGTCTTTGTGGGCGATTGGAGCGCCCAGCAGCGCGCCATTTTCACCGTTGGCGCGACGTGCGTCGGCGGCCTTGGCCTGGCTCAGGGCCAGCTCTTCGGTGAGGCTGATGAAGCTGTTGACCTTTGGATCGTGCTCGGCGATGCGCGCCAGCAGGGTCTTGGTCAGCTCTTCGGAAGAAAACTTTTTGTCGGCGAGACCGCGGGCGATCTCGGCCAGAGTCATGTGATGCATTGCAGGCTCTTTCCCTTTAGTCGATGACTTTCGGAACCAGGTACAGGCCGTTTTCGACCGCTGGCGCGATGGACTGGTAGGCCTCGCGATTATTACTCTCGGTCACGACGTCTGCACGCAGGCGCTGGCTGGCTTCCAGCGGGTGAGCCAGGGGCTCGATACCGTCGGTATTCACGGCCTGCATTTGGTCGACCAGCCCGAGAATGCTGTTCAGGGCTGCGGTGGTCTGTGGAAGATCGGCATCATTGAGGCCCAGCGAGGCCAGGTGCGCGATTTTTTCCACGTCGGAGCGTTCAAGCGTCATGGGAATCTCCAGTGGAAAACAGAACGGAGGCTGTCCGTGTGTTAGATTGTCGGAACACTACCGCATTTCTACGGTCTTACGGCCGCGATTGTGGGGTTAGGTGCACAGAAAGTCGGCCAATTTAGCACATTGGCGCCTTGCCCAAAATCCCTGTCGTTGTTAGAGTTTGCCGCACTTTTTTACCCACGCGTTGCCTAGGGTCCCTTTCCCATGTTCAAGAAACTGCGTGGCATGTTTTCCAGCGATCTTTCCATTGACCTGGGCACTGCCAACACCCTTATTTACGTGCGCGAGCGCGGTATCGTCCTGAATGAGCCATCGGTTGTGGCTATTCGGACGCACGGTAACCAGAAAAGTGTCGTTGCCGTCGGCACCGAGGCCAAGCGCATGCTCGGCCGTACACCGGGCAATATTGCCGCCATCCGTCCGATGAAAGACGGCGTGATCGCCGACTTCAGCGTCTGCGAGAAGATGCTGCAGTACTTCATCAACAAGGTTCACGAAAACAGTTTCCTGCAGCCCAGCCCTCGTGTGCTGATCTGCGTTCCGTGCAAGTCCACCCAGGTTGAGCGTCGTGCCATCCGTGAATCGGCCCTTGGTGCCGGTGCCCGTGAAGTGTTCCTGATCGAAGAGCCGATGGCTGCTGCGATCGGTGCCGGCCTGCCGGTTGAAGAAGCACGCGGCTCGATGGTGGTGGATATCGGTGGTGGTACCACTGAAATCGCCCTGATCTCCCTGAACGGCGTGGTGTATGCCGAATCCGTCCGCGTCGGCGGCGACCGCTTCGACGAAGCGATCATCACTTATGTACGTCGTAACTACGGCAGCCTGATTGGTGAGTCCACCGCTGAGCGTATCAAGCAGGAAATCGGCACTGCCTACCCAGGCGGCGAAGTGCGCGAAGTTGACGTGCGCGGTCGCAACCTGGCCGAAGGCGTTCCACGTGCCTTCACCCTGAACTCCAATGAAGTGCTGGAAGCTCTGCAAGAGTCCCTGGCTACCATCGTTCAGGCGGTGAAAAGCGCCCTGGAGCAATCGCCGCCGGAACTGGCTTCCGACATCGCCGAGCGTGGCCTGGTGCTCACCGGTGGTGGCGCCTTGCTGCGCGACCTCGACAAGCTGCTGGCCCAAGAGACTGGCCTGCCGGTGATCGTCGCCGAAGACCCGCTGACTTGCGTTGCCCGTGGCGGTGGTCGTGCACTGGAAATGATGGATAAACACACCATGGACCTGCTTTCCAGCGAATAAGCATTTGCTGATTAGCCCATGTTTCGCCCGCAGGCAGCACTTTGCAGTGCTGCCTGTTGGCGTTTATCTTCTTCAATCTGCATCCAGGCCGGTTAGATGCCGTATGAATAAAGAGAACATTTGCCTGGGAGGAGCGGCTTATTAAACCGCTTTTCGCCAAAGGCCCCTCATTGGGCGTGCGCCTGTTGGTGCTGGTCGTGCTTTCGGTCGCGCTGATGGTGGTCGATGCCCGCTTTGCACTGCTCAAGCCCGTGCGCAGCCAGATGTCGCTGGTGTTGATGCAGACATACTGGATCACCGACCTGCCGCAACGTCTGTACCAGGGCGTGGCCAGCCAATTTGGCAGCCGCACCGAACTGGTCGCCGAAAACGAAAAACTCAAGACCGAAAACCTGCTGTTGCAGGGGCGCATGCAAAAGCTCGCGGCCCTCACCGAGCAGAACGTTCGGCTGCGCGAGTTGCTCAACTCTTCTGCGCTGGTCAATGAAAAGGTCGAAGTGGCCGAGTTGATCGGCATGGACCCCAACCCCTTCACCCATCGCATCATCATCAACAAGGGTGAGCGCGACGGTGTGGTCCTGGGCCAGCCGGTGCTCGACGCCCGTGGCCTGATGGGCCAGGTGGTTGAGCTGATGCCCTACACCTCGCGGGTGTTGTTGCTGACGGACACCACCCACAGCATTCCGGTGCAGGTGAACCGCAACGGCCTGCGCGCAATTGCCAGCGGCACCGGTAACCCGGAGCGCCTGGAATTGCGCCATGTGGCGGACACCGCTGACATCAAGGAAGGCGACCTGCTGGTCAGCTCCGGCCTGGGTCAGCGTTTCCCGGCGGGTTACCCGGTGGCGACGGTGAAGGAAGTGATCCACGATTCCGGTCAGCCGTTCGCCATTGTGCGTGCCGTGCCGACGGCTGCGTTGAACCGCAGTCGCTACCTGCTGCTGGTGTTCAGCGACAACCGTACGCCGGAAGAGCGCGCCAACGACGCCGCGCAGGCCCAGGAAGCGGAAGACAAGCAAAACGGTACAGCGCCGATTGTTCCGGCGACTGTGCCCAAGCCGGCATTCGTCGGGCCGCCTGCACCGACGGCGGCTCCGGCAGCGCCCGTCGCCACCCCGGTCAAGCCGGCCGCTCACAACACGCGCCCCGCCAAGCCCGCCGTGACTAAACCACCGGCCGCGACCCCGGCTGCCAAGCCACCGGCAACTGCTCCGGCAACCACGCGGCAGAGGGAGGAATAATGGCCAGTACTCATTCGCGCAACGGCTGGATCGTCTGGCTCACCTTTGCTATCGGTATGCTGCTGAGCGTTTCGCCCTTGCCGCAGTTCATGGAAATTCTGCGCCCGCTTTGGCTGGCGCTGTTGCTGGCGTTCTGGTCGCTGAACCTGCCGCACAAAGTCGGCATGGTCACAGCGATGTTCCTGGGCTTGGCGGAGGATGTGCTCTATGGCACCTTGCTGGGTCAGAACGCGTTGATCCTGACGCTGATCACCTTCCTGGTGCTGTCGTTGCAACAACGCCTGCGCATGTTCCCGATGTGGCAGCAATGCCTGGTGATCCTTGTGATCTTCGGCCTGGCGCAGTTGGTTCAGCTATGGCTGAGTGCGTTGACCGGTAACCGCCAGCCAACCCTGGCACTGGTATTGCCGGCGTTGGTCAGTGCCTTGCTGTGGCCATGGATCAGCTTCGGTCTGCGTGGATTGCGTCGTCGCTATAAAATCAATTGAATGGATTGCGAGGCTCTGCCTGGTTATCGAACCCTACAGGGAGAGTCTGCAATGAATTCGCTTTACCTGGCCTCGGGCTCCCCGAGGCGGCGTGAACTGCTGACCCAGATCGGTGTGCCTTTCACCGTGGTCAGTGCCGCTATCGATGAAACTCCTCTTACAAGCGAATCCGCCGTTTCCTACGTCGAGCGCCTTGCGCGTGGCAAGGCGACGGCGGGTCTGGCTGTGCTCGAAAACACCTACGACGCCTGTGTGTTGGGTGCCGATACCGCCGTAATCGTCGATGGAAAAATCCTCGGTAAGCCCGTCGATCAGGCCGATGCCCTGGCCATGTTGATGGCGCTGGCGGGGCGTGAGCATGAAGTACTCACTGCCATTGCCCTCACCGATGGCCAGCGCTGCGAGACTGTTTGTGTAAGCAGTCGTGTACGGTTTCGCGAGATTTCCGTCGAGGAAGCAACCACCTACTGGCACAGTGGCGAGCCCCAGGACAAAGCGGGCGGCTATGCTATCCAAGGGTTGGGCTCGGTGTTCGTCGCAGGGCTCAATGGCAGTTATTCCGCCGTGGTAGGCCTGCCGGTGTGCGAAACCGCGCAACTGCTCGGCCAATTCGGCATACCCTGTTGGCAAAACCTTACCGCGCGCTGAACGCCGTACTCCAGCGCCCAGCCTTAAGCGATCGGTCACTATTGTGAAAACGCCTGAACGAGACCCAGCCATGAGTGAAGAGATTCTGATCAATATCACGCCGATGGAATCGCGCGTGGCGGTGGTAGAGAACGGTGTTCTGCAAGAGGTGCACGTGGAGCGCACCCAGAAGCGTGGGATCGTCGGCAATATCTACAAAGGCAAGGTGGTGCGGGTTTTGCCAGGCATGCAGGCGGCCTTCGTCGACATCGGCCTGGACCGTGCCGCGTTTATCCATGCTTCGGAAATTTCCCTGCGCGAAGGGCCAGCGGTAGAAAGCATCAGCGCCCTGGTACACGAAGGGCAGAGCCTGGTGGTGCAAGTCACCAAGGACCCCATCGGCTCCAAAGGCGCGCGCCTGACCACGCAACTGTCGATTCCGTCGCGTTACCTGGTGTACATGCCACGCACTGCCCATGTTGGCATTTCCCTGAAGATCGAAGACGAAGCCGAGCGCGAGCGCCTGAAAAAGGTGGTCAGCGACTGCGTGGCGGCCGAAGGTATCAAGGAGGCGGGCGGTTTTATCCTGCGCACTGCCGCAGAAGGCGCCGGTGCCGATGAGATCCTCATGGACATCCGCTACCTGCGGCGCCTGTGGGATCAGATCGGTGCCCAGATCAAGACCATCGGCGCGCCCAGCGTGATCTATGAAGACCTCGGCCTGGCCCTGCGCACGCTGCGCGACCTGGTCAGCCCGAAGATTGAGAAAATTCGCATCGACTCGCGGGAAACCTTCCAGCGCACCACGCAGTTTGTTGCCGAGTTGATGCCGGAAATTGCCGACCGCCTGGAACACTATCCCGGCGAGCGACCGATCTTCGACCTGTATGGCGTCGAAGACGAAATCCAGAAAGCCCTGGAACGCAAGGTGCCGCTCAAGTCCGGTGGCTACCTGGTGGTGGACCCGGCGGAAGCCATGACCACCATCGACGTCAACACCGGCGCGTTCGTCGGCCATCGCAACCTCGAAGAAACCATCTTCAAGACCAACCTCGAAGCGGCCACCGCGATCGCGCGCCAACTGCGCCTGCGTAACCTGGGCGGCATCATCATCATCGACTTCATCGACATGGAAGATGAAGAACACCAGCGCCAGGTGCTGCGTACCCTGGAGAAACAGCTGGAGCGCGACCACGCCAAGACCAACATCATTGGCATCACCGAGCTGGGCCTTGTACAGATGACGCGCAAGCGCACCCGCGAAAGCCTGGAGCAGGTGCTGTGCGAGCCGTGCAGCAGTTGCCAGGGCCGCGGTAAATTGAAGACCCCGGAAACCGTTTGCTACGAGATTTTCCGCGAAATCCTGCGAGAGGCGCGAGCCTACCAGGCCGAGGGTTACAGAGTGCTCGCCAACCAGAAAGTGGTCGACCGGCTGCTGGACGAAGAATCCGGTAACGTTGCCGAACTGGAGGGGTTTATCGGGCGCACGATACGCTTCCAGGTCGAAACCATGTATTCCCAGGAACAATACGACGTGGTGCTGCTCTGATCCCCATTCGCTTACCTTTTATGAGACAGGCAGGCTTTGATCTGCCGTCCGACTACTGCCTTGAGGGTCGCCTGACATGGAGCGTCTGATACGCTTTTTTGCCGCTTTGACCCGTTGGGGCCTGGGCCTCTGTGCCTTGCTGCTGGTATTGGCAGCAGTGTATGTGAGCCTGGGTCGAGAGTTGACGCCACTGGTGGCCGAGTACCGTGCGGAGATTGAAGCCAAGGCCCAGGCTGCGGTGGACATGCCGTTGCACATTGGCAGTCTTGAGGGCCGCTGGAGCGGCTTCGCGCCGGTATTGCGGGCCCATGATGTGATGGTAGGCGAGGGCAGCAGTGCCTTGCGCCTGGACCAGGTCGAAGTGGTGCCGGACATGTGGGCCAGCCTGATGGCCCGCGAAGTGCGTATTGCTCATCTGCAGGTCAGTGGCTTGCAGCTCAGCGTCAAGGAAGACAAGGACGGCAAATGGGCCTTGCAAGGCCTCCCTGTGCAGGACGACCAACCCGTCGACCCTGAGCAACTGCTCAAGAACATGCAAAAGGTCAAGCGCGTGTCGCTGCTCGACAGCCAAGTGACCTTGCAGCCGTTTGACCAAGCGCCTGTGACCCTGACGTATGTAGGCCTGAGCCTGCACACCGGCGTCACCCGCCAACGCCTGGATGCGCGTCTGACCCTGCCCGACGGCCAGCCCTTGGCGGTGAGCCTGCGCACGCGTATCCGCGCCAGCCAGTGGAAGGACGGCGAGGTCCAGGCTTACCTGAGCCTGCCGCAAAGCGACTGGGCCAAGTGGATTCCGGCCAAGCTGACCCAGCAATGGAAGCTCAGCCAATTCAAGGCCGGCGGTGAATTCTGGCTGACCTGGGCCAAAGGTACTGTGCAGAGCGCAGTAGTGCGCCTCAACTCGCCGCAGGTAAAAGGCAGCTACGCCGATCGCAAACCTGTGCATATCGAGAATCTGGCGCTCACCGCCTACCTGCAACGCAGCGATAGCGGTCTCAAGGTGCTGTTCGACTCGCTAGCGATGAACCTGGGGGAAACCCGCTGGGAGTCGCGCCTGCAACTTCAGCAAGCCCTGGCCACCGACAAGGATCAGGAAGTCTGGAAGCTCCAGGCCGACCGCCTGGACCTGACGCCGATCACGCCACTGCTCAATGCCCTGGCGCCGCTGCCGGAAGGTTTTGCCAAGACCATTCAGCACCTCAAGGCCACGGGCCTGCTGCGTAATGTGCTGGTGGATTTTCGCCCTCAAGACACCACCGATCAAAAAGTCAGCTTCGCCGCCAACCTCGAGCGCATCGGTTTTGATGCCTACTTTGGCGCGCCGGCCGCGCGCAACGTGTCCGGCAGCATCAGCGGTGACCTGGGGCACGGCGAGTTGCGCATGGACAGCAAGGACTTTTCCCTGCACCTCGACCCGATCTTTGCCAAGCCGTGGCAGTACATCCAGGCCAACGCACGCCTGACATGGAAGCTCGACAAGGAAGGCTTCACCCTGATCGCGCCCTACATCAAGGTGTTGGGTGAGGAGGGCAAAGTCGCTGCGGATTTCTTGATTCGCCTGCACTTTGACCACAACCAGGAAGACTATATGGACCTACGGGTCGGCATGGTCGATGGCGATGGGCGATTCACCCCCAAATACCTGCCGGCGGTGTTAAGTCCTGCGTTGGATGAGTGGCTGCGCACGGCGATTCTCAAGGGCGCGGTGGACCAGGGCTTCTTCCAGTACCAGGGTTCGCTGAACCACGACGCACTGCCGGCCTCTCGCAATATCAGTCTGTTCTTCAAGGTGCATGACGCCGAACTGGCGTTCCAGCCGGGCTGGCCGCATGTGAGCAAGGTCAATGGCGAAGTGTTTGTCGAGGAAAGCGGCGTACGCATCCTGGCCAGCAAGGGCCAGTTGCTCGACACCAAGGTCAGGGACGTCTACGTCAATATCCCCCACGCGCCGGAGGGCAAGGACAGTCATCTGTTGCTGACCGGCGGGTTTGCCGGTGGTTTGGGCGATGGTTTGAAAATCCTCCAGGAAGCGCCGATCGGCACCGCATCGACCTTTGCCGGCTGGAAGGGGGAGGGCGACCTGCAAGGCAGCCTTGACCTGGATGTGCCGTTGGCGAAGGGCACCGAGCCGAAAATCGTGGTGGACTTCAAGACGGATAAAGCGCGCCTGCAACTGGCCGAGCCGACTCTGGACCTCACTCAGCTCAAGGGCGATTTCCGCTTCGACAGCGCCAAAGGCCTCAGTGGCCAGAACATCACGGCCCAGGCGTTTGACCGGCCGATCACGGCGCAGATCGTTGCCGATGGCAAGCCGGGCAATATCAGCACGCGTGTGAATGCCAGGGGCCAGGTGACGGTCAAGCGGCTGACGGACTGGTTGAAAATCAGCCAGCCGTTGCCGGTGTCCGGCGATATTCCCTACCAACTGCAACTGACCCTCGACGGCGCCGATAGCCAACTGATGGTCAGCTCCAACCTGAAGGGTGTTGCCGTGGACCTGCCAGCACCGTTCGGCATGCCCGCCAGCCAGGGACGTGACAGTGTGTTCCGCATGACCTTGCAGGGCGCCGAGCGTCGTTATTGGTTCGACTATGGCGAGCTGGCCAACTTCACCTTTGCGGCGCCGCCGGACAAATTCAATGAAGGGCGCGGTGAGCTTTTCCTGGGTGATGGCGATGCCGTGTTGCCTGGGGCGAAGGGCTTGCGCATTCGCGGCGTGCTGTCTGAACTCGATATCGATCCCTGGAAGAAGTTGGTTGACCGCTACGCGGGCAACGATCCGGGCGGCAGCGCCAAGCAGTTGCTCAGCGGCGCTGACTTCAAGGTGGGCAAGCTGACCGGTTTCGGCACCCAGTTTGATCAGGTCAATCTACAGCTGGACCGCAAGCCTGCGGCGTGGGGCCTGCAACTCGACAGTCAGCAGGCCAAGGGCACGGTCAACCTGCCGGACGCCAAGGGCGCACCGATTGCGGTCAACCTGCAATATGTGAAGCTGCCGGCGGTGGATCCGACGGTGCAGGCTGACGAAAACGCGCCGGACCCCTTGGCGGGCATCGACCCCAAGGACATTCCGGCGCTGGATATCGGCATTGATCAACTGTTCCAAGGACCGGATCTGATAGGCGCCTGGTCGCTGAAAATCCGCCCGACAGCCAAAGGCCTGGCCTTCAATAACCTGGACCTCGGCCTCAAGGGCATGCAGCTCAAGGGCGCGGGCGGTTGGGAAGGAACGGCAGTCGACAGCAGTAGTTGGTACAAGGGTCGCCTGGATGGCAAGAATATCGGTGATGTACTCAAGGGTTGGGGTTATGCGCCCACTGTCACCAGCCAGGATTTTCACCTGGATGTCGATGGTCGCTGGCCCGGTTCGCCGGCCTATGTCGGGCCCAAGCGTTTTTCCGGCAGCCTGGATGCAGCGTTCCGCAATGGCCAGTTCGTCGAAGTGGAAGGTGGCGCCCAGGCGCTGCGGGTGTTTGGCCTGCTGAACTTCAACTCCATTGGGCGCCGTCTGCGCCTGGACTTTTCGGACTTGCTCGGCAAGGGCTTGAGCTATGACCGGGTCAAAGGGTTGCTGGCGGCGAGCAACGGCGTGTTCGTGACCCGTGAGCCGATCACCATGACCGGGCCTTCGACGAACCTGGAACTCAACGGCACCCTGGACCTGGTCGCAGACCGTGTCGACGCCAAGCTGCTGGTCACCTTGCCGGTGACCAATAACCTGCCGATCGCCGCGCTGATCGTAGGCGCGCCTGCTATCGGCGGTGCGTTGTTCCTGATCGACAAGCTGATTGGTGACCGTGTTGCGCGCTTCGCCAGTGTGCAATACAAGGTGGAAGGCCCGTGGAAGGACCCGAAAATCACCTTCGACAAGCCATTTGAAAAGCCAAACTGAGGGCCTGTGGAGTAGCATGGCCGCATGCCCTTGACGGAGAGACGGCCCATGTCCTTTGCGGTAATTCAAATGGTCAGCCAAAGCGATGTGCTGGCCAACCTGGCCCAGGCCCGGCGTCTGCTGGAGCAAGCGGCCGCGGGCGGTGCGAAGCTGGCAGTATTGCCGGAAAACTTCGCCGCCATGGGCCGCCGCGATGTGGCCGACATCGGTCGCGCCGAAGCACTGGGCGAAGGCCCGATCCTGCCGTGGTTGAAACAGACCGCCCGCGACCTCACCTTATGGATAGTGGCAGGCACTTTGCCGCTGCCGCCAAAGGACCAGCCAAACGCCAAGTCCAATGCCTGCTCATTGCTGGTCGATGATCAGGGTGAAATCGTTGCCCGTTACGACAAGTTGCACCTGTTCGATGTGGATGTCGCCGATGCCCGTGGCCGTTATCGCGAATCCGACGACTATGCTTTCGGAGGCAATGTGGTGGTGGCGGACACGCCCGTCGGCCGCTTGGGCCTGACGGTGTGTTACGACCTGCGCTTCCCTGAGCTGTACAGCGAGTTGCGCGCGGCAGGGGCTGAATTGATTACCGCGCCGTCGGCGTTTACGGCGGTGACCGGCGCGGCGCACTGGGATGTGCTGATTCGCGCACGCGCCATCGAGACCCAGTGCTACCTGCTGGCGGCCGCTCAAGGCGGTGTGCATCCGGGGCCACGGGAAACCCATGGTCATGCGGCGATTGTCGACCCCTGGGGGCGGGTGCTGGCACAACAGGATCAAGGCGAAGCGGTGTTGCTGGCCGCACGCGATAGCACTGAACAAGCGTCGATAAGGGCGCGCATGCCGGTGGTCAACCATCGGCGCTTTTTCTCGCAGGGCGCACAGCGACCTGCTTCGGAACGATGAATTTAAGGCCATACCTATGAGCGAGTTGTTGTCCTCAGTCAGTGATCACCTCCTGGCACCCGGTGGCGTGACCATCGAAAGCTTGCAAACCGTACTCGGCGACCTGGCCGGGCCGGGCATCGACGCGGCCGACCTGTATTTCCAGGGGCAGATTTCCGAGTCCTGGGCCCTGGAAGACGGCATCGTCAAGGAAGGCAGTTTCAACCTCGATCAGGGAGTGGGCGTGCGCGCGCAATCCGGTGAAAAAACCGGCTTTGCCTACAGCAACGCGATCACCTTGGAGGCCTTGGGCCTGGCGGCGCGTGCCGCGCGCTCGATCTCCCGGGCCGGGCAAAATGGCACGGTGCAGGCGTTCAGCACCCAGGACGTGGCGCAGTTGTACGCGCCGGATAACCCTCTGGAAGTGATCAGCCGGGCCGAAAAGGTCGAGCTGCTCAAGCGTATCGACGCCGCCACCCGTGCGCTGGACCCGCGTATCCAGCAGGTCACCGTGAGCATGGCCGGTGTGTGGGAGCGCATTTTGGTGGCCTCCACCGACGGCGGCCTGGCGGCGGATGTACGCCCGTTGGTGCGTTTCAATGTCAGTGTGATCGTCGAACAGAACGGTCGCCGCGAGCGCGGTGGTCATGGCGGCGGCGGGCGTACCGACTACCGTTATTTCCTCACCGACGACCGTGCCATGGGGTACGCCCGTGAAGCGTTGCGCCAGGCGCTGGTCAATCTGGAAGCCATTCCAGCGCCGGCCGGCACTTTACCGGTGGTGTTGGGTTCGGGCTGGTCCGGCGTGCTGCTGCACGAAGCGGTCGGCCATGGCCTGGAAGGTGACTTCAACCGTAAGGGCAGTTCGGCCTACAGCGGGCGCATGGGTGAAATGGTTGCGTCCAAACTCTGCACCATCGTCGATGACGGCACCCTGGCCGGTCGCCGGGGCTCGCTGAGCGTCGACGACGAAGGCACCCCGACCGAGTGCACCACCCTGATTGAAAACGGCGTGCTCAAGGGCTACATGCAAGACAAGCTCAACGCCCGCCTGATGGGCGTGGCGCGCACCGGTAACGGACGCCGTGAATCCTATGCGCACCTGCCGATGCCGCGCATGACCAACACCTACATGCTCGGTGGCGAAAGCGACCCGGCCGAGATCATCGCTTCGGTGAAGCGCGGTATCTACTGTGCCAACCTCGGTGGTGGCCAGGTGGATATCACCAGCGGCAAGTTCGTGTTCTCCACCAGCGAGGCGTACCTGATCGAAGACGGCAAGATCACCGCGCCGGTCAAAGGTGCGACGTTGATCGGTAACGGTCCGGAAGCCATGAGCAAGGTGTCGATGGTCGGTAACGACCTGTCGCTGGACAGTGGCGTAGGCACCTGCGGGAAAGACGGGCAGTCGGTACCGGTGGGTGTCGGCCAGCCAACGCTGAAGATTGATGCGATCACCGTGGGTGGCACGGGGTCGTAAGAAAGGTGGAGCTTCGGGTGGCGAAAACCGCCACCCGGGGAAGAGGATCAGCGCAGGCCGCGTTGAGTCTCGTCCAGCTCACGGATGTACTTGAAGATTTTACGGCTGGTGGCCGGCGCCTTGTTATGCGCCAGTTCGTGCTGGGCCTGACGGATCAGGGAGCGCAGTTGCTGGCGGTCCGCGTCCGGGTAGTCCACCACGAATTTCTCCAGCACCGCGTCATCGCCCGAGATCAGGCGGTCACGCCAACGTTCCAGGTTATGGAAGCGTTCGTTGTACTGGCGAGTCGAGGCATCGGTTTGATCGAGCAAGGTCAGAATGGCGTCGATGTCCTGATCGCGCATGAGTTTGCCGATAAACGAGATGTGCCGTTTACGCGCGATATTCGCGGTGTGCTTGGGCGCATCGGCCAGGGCACGACGCATTTCGTCGGTCAGTGGCAGTTTTGCAATCAAGTCTTTTTTGAGCGTTGTAAGGCGCTCGCCGAGGTCAACCAGAGCATGCAGCTCACGTTTGACCTGGGTTTTGCTTTTCTCCCCATCGAGGGAGTCGTCGTAAGAATCAACCATGGTGGCAGTCCGCAAAGAAACGCCGCCATGATAACCAGTCGGGGGCCGCTTGTCCGGCCCGGTCGCTCGATGGCCTTAACCGAAAGCAGAATTTGAGTGGAGAAAACCATGAGTGCAGCCCAAAGCGTCGGTCCGCAAGCGTTACCGGCACTGCAGGAACAAGTCGAGCAGATCCTTGCCGAGGCCAAGCGCCAGGGGGCCAGTGCCTGTGAAGTGGCGGTGTCGCTGGAGCAGGGGCTGTCGACGTCGGTGCGCCAGCGGGAAGTGGAAACCGTTGAGTTCAACCGCGACCAGGGTTTTGGTATCACCTTGTATGTCGGGCAACGCAAAGGTTCGGCCAGTACCTCGGCCAGCGGTCCGGAGGCGATTCGCGAGACGGTGGCGGCTGCGTTGGCAATCGCCAAGCACACCTCCGAGGACGAAAGCTCGGGCCTGGCCGACAAGGCGCTGATGGCCAAGGACCTGAAGGACTTCGATCTGTTTCACGCCTGGGACATCACCCCCGAACAGGCCATTGAAAAGGCGCTGATCTGCGAAGCCGCCGCGTTCGACGCCGATGCCCGCATCAAGAATGCGGATGGCACCACGTTGAGTACGCATCAAGGTTGCCGTGTGTATGGCAACAGCCATGGCTTTATCGGTGGTTATGCGTCCACCCGCCATAGCTTGAGCTGCGTGATGATCGCCGAGGCTGATGGCCAGATGCAACGCGATTACTGGTATGACGTGAACCGCCAGGGCGAGTTGCTGGCGGACCCGGTCAGTATTGGCCAGCGCGCCGCGCAGCGTGCGGCGAGCCGTCTGGGCGCACGCCCGGTACCGACCTGTGAAGTGCCGGTGCTGTTTTCGGCAGAACTGGCCGGTGGGCTGTTTGGCAGTTTCCTGGGGGCGATTTCCGGTGGCAACTTGTACCGCAAATCTTCGTTCCTGGAGGGGGCGATTGGCCAGAAGCTGTTCCCGGAATGGCTGACCATTGATGAGCGCCCGCACTTGATGCGCGCCATGGGCAGTACGTCGTTCGACGGTGATGGTTTGGCGACCTATGCCAAGCCGTTCGTCGAGAAGGGCGAGTTGGTGTCTTACGTGTTGGGCACCTACGCCGGTCGCAAGCTGGGCCTGCCAAGCACCGCAAACTC
This sequence comes from Pseudomonas sp. FH1, assembly GCF_000510895.2. Lineage (NCBI taxonomy): Bacteria > Pseudomonadati > Pseudomonadota > Gammaproteobacteria > Pseudomonadales > Pseudomonadaceae > Pseudomonas > Pseudomonas sp. FH1. The sequence continues at coordinate 39,968 of NZ_AOHM01000043.1, forward strand.
CGGTGGTGTACACAACCTGTTCGTTACCCATGGCGATGAAGACCAGGCGGCGCTGCTGCGGCGCATGGGGCGCGGCTTGCTGGTGACTGAGCTGATGGGCCATGGCCTGAACATGGTCACCGGTGATTACTCCCGCGGCGCGGCGGGTTTCTGGGTGGAAAATGGCGAGATCCAGTTTGCCGTCCAGGAAGTGACCATCGCCGGCAATATGCGCGACATGTTCAAGCAGATCGTCGCCGTGGGTAATGATCTGGAATTGCGCAGCAACATTCGCACAGGTTCGGTGTTGATAGAGCGGATGACTGTCGCCGGCAGCTAATCCCTCTAACGCGTAAGCCAAAAAGGCGCGCCATCTATCAGGTGGCGCGCCTTTTTTTGTGGGCGTTTTGCAAGCGGATCAATCTGCCGCTATTGTTTTGATTCTCAATATCATTTAATAATAAATATCATTACCGAATGAGCGTGGATCATGAGTTCTGTCCTGCATGAGGATCCTTACTTGGAGAGCTGGCGCTGGATGAGTCGCCAGATTCGCTGCGGCCTCGACCCCAACGAGCCGCGCCTGATCGAACATTACCTCAATGAGGGTCGATACCTAGCGTGCTGCACGGCGACCCATCCGTGGACGATCGCAGAAACTTCATTCCGCCTGCTGCTCGATACCGCCAGCGACATCGCGCTGCCCTGGCATTGGCGCTCCCTGTGCCTGGACCAGGCCTGGCGCCCTCTGCGCGACCTGGAAAAACTCTCCCACTGCGCCTGCCGCCTCAAGCGCTGGCAGTCCTTTGCGTGGCGATTGGCGACCTGCGAATTGCTGCCCTCCCTTTCTGTTTCTGACCTGGTGCAAGGATCTAACGATGAGTAACACCCGTATCGAACGCGACAGCATGGGCGAACTGCAAGTACCTGCCGAGGCCTTGTACGGTGCGCAAACCCAGCGCGCGGTGAACAATTTCCCGATCAGTCATCAACGCATGCCGGCGCAATTCATTCGCGCTCTGATCCTGGCCAAGGCGGCTGCCGCCAAGGTCAACGTCGACCTCAAGCAAATCAGCGAAGGGCAGGGCAAGGCCATCGTCGACGCCGCCCAAGGTTTGCTGGAAGGCGACTTCATGCCGCATTTTCCGGTGGATATCTTCCAGACTGGCTCCGGCACCAGCTCCAACATGAACGCCAACGAAGTGATTGCCACCCTGGCCACGCGCTTGCTCGGCGAGTCGGTCAACCCCAACGACCACGTGAACTGCGGCCAGAGCAGCAACGACATCATCCCGACCACGATCCACGTCAGTGCCGCGCTGGTCCTGCATGAGCAAACCCTCCCGGCCCTGCTGCACCTGGTACAGGTCATCGAGCGGAAAGCCGAAGAGGTTCACCCGTTCATCAAGACCGGCCGTACGCACCTGATGGACGCCATGCCCGTACGCATGAGCCAGGTGCTCAACGGTTGGGCGCAGCAGCTCAAGGCCAATATCGGTCACCTGCAAGATCTTCTGCCGAGCCTGCAAGCACTGGCCCAAGGTGGTACGGCAGTCGGCACCGGGATCAACGCACACCCGGAATTCGCTGCACGGTTCAGCCAGCAGTTGAGCAGCCTGACCGGCGTGAAATTCACACCCGGCAAGAACCTGTTTGCCCTGATTGGCTCGCAGGACACAGCCGTCGCAGTCTCTGGCCAGTTGAAAGCCACCGCCGTGTCGCTGATGAAAATCGCCAACGACCTGCGCTGGATGAACTCCGGCCCACTCGCCGGCCTGGGTGAAATCGAGCTGGAAGGCTTGCAGCCGGGCTCTTCGATCATGCCCGGCAAGGTCAACCCGGTAATTCCGGAAGCCACGGCAATGGTTGCCGCTCAGGTCATCGGCAATGACACGGTGATCACCGTCGCCGGTCAGTCAGGCGACTTCGAGCTGAACGTGATGCTGCCGATCATCGCGCAGAACCTGCTCAGCAGCCTGGAATTGCTGGCCAATTCCAGCCGTTTGCTGGCCGACAAGGCCATCGCCAGCTTCAAGGTCAACGAAGCCAAGCTCAAGGAAGCGCTGTCGCGCAACCCGATCCTGGTGACCGCACTCAACCCGATCATCGGTTACCAAAAGGCTGCTGAAATCGCCAAGAAGGCCTATCAACAAGGCCGTCCGGTGATTGACGTCGCCCTTGAACACACGGACTTGCCGCGCAGCCAACTGGAGATCCTGCTGGACCCGGAAAAGCTCACCGCTGGCGGTGTGTAATCACCGACCCTGCTTTGGAGGCTCACCATGGAGCACTGGAAACGCACGATCGAACGGGCCAATCGCTGCTTTATGGCGGGCGAGTTGGTTGACGCTCGCGAGGCCTATTTGCAAGCCCTGGCCCTGGCCCAAGTGTTGTTCGAACGCTGGGCGGATGCCGACGAAGCAGTGGCGGCTTGCGTCATTTCCCATCACAACCTGGCGGACCTGCACCTGCGCCTGAACCAGCCGGAGGAGAGCGCTGAGTACCTGTGCGCTATCCATCAGCGCTTGTTGCAGACCATGCAGGACTCGCGTCTGAGCCCGCAATTGCGCGAAGCGGCGTTGCGTCAGAGCAGCAAGACCTACGTCGAGCTATTGAATTTCATCAGCGATCACGGCGAGTACCCGCGCACTCATCGCCTGTTGGGTGGCGCTGCGGCGCAACCCGCCACTCCTCATTACGGAGCACATTGATATGACTTATACCCTGCCTGCATTGCCTTACGCCTATGACGCCCTGGAACCGCATATCGATGCGCAAACCATGGAAATCCACTACACCAAGCATCACCAGACCTACATCAACAACCTCAACGCCGCCGTCGAGGGCACCGAGTTCGCCGGCTGGCCGGTCGAGAAGCTGGTCTCCAGCGTGCAGCAACTGCCAGAAAAACTGCGCGCAGCGGTGATCAATCAGGGCGGTGGGCATGCCAACCACTCGCTGTTCTGGGCGGTGATGTCGCCTAAAGGCGGCGGCAAGCCCGAGGGCGTACTGGGCAAAGCCATCGACGAACAACTGGGCGGCTTCGACAGCTTCAAGGAGGCTTTCACCAAGGCCGCGTTGACCCGTTTCGGCAGCGGCTGGGCCTGGCTGAGCGTCACCCCGCAAAAGACCTTGGTGGTGGAAAGCAGCGGTAACCAGGACAGCCCGCTGATGAACGGCAACACGCCGATACTAGGTCTGGACGTGTGGGAGCACGCCTACTACCTGCTGTACCAGAACCGCCGTCCGGAATACATCAATGCCTTCTACAGTGTTATCAACTGGCCAGAAGTCGCCGCACGCTATCAGGCCGCCGTGGCCTGATATTCACCTTCATAACAAGATCTAAGGCCGACTATGGGCACTGAAACACTGGCGATCAGCAGCGGGCGGATGTTTCGTTATGCGTTTGGCTCGCTGCTGCTGTTGGCAGGTACTGCATTGCTGGTGGCCCATGGGCTGGCCTGGCTGAACCTGGAACCGCGCATTCTGCGCGCCCTGCAGGGCGGATCCATCTGCGCACTCGGCACGGCGCTCGGTGCGGTGCCGGTGCTGGTCATTCGACGGATGCCGGTGGCGTTGAGCGATACGCTGCTGGGGTTTGGGGCTGGAGTCATGCTGGCGGCGACAGCGTTTTCGCTGATCGTGCCGGGCATTGCCGCGGCTGAAGGCCTGGGCCTTTCGCCCTGGGGCGCCAGTGGTTTGATCAGTTTTGGCATCATGTTGGGTGCTTTCGGGCTGTATCTGGTGGATCGCAAGGTCTCCGGCGCCAGCCCGGAAATGCTGGTGGGCACGCCGGAAAAACCGGTGATTCCGCCGCGTATCTGGCTGTTCGTGTTTGCCATCATCGCCCACAACATCCCGGAGGGTATGGCGGTCGGCGTCTCGGCGGGCGGTGGCATGCCGGATGCCGACAGCCTGGCCATGGGCATTGCCTTGCAGGATGTGCCCGAAGGGCTGGTGATTGCGTTGGTGTTGGCCGGGGCGGGGATGTCGCGGGTCAAGGCGTTCCTGATCGGCGCGGCATCAGGTCTGGTGGAGCCGGTATTTGCTGTGCTCTGCGCCTGGTTGGTGAGCCTGGCCGAGGTGCTCTTACCGCTGGGGCTGGCCCTGGCAGCCGGCGCGATGCTGTTGGTGGTGACTCACGAAGTGATCCCCGAGTCACGACGCAATGGCCACGAAAAACTCGCCAGCCTGGGGCTGTGCATCGGGTTCTGCTTGATGATGGTGATGGATACCGCGTTGGGGTGAAGCCGTTGCGGCTTCACGCCTGTCTCAAAGGGTGAGCTTACTCACCCTCATCAAAGAAGTTATTGATCAGCGCTACCAGTGCGGCCATCGCTTCGTCTTCCTGCTCACCTTCTGTCTTCAAATGAATCTTGGTGCCCTTGCCGGCTGCCAACATCATCATCGCCATGATGCTTTTACCGTCGACCATGGACTCTGGCGTGCGACCGGCGCGGATCTGGCAGGGAAACTGCCCGGCCACGCCGACGAATTTGGCCGAGGCACGGGCGTGCAGGCCCAGTTTGTTGATGATTTCAATTTCCAGAGCGGGCATCGCGAAGGTGTTCCTTTCAGCTAAGGTCGCGGTGGCGGACCTGGACGTTCTTGAGGGTTTGTTGCAACACCTGGCCCAGGCGCTCGGTCAAGTAGACGGAGCGGTGGTGCCCGCCGGTGCAGCCGATGGCAATGGTGACATAGGCGCGGTTGCTTGCGGCAAAACGCGGTAGCCATTTGAGCAGGTAGCTGGAGATGTCCTGGAACATCTCCTCCACATCCGGTTGCGCGGCCAGGTAATCGGCCACGGGCTGATCCAGCCCCGACTGTTCACGCAGTTCCGGCTTCCAGTAAGGGTTGGGCAGGCAGCGCACATCGAACACCAGGTCGGCGTCCACTGGCATGCCGCGCTTGAACCCAAACGACTCCACCAGAAACGCCGTACCCGGCTCCGGCTGGTTCAGCAGGCGCAGCTTGATGGCATCACGCAACTGGTACAGGTTGAGGCTGGTGGTGTTGATCTTGAGGTCGGCGAGGTCAATGATCGGGCCCAGCAGCTTGGTTTCGTCTTCGATGGCTTCGGCCAGGGAGCGGTGAGGGCTGCTGAGGGGGTGACGCCGGCGGGTTTCGGAGAACCGCTTGAGCAGGGTCTCTTCATCGGCGTCCAAGTACAGCACGTCGCAATGAATGTGCTTGGCCCGTACTTCCTCGAGCAATTGCGGGAATCGCTCAAGGTGGCTGGGCAGGTTGCGGGCATCAATCGAAACGGCGACCAGGGGTTGCGCCAGTTCGGTGTGGATCAACGCGCGTTCCGCCAGTTCCGGCAGCAGGCCGGCGGGCAGGTTGTCGATGCAATAGAAACCGTTGTCCTCAAGCACATTGAGGGCGGTACTTTTACCCGAGCCGGAGCGGCCGCTGACGATGATCAAACGCATGGTTACTGCCCGTTCTGTTCATCCAGGACAACCTGATACAGCGCCTCGTTGCTGCTGGCACTGCGCAGTTTGTCACGTACTTCCTTGCGGTCGAGCATGCTGGCGATCTGCCGGAGCAGTTCCAGGTGCGCATCGGTGGCGGCTTGCGGGACCAGCAGAACGAACAGCAGGTCAACCGGGGCGCCGTCGATCGCATCGAAATCAATGGGGGCTTCCAGGTGCAGCAGGGCGCTGACGGGGGTTTCGCAGCCCTTGAGACGGCAGTGAGGAATGGCGATGCCGTTGCCAAAACCGGTGGAACCGAGTTTTTCACGGGCAATCAGCGCGTCGAAGACATCTTGCATCTCCAGATCCGGCACTTCGCGCGCGATCAGGTTGGCAATTTGTTCGAGGGCTTTCTTCTTGCTGCCGCCCGGCAAGTTCACGAGGGAACGGCCGGGGGTCAGGATGGTTTCAAGTCGGATCATGGGGGGAGGGTTAACGACCTGTACCTTGCATCAGGTGCAGATTCTTTTCCTTATGCTTTATGAGTTGGCGGTCAAGCTTGTCGTAGAGCGAGTCAATCGCCGCGTACATGTCTTCATGCTCCGCATTGGCGACCAGCTTTGCATTCGGTACGTGCAGGGTGGCCTCGATTTTCTGCTTGAGCTTATCGACCTCCATGATGACCTGCACGTTGGTGATTTTGTCAAAATGCCCTGCCAGCTTGTTCAGCTTGCTTTCGGTGTATTCACGCAGGGGTTTGGTGACTTCCAGCTGGTGTCCACTGATGTTGACTTGCATACAGCTTCTCCTTCGTTGCCAGTGCATAAAGCGGTGGGCAGGAATACCCACCACTGGAACGCTGTGGCCCGCCCGTCACATCAAACGCTTACGCTCGCTGGAAGGCGCGATCCCGAGGGACTCGCGGTACTTGGCGACGGTTCGACGGGCGACCTGAATGCCTTGTGCCTCCAGTAAACCAGCGATCTTACTGTCACTCAATGGCTTTTTCTGATTTTCCGCGGCAACCAGTTTTTTGATGATCGCGCGGATCGCCGTGGACGAGCATTCACCGCCTTCGGAGGTGCTGACGTGGCTTGAGAAAAAGTATTTCAGTTCATAAATACCCCGTGGGGTATGCATGAATTTCTGCGTGGTGACCCGGGAAATCGTCGATTCATGCATGCCCACCGCTTCGGCGATGTCATGCAGCACCAGCGGTTTCATGGCTTCGTCGCCGTACTCCAGGAAGCCGCGCTGGTGCTCGACGATCTGGGTGGCCACTTTCATCAGGGTTTCGTTGCGGCTTTGCAGGCTCTTGATGAACCAGCGCGCTTCCTGCAACTGGTTGCGCATGAAGGTGTTGTCGGCGCTGGTGTCGGCGCGACGCACGAAACCGGCATATTGCGGATTGACCCGCAGGCGTGGCACCGACTCCTGGTTCAGCTCCACCAGCCAGCGCTCGTTGTCCTTGCGCACGATCACGTCAGGCACCACGTATTCGGCTTCGCTGGACTCGATTTGCGAGCCTGGGCGCGGGTTGAGGCTCTGTACCAGCTCGATGACCTGGCGCAGGTCGTCTTCCTTGAGCTTCATGCGGCGCATCAACTGGCTGTAGTCGCGGCTGCCCAGCAGGTCGATGTAATCGGTGACCAGACGCTGGGCCTCGGCGAGCCAAGGTGTCTTGGCTGGCAGTTGGCGCAATTGCAGCAGCAGGCATTCGCTGAGAGTGCGCGCGCCGATTCCAGCAGGCTCGAACTGCTGGATGCGGTGCAGGACGGCTTCAATCTCGTCCAGCTCGATATCCAGTTCCGGGTCGAAGGCTTCAAGAATCTCTTCAAGCGTCTCGTCTAGATAACCCTGGTTGTTGATGCAATCGATCAGGGTCACGGCGATCAGACGGTCGGTGTCCGACATCGGCGCCAGGTTCAGTTGCCACAGCAAATGGCTCTGCAGGCTTTCACCGGCGGAGGTGCGGGTGGTGAAGTCCCACTCGTCATCGTCGTTGCTGGGTAGGCTGCTGGCGCTGGTCTGGTAGACGTCTTCCCAGGCCGTGTCGACAGGAAGCTCGTTGGGGATGCGTTCGTTCCATTCGCCTTCCTCGAGGTTATCCACCGTAGGGGCGGTTTCCTGATAGGAGGGTTCCTGCACGTCGGAATTGGGTTTTTGCTCGATGTTATCGGCCAGCGGGTCTGCGTTATCGAAGTCGTCGCCTTCTTCCTGGCGTTCGAGCATCGGATTGGACTCCAGGGCCTCCTGGATTTCCTGTTGCAGGTCCAAGGTCGACAATTGGAGCAGGCGGATGGCCTGTTGCAGCTGCGGTGTCATCGTCAGCTGCTGGCCCATTCTCAGGACTAGCGATGGTTTCATGGCAGGGGCTTAACACCTTATTCGCCGGCGCAATGCGCCATCCACGACAGGGCGCGTGAGCGCCAAACATAAGCAAATTATATGCCTGATGTCGGGGGCTTTGCCTAGAGCGCGGTAACAATAAAAATCCGGAGGTTTTCATTGACTCCCGCGCACCTCGGCAAACGGCCGTGACACCACGGTGTTTACAGGCGGAACTCGTGACCCAGGTACACTTCCTTGACCAGTTCGTTGGCCAGGATGGTAGCGGAATCACCTTCGGCGATCAGTTGACCATCGTTGACGATATACGCGGTTTCGCAGATATCGAGGGTCTCACGGACGTTGTGGTCAGTGATCAACACGCCAATGCCCTTGGCCTTGAGGTGGTGGATGATCTGCTTGATGTCGCCGACCGAGATCGGGTCAACGCCGGCAAACGGTTCGTCCAGCAGGATGAACTTGGGTGCCGTGGCCAGGGCGCGGGCGATTTCTACACGGCGACGCTCACCACCAGACAAGCTCATACCGAGGTTGTCGCGGATGTGGTTGATGTGGAATTCCTGCAGCAGGCTCTCCAGCTCCTTGCGACGGCCATCACGGTCGAGCTCCTTGCGGGTCTCGAGGATCGCCATGATGTTATCGGCGACCGACAGTTTGCGGAAGATTGACGCCTCCTGCGGGAGATAGCCGATACCGGCGCGCGCACGGCCGTGCATCGGCTGGTGGCTCACGTCGAGGTCGTCGATCAGGACGCGACCCTGGTCCGCCTGGACCAGGCCGACGATCATGTAGAAGCAAGTGGTCTTGCCGGCGCCGTTGGGGCCGAGCAAGCCGACGATCTGGCCGCTGTCGATCGACAAGCTGACGTCGCGCACGACCTGACGGCTTTTATAGGCCTTGGCCAGATGCTGGGCTTTCAGGGTTGCCATTACTCGGCCTTCTTCTTCGGCTGGATAACCATGTCGATGCGTGGACGAGGCGCGGTGACCTTGTTGCCATTGGCACGACCGGCGTTAGCGATCTGTTTCACGGTGTCATAGGTGATTTTCTCACCTTCCGTGGAGTTGCCATCGGGGCTGAGCACCTTGGCCTGGTCGATCAGTACGATGCGGTTTTGCTGGGCGTGGTACTGGATGGTCTTGCCATAGCCTTTCATCGGGCCCGTGTCGGTGGGCGACTGCTTCTGTTCGAAGTAAGCCAGGTTGCCTACCGAGGTCACGACATCGATATCGCCGGTCTTGGTGCGCGTAAGCGTCACGGTATTACCGGTGATTTTCATCGAACCCTGGGTGATGATCACGCCGCCGGTGTAGGTGGCAACGCCTTGCTTGTCATCCAGCTGCGCATCGTCGGCCGAGATGTGGATCGGCTGCTGGCTATCGTTCGGCAGAGCCCAGGCGCTCACGCTTCCCAGTGCTGCGCCCAGGCCGAGCAAAATAGGGAGAGTTTTAACGAGCCTCATACTGTCCTCTTACGTTCGATAGCAGGTGTATCCTGCTTTCTTTCAAATACGCTTTCATTCCCTTGCCAGTCGATACACCGCCAGCGCCGTCGATTCTAACGTCTTGCTCGGTCTGCGCATATTGCTTCTGCGGGAATACGGTCATGCGACTGCTGGTAATCACGGTCTCACGATTTTTATCGTCAGTGCGCGCAACGCGCACCGAGTCGATCAGTTCCACCTCGGTACCGTCCGGGTTGACCTCGCCACGCTTGCTGGTGACGTGCCACGGGAACTCGGTGCCGCGGTAAATATTCATGTCCGGGTTGGTCAGCAGGGTGATTTCGCTGGCCTTGACGTGCTCGACCTTGTCCGAGGTCATCTCGTACTGCACCTTGCCGTCGGGCAGGAACTGCACGCTCTTGGCATTGGTGGCGTAATAGTCGATAGCCCCCTCGTCAACCTGCGCAGCAGGCTGGTCGAGAAAGCGCTCCGGGCTGATATTCCAGTAGCCCACCGCCAGGAACAGCGCGGCGATGACCCCGAATAGCAGGAAGTTGCGAATCTTTTTGCTCAGCATAAAACGCTCTATAAGTAGGCGGCGTGGGCCGCTTCAAGGCTGCCCTGGGCACGCAGAATCAGCTCGCAGAACTCGCGGGCGGCACCTTCGCCGCCACGGGCGGTGGTGATGCCATGGGCGTGCTCGCGAACAAACGCCGCCGCATTGGCGACGGCCATGCCCAAGCCCACTCGACGGATCACCGGCAGGTCTGGCAGGTCATCGCCCAAATAGGCGACCTGCTCATAGCTTAGGTTGAGTTGGCCAAGAAGCTCGTCCAGAACCACCAGTTTATCCTCGCGGCCCTGATACAGGTGAGGAATCCCCAGGTTTTGTGCGCGGCGTTCCACAACGGGGGTTTTCCGGCCGCTGATAATCGCCGTTTGCACGCCCGACGCCATCAGCATCTTGATGCCCTGGCCGTCGAGGGTGTTGAACGTCTTGAATTCGCTGCCGTCTTCGAGGAAGTACAGGCGGCCATCGGTCAGCACGCCATCAACGTCGAAAATCGCCAGTTTGATGTTCTTGCCGCGTTGCAGCAGGTCGCTGGTCATTTACATCACTCCCGCACGCAGCAAGTCGTGCATGTTCAGGGCGCCGATCGGGTGGTCATTGCCATCGACCACCACCAGTGCGCCGATCTTGTGGTCTTCCATGATTTTCAAGGCTTCGGCTGCCAGCATCTCGGGACGGGCGGTCTTGCCGTGGGGGGTCATCACCGCGTCGATGGTGGCGGTGTGGATATCAATGGTGCGGTCCAGGGTGCGACGCAGGTCGCCGTCGGTGAAGACCCCGGCCAGGCGGCCGTCGGCTTCCAGGATCACGGTCATGCCCAAGCCCTTGCGGGTCATTTCCATCAGCGCGTCCTTCAGCAAGGTGCCGCGCTGGACGTGGGGCAATTCATCACCGGAATGCATGACGTTTTCCACTTTCAACAGCAGGCGACGGCCCAAGGCGCCACCCGGATGGGAAAACGCGAAGTCTTCCGCGGTAAACCCGCGGGCTTCCAGCAGCGCCACGGCCAGGGCGTCGCCCATCACCAGTGCGGCGGTGGTGGAGGAGGTAGGTGCCAGGTTCAGCGGGCAGGCTTCGTGGGCCACGTGAACATTCAGGTTCACTTCGGCGGCCTTGGCCAGCGTCGAATCCGGATTGCCGGTGAGGCTGATCATCTGGATGCCCAGGCGCTTGATCAGCGGCAGCAGGGTCACGATTTCGTTGGTTGTGCCGGAGTTGGACAGCGCCAGGATAATGTCATCCTTGGTGATCATGCCCATGTCGCCGTGGCTGGCTTCGGCCGGGTGCACGAAAAAAGCGGTGGTCCCGGTGCTGGCCAAGGTGGCGGCGATCTTGTTGCCGACGTGGCCCGACTTGCCCATGCCGACCACGACAACGCGGCCTTTGCTGGCCAGAATCATCTCGCAGGCGCGTACGAAATCTGCGTCGATATGCGCCAGCAAGCCTTCTACGGCTTCAAGCTCGAGGCGGATGGTGCGTTGTGCGGATTGAATAAGGTCGCTGGATTGGCTCATGTCTGAAATCGTATAGCCTGACGAAAAGTCGGCGATTATAGCGGTAATGATCAATTCCCTCACGCTAGTTCGTCAGGGTTTGTTCGCAATGCGCCTGAGATTCATCCTAAGCAACGATTTTTCCCTGTCCCCAATCTGAACAAGCGCTGTTCCGGCCTTGGGCGCCTTGTACCAGCAGTGATATAGTTCGCCGCCAGTTCGGTCCGCCCAGCCCACGTGCCAACTATTGCACAACGGTTGCAAACGTTTGTCGCAAGCGTGGTGTCTGAGTGAGAGGCTGCATCCCAAGGAGTTTAGATGAGTGCCGATAACGCCTACGCGGTCGAGCTGAAGGGACTGACCTTCAAGCGCGGGACGCGCAGCATCTTCAATAACGTCGATATCCGCATTCCGCGCGGCAAGGTCACGGGCATCATGGGGCCTTCCGGTTGCGGCAAGACCACCCTGTTGCGCCTGATGGGCATGCAATTGCGGCCCAGTGCCGGCGAAGTGTGGGTCAATGGCCAGAACCTGCCGACGCTGTCGCGCAGCGACCTGTTCGATGCGCGCAAGCATATGGGCGTGCTGTTCCAGAGCGGTGCGCTGTTTACCGACCTCGACGTGTTCGAGAACGTGGCTTTTCCGCTGCGGGTGCATACCCAACTGTCCGATGAAATGATTCGTGACATTGTGTTGCTGAAACTGCAGGCCGTAGGGCTTCGCGGTGCCATCGACCTGATGCCTGACGAACTGTCCGGCGGCATGAAGCGCCGTGTGGCCCTGGCGCGCGCCATCGCCCTCGACCCGCAAATCCTCATGTATGACGAGCCCTTTGTCGGCCAGGACCCCATCGCCATGGGCGTGCTGGTGCGCTTGATCCGCCTGCTCAATGATGCGCTGGGTATCACCAGCATCGTGGTCTCCCATGACCTTGCAGAAACCGCGAGCATTGCCGATTACCTCTATGTCGTCGGCGATGGCCAGGTGCTGGGGCAGGGCACGCCTGAAGAGCTGATGAACGCCGACAACCCGCGCATTCGCCAATTCATGACCGGCGATCCCGATGGCCCGGTGCCTTTTCACTTTCCGGCAGCGGATTACCGCTCAGATCTTCTGGGGAAGCGCTGATGCGCAAGACATCTCTTATCGAGAAGGTTCGCCTTTTCGGTCGCTCGGGTATCGACATTGTCGAAGTGCTCGGCCGTTCGACGATTTTCCTGTTCCACGCCCTGCTCGGTCGCGGCGGCATTGGTGGCGGCTTTGGCCTGCTTATCAAGCAGCTGCATTCGGTCGGCGTGATGTCCCTGGTGATCATTGTGGTCTCCGGGGTGTTCATCGGCATGGTGCTGGCGTTGCAGGGCTTCAATATTCTTTCCAGCTACGGTTCGGAGCAAGCGGTCGGGCAGATGGTCGCCCTGACGCTGTTGCGTGAACTGGGGCCGGTGGTGACCGCCTTGCTGTTCGCCGGGCGTGCGGGTTCGGCGCTGACTGCCGAAATCGGCAACATGAAGTCCACCGAACAGCTGTCCAGCCTGGAAATGATCGGCGTGGACCCGCTCAAGTACATTGTTGCCCCACGCCTGTGGGCCGGCTTCATTTCCCTGCCACTGCTGGCGATGATCTTCAGCGTGGTGGGTATCTGGGGCGGTTCGTGGGTGGCGGTGGACTGGCTGGGCGTCTACGACGGCTCCTACTGGGCCAACATGCAAAACAGCGTGACCTTCAGCGGTGACGTGCTCAACGGCATCATAAAGAGCATCGTCTTCGCCTTCGTCGTCACCTGGATCGCCGTATTCCAAGGCTACGACTGTGAGCCCACTTCAGAAGGGATCAGTCGCGCCACCACCAAGACCGTTGTGTACGCCTCGCTGGCGGTACTGGGCCTTGACTTCATTTTGACCGCCTTGATGTTTGGAGATTTCTGATGCAAAACCGCACTGTAGAAATCGGTGTCGGCCTTTTCTTGCTGGCTGGCATCCTGGCTTTATTGTTGTTGGCCCTGCGCGTCAGTGGCCTGTCGGCGAGCCCCACCGCCGATACTTATAAACTTTACGCTTACTTCGACAATATCGCCGGTTTGACTGTCAGAGCTAAAGTGACCATGGCCGGTGTGACCATCGGCAAGGTCACGGCAATCGATCTGGACCGCGACAGCTTCACCGGGCGAGTGACCATGCAACTGGACAAGAAGGTAGATAATCTGCCGACTGACTCCACTGCATCTATCCTCACTGCGGGTCTGCTGGGCGAAAAATACATCGGTGTCAGCGTGGGTGGGGAAACAGCCCTGCTCAAGGATGGCTCGACAATCCACGACACACAGTCGTCGCTGGTGCTTGAAGACCTGATCGGTAAATTCCTGCTTAATACGGTCAATAAAGACGCCAAATGAGGAATCTGTTCATGATCTCTACCTTGCGACGTGGCCTGCTGGTGTTGTTGGCAGCGCTGCCGCTGATGGCTAACGCTGCAGGTTCTGCCCACGACCTGGTGCAGGACACGACCAGCAAAATGCTGGCTGACCTGACTGCCAATAAAGAGCAGTACAAGCAAGATCCGAGTAAGTTCTATGACGCGCTCAACACCATTGTCGGCCCGGTCGTCGATGCCGAGGGCATTTCCCGCAGTATCATGACCGTCAAGTATTCGCGCAAGGCGACCCCGGCGCAGATGCAGACCTTCCAGGAAAACTTCAAGCGTGGCCTGTTCCAGTTCTATGGCAATGCGCTGCTTGAGTACAACAACCAGGGCATTACCGTCGCTCCCGCCGGTGATGAGTCCGGTGATCGCACCAGCGTCAACATGAGCGTCAAGGGCAACAACGGCGCCGTCTACCCGGTGCAGTACACCCTGGAGAAGGTCAACGGCGAGTGGAAGCTGCGTAACGTGATCATCAACGGTATCAACATCGGCAAGCTGTTCCGTGATCAGTTCGCCGACGCCATGCAGCGCAATGGCAACGACCTGGACAAGACCATCAATGGTTGGGCCGGTGAAGTCGCCAAGGCCAAGGAAGAAACCGACAAACAAGCTGCCGGGAAGCCTGCGCAATGACCGAGGCGGCTGTTCGTCTAGGCGATGCCGGCGAGCTGTTCATCAGCGGCGTGCTGGATTACCGCACGGGGCCTGACCTGCGCAAGCAGGGTCAGGCACTGATCAAGACCAGCTCCGCCCCCGCGCTGGTGCTGGATTGTTCGGCGGTGACCAAGTCCAGCAGCGTGGGTTTGTCGTTGCTGCTGTGCTTCTTACGCGATGCTGAGGCGGCCAAAAAGCCGGTCAGCATTCGTGCAATGCCCGAAGACATGCGTGAAATCGCCGAAGTTTCCGGGTTGACCGAGCTGCTGGCGCATCCTTAATACACATTATTAGAGAGGCCCCCCGTCAGAGTCCTGCTATGCGGGGTTCGCAGGCGCGGGGCTTTTTTGTATGATGTGCGACCCGCGCGCACTGGGCGCCGATAGAGGTTGAGCATGCAGGCCCTAGAAGTTAAGAGCTTTCTTGAAGGAAAGCTGCCGGAAACGACCGTTGAAGTTGAAGGCGAAGGCTGCAACTTCCAGCTGAACGTGATTAGCGATGAACTGGCGGCATTGAGCCCGGTCAAGCGTCAACAGCAGATCTATGCCCATTTGAACCCGTGGATCACCGATGGCAGCATCCATGCGGTCACTATGAAATTTTTCAGCCGCGCGGCCTGGGCCGAGCGCACCTGAGCCCCCAAGGCGTCGAGATTCTTATGGATAAATTGATTATTACCGGCGGTGCCCGCCTTGATGGCGAGATTCGCATCTCCGGTGCAAAAAACTCCGCCTTGCCGATCCTGGCAGCGACCCTGCTGTGCGATGGCCCGGTCACCGTGGCCAACCTGCCGCACCTGCACGACATCACTACCATGATCGAGCTGTTCGGTCGAATGGGCATTGAGCCGGTGATCGACGAGAAGTTGGCCGTCGAAATCGACCCGCGCACCATCAAGACCCTGATCGCCCCGTACGAACTGGTGAAAACCATGCGTGCGTCGATCCTGGTGCTGGGCCCTATGGTTGCCCGTTTCGGTGAAGCCGAAGTCGCCCTGCCTGGCGGTTGCGCCATCGGCTCGCGTCCGGTGGACCTGCACATCCGTGGCCTTGAAGCCATGGGCGCAGTCATCGACGTCGAAGGCGGCTACATCAAGGCCAAGGCGCCGGAAGGCGGCCTGCGTGGCGCGAACTTCTTCTTTGATACCGTCAGCGTGACCGGTACCGAGAACATCATGATGGCCGCTGCCCTGGCCAAAGGCCGCAGCGTGCTGCAGAACGCCGCGCGCGAGCCGGAAGTGGTCGACCTGGCCAACTTCCTGAACGCCATGGGTGCCAAGGTTTCCGGTGCCGGCACCGACACCATCACCATCGATGGTGTAGAGCGCCTGCACACCGCAACCTACAAAGTGATGCCGGACCGCATCGAGACCGGCACCTACCTGGTTGCCGCCGCCGTGACCGGTGGCCGCGTCAAGGTCAAGGACACCGATCCGACCATCCTGGAAGCGGTCCTGGAAAAACTGCGCGAAGCCGGTGCCGAAATCACTACTGGCGAAGACTGGATCGAGCTGAACATGCACGGCAAGCGTCCTAAAGCCGTCAACGTGCGAACCGCTCCGTACCCGGCGTTCCCGACCGACATGCAGGCGCAGTTCATCTCGTTGAACGCCATTGCTGAAGGCACCGGTGCCGTGATCGAGACCATCTTCGAAAACCGCTTCATGCACGTGTATGAACTGCACCGCATGGGCGCGAAGATCCAGGTCGAAGGCAACACCGCCATCGTCACCGGCACCGAGAAACTCAAGGGCGCGCCAGTGATGGCCACCGACCTGCGGGCTTCGGCCAGCTTGGTGATCTCGGCGCTGATCGCCGAAGGCGACACCTTGATCGACCGCATCTACCACATAGACCGTGGCTACGAGTGCATCGAGGAAAAACTGCAGATGCTCGGCGCAAAAATCCGCCGCGTACCGGGCTAGTCCCCGGAGTGACCTGTGGCGAGGGAGCTTGCTCCCGCTGGAGTGCGAAGCGCTCCCAAGATTTTTGGGGCCGCTTCGCGACCCAGCGGGACGGTTCGACGTTTCGACAAGCTCCCTCGCCACAGGGCTGTGCTTGCTGTTAGCTGAATTTGTTCCAAATCGAGGCTGTCATGGCCTCGATCTGTGTCCGGCGCCGTTTGCGACCGGGCAGCAATAGCCTGATGAAGGACTGACGTTTCCCATGTTGACCATCGCACTGTCCAAGGGCCGCATCCTTGACGACACTTTGCCGCTTCTGGCTGAAGCGGGCATCGTGCCGACCGAGAATCCGGACAAGAGCCGCAAGCTGATCATCCCCACGACCCAGGACGACGTTCGCCTGTTGATCGTGCGGGCTACCGACGTGCCGACCTACGTTGAACATGGCGCGGCCGACCTCGGTGTCGCCGGTAAGGACGTGCTGATGGAATACGGCGGCCAGGGCCTGTACGAGCCGTTGGACCTGCGTATCGCCCTGTGCAAGCTGATGACCGCCGGCCGTGTTGGCGACGTCGAGCCTAAAGGCCGCCTGCGCGTCGCGACCAAGTTCGTCAACGTTGCCAAGCGTTACTACGCCGAACAGGGTCGTCAGGTCGACATCATCAAACTCTACGGTTCGATGGAGCTGGCGCCGCTGATCGGCCTGGCTGACAAGATCATCGACGTGGTCGACACCGGCAACACCCTGCGTGCCAACGGCCTCGAGCCGCAAGACTTCATTGCCGACATCAGCTCCCGCCTGATCGTCAACAAAGCCTCGATGAAGATGCAGCACGCCCGTATCCAGGCGTTGATCGACACCCTGCGCAAGGCAGTGGAGTCGCGACACCGCGGTTGACTTACCCGCGTAGCCGGAAGGCTGCGCCCGTCTATCCGCCTCATAGCCAGAATTCTCAGGTGCCCAAGCGGAAACGACTGCTAGTTTAGGGCGCCTGAGTTTTTGCCAATTCTATTGAGGCCCTCGCTATGACCACGTCCACTGCAATTGCCCGACTCAACGCTGCCGACCCGGATTTCGCCCATCATCTGGATCATCTGCTGAGCTGGGAAAGCGTGTCCGACGAGTCGGTCAACGGGCGAGTGCTCGACATCATCAAGGCCGTACGCGAGCGCGGTGATGCGGCGCTGGTGGACTTCACCCGCCAGTTCGATGGCCTGGACGTCGCGTCGATGTCCGACCTGATCCTGCCCCGCGAACGCCTGGAGCTGGCCCTGACGCGCATCACTGCACCTCAGCGCGAAGCCCTGGAAGTCGCGGCGGCACGGGTGCGCAGCTACCACGAAAAGCAGAAACAAGACTCCTGGAGCTACACCGAGGCCGACGGCACCGTGCTGGGCCAGAAGGTCACGCCGCTGGACCGTGCCGGCTTGTACGTGCCAGGCGGTAAAGCTTCCTACCCGTCGTCGGTATTGATGAACGCCATCCCGGCCAAAGTGGCAGGCGTGACCGAAGTGGTCATGGTGGTGCCGACTCCGCGTGGTGAAATCAACGAATTGGTGCTGGCCGCCGCCTGCATCGCCGGTGTCGACCGCGTGTTCACCATCGGTGGCGCCCAGGCCGTCGCCGCCTTGGCTTATGGCACCGAAAGCGTGCCGAAGGTCGACAAGGTGGTCGGCCCTGGCAATATCTACGTCGCCACCGCCAAGCGTCACGTGTTTGGCCAGGTCGGTATCGACATGATCGCCGGCCCGTCGGAAATCCTCGTGGTGTGCGACGGCCAAACCGATCCGGACTGGATCGCCATGGACCTGTTCTCCCAGGCCGAGCACGACGAAGACGCCCAGGCGATCCTGGTCAGCCCGGACGCCGCGTTCCTCGACCAGGTCGCCGCCAGCATCAACAAGTTGCTGCCGACCATGGACCGCGCCGAGATCATCGAGAAGTCGATCAATGGCCGTGGCGCGTTGATCCTGGTGCGTGACATGGAGCAGGCCATCGAAGTGGCCAACCGCATCGCGCCGGAGCACTTGGAGCTGTCCGTCGCCGATCCACAAGCCTGGCTGCCGTCGATCCGCCATGCCGGTGCGATCTTCATGGGCCGCCACACCAGCGAAGCCCTGGGCGACTACTGCGCGGGCCCGAACCACGTGCTGCCGACGTCCGGCACTGCGCGTTTCTCGTCGCCGCTGGGGGTGTATGACTTCCAGAAGCGTTCATCGATCATCTTCTGTTCGCCACAGGGTGCCTCCGAGCTGGGCAAGACCGCCTCGGTGCTGGCCCGTGGTGAATCCCTGAGCGCCCACGCCCGTAGCGCCGAATACCGCATCCTTGAAGAGAAGGGGAACTGAGACATGAGCAAATTCTGGAGCCCTTTCGTCAAGGACCTCGTGCCTTACGTGCCCGGCGAGCAACCCAAGCTGACCAAACTGGTCAAGCTCAACACCAATGAAAACCCCTACGGCCCATCGCCCAAGGCGTTGGCGGCGATGCAGGCGGAGTTGAACGACAACCTGCGCCTGTACCCGGACCCCAACAGCGACCTGCTCAAGCAGGCAGTCGCCAAGTATTACGGGATCGATGCTAGCAAGGTGTTCCTCGGCAACGGTTCCGACGAAGTCCTGGCCCATATCTTCCACGGCCTGTTCCAACACGACCTGCCGCTGCTGTTCCCGGACATCAGCTACAGCTTCTACCCGGTGTATTGCGGCCTTTATGGCATTCAATCCGACCCGGTGCCGCTGAACGAGCAGTTCCAGATTCGTGTGGCGGACTACGCCAAGCCCAACGGTGGGATCATTTTCCCCAATCCGAACGCGCCGACCGGCACCGTGCTGGCGCTGGATGCGGTCGAGCAGATCCTCAAGGCCAGCCCGGATTCGGTGGTGGTGGTTGATGAAGCCTATATCGACTTCGGCGGCGAAACCGCGATCAGCCTGGTGGACCGTTACCCGAACCTGCTGGTGACCCAGACCCTGTCCAAATCGCGCTCACTGGCCGGTTTGCGCGTGGGCCTGGCCGTGGGCCATCCGGACCTGATCGAGGCGCTGGAGCGCGTCAAGAACAGCTTCAACTCCTATCCGCTGGATCGCCTGGCGATTGTCGGTGCGGCGGCGGCGTTCGAGGACCGTGAGTATTTCGACAAGACGTGTCAGTTGGTGATCGACAGCCGCGACAAGGTGGTCGGGCAGTTGGAGGCGAAGGGCTTTGAAGTGTTGCCGTCGGCAGCGAACTTTATCTTTGCTCGTCACCCCAAGCACGACGCTGCCGGCCTGGCGGCCAAATTGCGCGAGCAAGGTGTGATCGTGCGGCACTTCAAGCAGGCGCGGATTGCGCAGTTCCTGCGGATCAGCATTGGTACGCCGGAGCAGAACCAGGCGTTGATCGATGGCCTTGGTGAGCTGTAACACCGACGCTTGAAACAAAAATGGGAGCCTGTGGGCTCCCATTTTTATTGGTTCAACCGTCAGATCAACGGCTCATCCGGCTTCTTGTTCTTCCAACCATCATTGCCCGGCAGCAGCAGGTTCAAGCCAATCGCTACCACCGCACACAGGGCGATGCCCTTGAGGCCGAAATCATCCGGGCCGGTGCCGGTGCCGACCAGCACACCGCCAATCCCGAATACCAATGTCACCGACACGATCACCAGGTTGCGCGCTTCACCCAGGTCGATCTTGTGGCGGATCAGCGTGTTCATGCCCACCGCCGCGATCGAACCGAACAGCAGGCACAGTATCCCGCCCATCACCGGCACGGGGATGCTCTGCAGCAGTGCGCCGAACTTGCCGATGAACGCCAGGCTGATGGCAAACACCGCCGCCCAGGTCATGATTTTCGGGTTGTAGTTCTTGGTCAGCATCACCGCGCCAGTCACTTCCGCGTAGGTCGTGTTAGGCGGGCCACCAAACAGGCCGGCGGCCGTGGTGGCAATACCGTCGCCCAGCAGGGTGCGATGCAGGCCGGGCTTCTTCAGGTAGTCGCGACCGGTCACGCTGCCGACCGCAATCACACCACCGATATGCTCGATTGCCGGGGCCAGGGCCACCGGGACGATGAACAGGATCGCCTGCCAGTTGAATTCCGGCGCGGTGAAGTGGGGCAGGGCGAACCATGGTGCGGCGGCGATCTTCGCCGTGTCGACCACGCCAAAGTAGAACGACATGGCAAAACCCACCAGCACGCCGGAGATGATCGGCACCAGGCGGAAAATACCTTTGCCGAACACCGCCACGATCAACGTGGTCAGCAGCGCTGGCATCGAGATCATCATTGCCGTCTGGTAGTGAATCAGCTCGGCACCATCGCCGGCTTTACCCATCGCCATATTGGCGGCGATGGGCGCCATGGCCAGGCCGATGGAAATAATCACCGGCCCGATCACCACGGGCGGCAGCAGCCGGTCAATGAAACCGGTGCCTTTGACCTTCACCGCCAGACCCAGGAAGGTATAAACGAAACCGGCCGCCATCACGCCGCCCATGGTCGCCGCGAGGCCGAATTGGCCCTTGGCGAGAATGATCGGTGTGATAAACGCAAAGCTCGACGCCAGGAATACCGGCACCTGCCGCCCTGTCACCACCTGGAACAGCAACGTGCCCAGGCCCGCGGTGAACAGTGCGACGTTTGGATCAAGACCTGTGATCAGCGGCATCAACACCAGCGCGCCAAATGCCACGAAGAGCATTTGTGCGCCAGACAGGATCTGGCGCCAAAGCGGGTCGTTGAATTCATCCTGCATGCTCACGCGTCCTTCTGCTTGGTGCCGAAGATCTTGTCACCGGCATCGCCCAGGCCTGGGATGATGTAGCCGTGTTCGTTCAGGCGCTCGTCGATGGATGCGGTGTAGATCTGCACGTCCGGGTGGGCCTTCTCGACGGCCGCAATGCCTTCGGGCGCAGCGACGAGAACCATGGCGCGGATGTCCCGGCAACCGGCTTTTTTCAGCAGGTCGATGGTGGCAACCATGGAACTGCCGGTGGCCAGCATCGGGTCGATGATCATCGCCAGGCGCTCGTTGATTTCCGGAACGAGTTTTTCCAGGTAGGTGTGGGCCTCCAGCGTCTCTTCATTGCGGGCTACGCCCACGGCGCTGACCTTGGCGCCCGGGATCAGGCTGAGAACGCCTTCGAGCATGCCGATACCGGCGCGCAGGATCGGGACCACGGTGATTTTCTTACCAGCGATTTTCTCCACCTGGACGGGACCGGCCCAACCGGGGATCTCGTAGGTTTCCAGGGGCAAATCCTTGGTGGCTTCGTAAGTGAGCAACGCTCCGACTTCCTGAGCAAGCTCACGGAAGTTCTTCGTGCTAATGTCGGCGCGGCGCATAAGGCCGAGCTTGTGTCGGATCAGCGGGTGGCGGATCTCGCGAGTGGGCATGGGAAAGGCTCCGGCGGCGGGCAAAAAAACCGGCCTAGATTAATCTATCCGAGGGTGTTGTCCTATAGACATCTAGTACGTTAGTCCATTAAGGCTTGCTCGGAGCGCACGAGAAGCGTACCTTCGCCCGCTTTTCTTGCCACAGCACCCCCTTGGAGAGCGCCATGTCCGCTGATCTCGAGCATATCCGTCAAATCATGCGCGAGGCTGACTGCCTGTACACCGAAGCGCAAGTCGAAGAGGCGATCGCCAAGGTCGGCGCGCACATCACCCGCGAAATGGCCGACACCAACCCGGTGGTCTTCTGCGTGATGAACGGTGGCCTGATCTTCGCCGGCAAATTGCTGACTCACCTGCAATTCCCGCTGGAAGCCTCCTACCTGCACGCCACCCGTTATCGCAACGAAACCAGCGGCGGCGACCTGTTCTGGAAAGCCAAGCCGGAAGTTTCGTTTATCGACCGCGACGTGCTGATCATCGACGACATTCTCGATGAGGGCCATACCCTGGGCGCGATCATCGACTTCTGCAAACACGCCGGCGCGCGCAACGTGCACACCGCCGTGCTGATTGACAAAGACCACAACCGCAAAGCCCGCCCAGACCTGAAGGCCGATTACGTCGGCCTGCCGTGCATCGACCGCTATATCTTCGGTTACGGCATGGATTACAAGGGCTACTGGCGCAACGCCAACGGTATCTACGCCGTCAAAGGCATGTAAACGTGCTTGAGGTGCAGGGGCGGCATGCTAGAGTGCCTGGCCCTGCGCCTGGAGCCTTTCATGAGCCTGTTGATACGCACCTGCGCCGCCCTGGCGCTGACCCTCAGTTTGCCTCTGGCCGCCGCGCCGGCACCGATGCACAGCCAATTCCTGCCGTCGGACGATCTGGCCCTGCGTGCCGAAACGCCCGATCAGCAACAACTGCTGCAAGTCACCGAGTATGCGGTGGTAGTCGGCAACCAGCGCCAGTCCAGCCAGCAGCCGATCCCGGTGACCTCGCCGCTGATGATCCGCCTCAAGGGCAAGTCCCTGAACAAAGGCGCGTCTATCGCCCAAGTGGTGCTCAATTTCGACGCCGAAAGCAAAAGCCTGAAAAAACCGGCCTACGATGACAAGAGCAAAACCCTGACACTGTCCTACCCGGTTGCTCAATACCGCGTGATTGTCGACCTGCTACGCAATGACGCCGTGTATGTGCAGTTTCTCAGTTATGCCAACGGGCATATCTGGGCGGATCTGCACACGGGTGCTGTAAAGGCCAGGTAGCCCCGCCTACACAAGCCCGCGCCCCGCAGGTAGACTTCAAACCCCGTGTAAATGTCTGCAGGCTGGAGTCGGTAATGCGTAAAGATAAGAAACAGGTGATTGGTGACGAGATCGGCGACGATCAGATCAAGTTGTTCCTGGACTTCGAGCCGGTCGACGCGGCTTCCCCGTCCCTGCACAAACTGATCAAGGCCTACCGTGGCCTGCGTATCGACGATTTCGAGCGGTTCCTGGGCTTTTTCAAGGAAGCGGGCCTGGACCTCGACGGCAAGGATGAGCATGGCGAGACCTTCGTCGACCTGATCAAGGACCAGCGCAACGCGGACGAGTACATCGAACTGATCGAAAACGCTCGCGGCTGATTATCCAAGACATAAAAAAACGCCCCGTTCTCAGGTTGAGAGCGGGGCGTTTTTCATGGTGCCTCAAGCGTAGCTTTCGGTCTCGGCGGCAGGTTCAACCAGCTCCAGGCTGATGTTGTTCTGCGCGTTGATCTTGCGATACAGCTCGGCGTCCGTCTCCAGGACCTTTTCCCGTGCCGGGAAAATTTCCTGCAGCTTGGCGGCCCATTCACCCGCCGCTTTGCCTGGAAAGCACTTCTCGATCAATTCCAGCATGATCGAAACGGTCACCGAGGCACCCGGGGACGCGCCCAGCAGTGCAGCCAGCGAGCCATCTTTGGCCGCGACCAGCTCAGTGCCGAATTGCAGCACGCCGCCTTTTTTCGGGTCTTTCTTGATGATCTGCACCCGTTGGCCGGCCACTTCCAGGCGCCAGTCTTCGGCTTTTGCCTCCGGGTAGAAACGACGCAGGGATTCCAGGCGCTGTTCCATGGACTGGCGTACCTCGCTGACTAGGTACTTGGTCAGGTCCATGTTGTCGCGGGCCACGGCGAGCATCGGGCCGATGTTGCCGGCGCGAATCGACATCGGCAGGTCGAGGAACGAGCCGTGCTTGAGGAACTTGGTGGTGAAACCGGCGTATGGCCCGAACAGCAGGGACTTCTTGCCATCCACCACGCGGGTGTCCAGGTGCGGCACGGACATCGGTGGCGAGCCCACGGCAGCCTGGCTGTAGACCTTGGCCTGGTGGTGCTTGACCACGTCCGGGTTGTCGCAACGCAGCCACTGGCCGCTGACCGGGAAGCCGCCAAAACCTTTGCTTTCTTCGATGCCCGAGGCCTGCAGCAGCGGCAGGGCCGCGCCGCCGGCGCCGAGGAACACGAACTTGGCGTCCACTTCACGGCTGTTGCCGCTGTTGACGTCCTTGATGCTCACGGTCCAGCCCGCGCCGTTGCGCTTGAGGCCGGTGACGCGCTTGCAGTACTTGACCTGGGCGTCGGGCGAGCTGGTCAAGTGGCTGAGCAGTTGGTTGGTCAGCGCGCCGAAGTTGACGTCGGTGCCGTTCATCACGCGGGTGGCCGCGATTTTTTCGTCGAGCGGGCGGCCCGGCATCATCAGCGGCATCCACTCGGCCATTTCGCTACGGTCTTCGGTGTAGTGCATGTCCGAAAACGCGTGGTGCTGGCTGAGGGATTCAAAGCGCTTCTTGAGGAAGTCCACGCCTTTTTCGCCCTGCACGAAGCTCAGGTGCGGCACCGGGCTGATAAAGGACTTGGACGAGCCAAAGGTGCCCTTTTTGGTCAGGTACGCCCAGAACTGCTTCGACACCTCGAACTGGGTGTTGATGTGCACGGCTTTCTTGATGTCGATGGAGCCATCGGCGGCCTGCGGCGTGTAGTTCAGCTCACACAGCCCGGCGTGGCCGGTCCCGGCGTTGTTCCACGGGTTGGAACTTTCCGCGGCACCCGAATCCATCAGCTCAACGACTTCCAGCTTGAGGCCGGGGTCGAGCTCTTTGAGCAGTACGGCCAGGGTGGCACTCATGATGCCGGCCCCTACCAGTACTACGTCGACTGCTTCGTTATGCGCCATTTAACGCGTCTCCAAAATCTGCAGCACCAAATTGACGGCATGGCTGCCAGGAGTGACGGGGCGGTTCACGTGTTGCCCCAGGTTACCCATGGCCAGGATCGCCATGTCCGATTCGCAATTCTTTGCATGTTCAGCGCACGCTTCCTGCCGAGCTAATCTGCCTATGAACGCATTCATGGGCGCCTGTGGCAATTCGACTTATGGTCAAAGCGTGCGATTCATGCAACCAATCCGTAGCGGACAGGCTCAAGCTCCGGTTTTTAAGGCGTGCTCGGTCCTGTGTGGTTGGGCTGTTCCAGACGCTGATGGTGCTTGTACAAACGCCAAACTATTCATTTGCTCGCCACACTCTTGTGAAGTTGTGAAAACCCGTTTTTTCACGCTCTTTTGAAGACGTGAACCTCAAAAAAGGGCTGCCCCAGCCTGGCACCTGGCCCCTAGCCGACACGCGGCAAAACGGGCAAACAACTCAAGTGGCCGAGCGCAATGGCAGCTCTGGCAGATTCGGTAAAGGCGGGTGGTTTGCAAAGAAAACAGCAAGCGCGCCAGCTTCACTCGATCTGTGTGGGCGGCTCTCTGTGGGCGATTGGGGGGTTAGTGCCGAGGCATTAACGATGCTGCGAGGCCCGATCAGGAGACGTCCTTATAATCGGGGGGAGATTGTAGCGAAGAACGCCAGGGAAATGGGCGTGTTTTATGACTTTTATTAGGCGTTCGGTCAGGCGGCCAACGGCTGATGCCGGGGCGACCGCGCAGGACGTGGGCTGACGCGGGCACGGGCCGGCAGCGGGTGGTGCATCCAGCTCAGGCGGATTTCATCGATTTCTACCCAACCGTCGCCAACAGGCGGCTGGCTGCACTCTTTGAAGGCCTGGCAACGACCTTGCACATCGAGCAGGGCGAACTGACGAAGGGCGGGCTTGCGCGTAAACAATGACCAGAGAAAATGCATGGGGATCAACCTCCTGAGATTGGGACCCAGCATGCCTGGCCGGGATGACGAGCCCATGTAACGGGTGTGACATATCGGTGACATCGAACCGCCGCCCAGCCAACCGGTCTCAGGTTGTAACTGATGCTAGTTCCCCGCAGTGGCGCCCCGCTATACTGCCGGCCTGTCGGATCCTGATTTCTGGAGAGAAGCGCATGTTGCAACGCCTGTTGTTCGGTTTGATCACTGTGACCAGTTTGACGCTGGTTGGCTGCGCCAACAGCCCGCAACAACTGACCCCTGAGCCGAAAATCACCACGCAGCTGGCCCCAGTGGGCCACGGCCAGCCGGTGTCGGTGCGGGTGGTGGATGGTCGTCCGTCGCCGACCCTCGGCTCGCGCGGTGGCCTGTACCCGGAAACCGCCCTGGTCTCGGTGAATGCCCAGGACGTGCTGCCCAAGCTGCAGGCCCAGGCTGAAGCCGCTGTGCGACTGCTGGGTTTCACCCCTAGCCCCAACGCACCGGGTGCGCCGCAGCTGACCATCACCCTGGCTGAACTGAAGTATCAGTCGCCTAAAGACGGCCTGTACGTGACCGAAGCGTCCATCAGCGCGACCTTCAAGTCCGACGTCAGCGCCGGCACCCGCCGCTACAGCGGTCGCTACGGTGCGTCGCTGAACCAGCGCTTCGGCATGTCGCCGAACCAGGAAACCAACACCAAGCTGGTCAGCGACGTCCTCAGTGATGCCCTGACCCGACTGTTCAAGGATCCAAGCATCGGTTCGTTGCTCAGCTCGCAATAAGCGATCCAGCAAAAAGCCGGGCTCAGTGATGAGCCCGGCTTTTTTTCGTCTCCAGTTTCATGCGGCGCTGTCGATACAGAAATCCAGCAGGCTCACCCCTGTGAGTAGATCGGTCTCCGGCAGGTCCGCATGCTGGTGTCCGCCGAGGGCGCAATACACCAGCCAGTGGCGGTCCTGGACGTTGAAGGCGAGGCCGCCGACCAGTGCTTCTTGCTCATCACTTTGGGCGATCAGGTACAGCCGATCCTGGTTTTGCGCGTGCAGCATGACAAGCTCCTAAGCGTCGAAGGGCAACAGAGTGGCTTGTTAAGGTGACGTTCAGGTGACGGCGTAAATTACTGGATACATTACCCGTCAATGGGGGAGGGAGCATTTACGGCGCCGGAGGCCACTATCGTTCAGGTTTGTATCTGAACCGATACCAAAACACTGTTTTACCGAGGTTTGCGATGGCGCTGCCCGCATTATTGACCAATGTTGTTGCGTTAGCAGTGGCCTGTCCGGGCGCTGCGCTGCTGTTCCTTACTCGCCTGCGCGAACAGCGCGCACTGGCCGACCTGACCGCGCAAGGTGAAGACCGTGCGATCGACCAACCGATGTTGTTTCTGGATGTGCGCACCGAACGGGCGCATCGTCTGGCTTACCGCACCGGGTTTGCCTGCCTTGGGCTGGCGCTGGCCATCTCCTGGCTCAGCACCCGTCTCTAAGCCTTACAGGGCAATCCCGGCCTTGACCCGATACTGATTGCGCACCGGCGTTGCATATTGCACCACCAGGAAGGGTCGGTGCTCGGCCGGGCATTCGCTCAAGCGTCGCTCCCACTCCGCCTTGGCCTTGGCCAGTTCGTCCGCCGGGAACACTTCGGCGGCGGTCGGCACCTGCAATTGCGGGTCGGCATCGCTCCACTGGGCGTAGGCCAGGTAATGCACCGGGAACAGGCGATAACCGCCGAGAATCTGCCGGTCCATCTCTGCGGCCAGCAGCTTGGTGTCTTCGAAGCGCTCAGTGATCGGCGGTGCAAAGTTCACGTGCACCCGACCTTTGTAGCCGGTGATGCCCAGGGCAATGCTCACGTCATCCTCGCCCGGCGCCTTGCTGTAGGTGCCGGTGGTGGCGCGGATGTACAGTTCGCGGGCCTTGGCTGAATCGCACGGGTCGTATTCGTAGCTGATGGACACCGGCGTCAGGTTCAGCGACTGGATCACCTCGGCAAACGGCTCATCCTTGCGGCTGACGTGGAACATCTTGAGGATCGCCGACTCGGTGCGATCATCCCCATCCTTGGCGCGCCCTTCGGCCTGGGCGATCCAGATCGACGCACCGTCGTTGCGGATTGAATGGTTGATGTACGCCGACAGCAGCTGATACGCCGCCATCTTCTCTTTGCGCCCGGTGATCGAGCGGTGCACGATGAAGCTCTTGTTCAGGCGCATCAGGTCGCTGACAAACGGCTTTTGCAACAGGTTGTCGCCGATGGCGATACGCGGTGTCGGCAGGCCGGCATGGTACACGGCATAGTTGACGAAGGCCGGGTCCATCACGATATCGCGATGGTTGGCCAGGAACAGGTAAGCCGTGCCGGACTTGAGCTGCTCGACGCCCGTGTAGGTCACGCCGTCGGTCGCCCGATCAATGGTGTGGTCGACGTAGTACTCGACTTTGTCCTGCAGCGTGGCCACGGTGGTGACGCCAGCGAACTCGCGGCGCAGTTTGCGGGCGATCATCGGCTTGAGCAGCCAGCCCAGGGCGCCGGCAAAGCGCGGGAAGCGGAAGTGGGTCAGGATGTCCAGAAAGGCCTTGTCACTGAACAGACGTGCCAGCACTGCCGGGACTTCGCTGTCGTTGTAAGGTCGGATGGTATCGAATTCGCCCATCATGCTCTCTTGTTAGAAACGGCTAGGGTAAGTAAAGGGAATACCAGGGGGCGGACTGAGGAATGGCCTCAGCCGAAAATAGCCCTGTCAATAGACCGGCGATTATACGCACAAGTCACCTTGGAGGCTGCGATGCTGGAAAACGCGACGTACGATTGTCCTTATTGCGGTGAAGTGGTCGAGACAACTGTGGATTTGTCCGGTGGTGACCAGACCTATATAGAAGACTGCCAGGTCTGTTGCCGGCCGATCATTTTCGATCTGCAGGTACATGGGGAAGAGTGGATGCTCGAAACCCGAAGCGAAAACGAATAACGGATACACCCATGCAGCGAATCTACGAACCGGAAAACCTGATGGAAGGCGAGTTGCTGCAACAGATGCTCGCCAGCGAAGGCATCGAGGCGCATCTGGTGGGCCGTCATTTGCTCGGCGGCACCGGCGAATTGCCTATTTTCGGCCTGCTGGGCCTGGAGGTGGACAACGACCGCGCCATGGACGCCCGCGAGCTGATTACTGCCTATATCGGCGCACAACCGCTGCCCGGTGATGAACCCGACAGCTTCCCCGATGTGCTGGTCTGTTAGGCTGTCGGTCGGTTTACCCAAGAGTCGTGTTGCCCCATGTGTGGACGTTATGCCCTGTTTCGCTGGAACCCCGCCTTTGCTGCCTTGCCGGGCTTCCCGGCCGACCAGCAGGCCCAGTGGAATATTTCCCCGAATGATTCGGTGCTGATCCAGCGCGTCACCGACGGTCAGCGCACCCTGGCCCGCGCCCGCTGGGGCCTCACGCCGCCGTGGTTGACCGATCTTTCCCGCACGCCCGCCCATGCCCGCGCCGAAACCCTGGCCGAACAACCGATGTTCCGCGAAGCATTCCGCCAGCGCCGTTGCCTGCTGCCCGCCAATGGGTTCTACGAATGGCGCGGCACCCAGCGCAAACGTCCGTACTGGCTGACGCCGGGGGAGGGCTCCACGTTGTTTTTTGCCGCGATCTGGGAAGCGTATCCGGTGCAGGAACAGGTGTGGCTGAGTACGGCGGTGGTGACCCAGGCCGCGCAGGCCCAGCGTCGCCCGCTGATTCTGGATGACGCCGGGCAGGCAGCCTGGCTCGATCCCGAGACGCCGTTGCATGTATTGCAAGGCCTGCTGGCCAGTGAACCCGTCGCGTTGCGCGAACGGGTGCTGGCCAACATGGTCAACGATCCCAAGCTCAATGGGCCGGAGTGCCTGACCCCGGCTTAGACCTTGAACTGATTGATCAGCCGGCGCTGCTGCTCCGCCAGCTTGGTCAAGTCCGCACTGGCCGCGCTGGACTCATCCGCGCCGCCCGCCACTTCATTGGCCACCTGGCCGATATTGATCACGTTACGGTTAATGTCCTCGGCCACCGCGCTCTGTTCCTCGGCGGCACTGGCGATCTGGGTGTTCATGTCGTTGATCACCGAGACGGCCTGGGTGATCGTCTCCAGCGCTTCGGCCGCCTTGGCTGCGTGTTGCACGCTTTCATCGGTGCGGTTCTGGCTGTCCTCCATCACCCGCACCACGTCCCGCGTGCCTTGTTGCAACTGCTGGATCATGGTCTGGATTTCTTCGGTGGCTTTTTGGGTCTTCTGCGCCAGGTTGCGCACTTCGTCGGCGACCACCGCAAATCCACGACCTTGCTCACCGGCCCGTGCTGCTTCGATGGCGGCGTTGAGCGCCAGCAGGTTGGTCTGTTCGGCAATCCCGCGAATCGCGGTGAGGATGGCGTTGATGTTCTCGCTGTCCTTGGCCAGGGTTTGCACCACGCTCACCGCTTTGCCGATTTCCTCGGCCAGCGCGCCGATGGAGGTGGAGGTATCGCGCACGATGCGCATGCCTTGGCTCGCGGCCTGGTCGGCATGGCTGGCAGCTTGGGCGGCCTGGGTGGCGTTGCGTGCAACGTCTTGCGCAGTGGCGGTCATTTCATGCACAGCGGTGGCGACTTGATCGATTTCCACCATCTGCTTATGCACGCCCTGATTGGTACGGATCGCGATGTCGGCGGTGTGTTCCGAGGAATCGCTGACCTTCTGCACCGAACTCACCACCTGGGTGATCATGCCCTGCAGCTTGATCAAAAAGGTGTTGAAGCCGGTGGCAATCGCACCGAGTTCATCGGCACGGTCACTGGTCAGGCGACGTGTCAGGTCACCTTCGCCTTGGGCGATGTCATTGAGCATGGCGACCATTTGCTTGAGCGGACGGGCAATGCCGTGGCCGACCAGCCAGATCACCAACAGGCCGATACCGGCGATCAACAGACCGGCGATGGTCATGCCGAAAATGTCGGTCTTGCGCTGGGCTTCCAGGTCGCTTTGCAGCTTCTGCGAATCAGCCATCACGGCGCTGAGCGGTAGTTGCAGCATCAGCGTCCAGCGCGCGTCGGCCTGGCCGATATTGAACGGCAGGAACAGCTCGATGTGCCCGTGTTCCTTGTCGATGTCGTAGCGCACTTCGCCGACTTTCAGTTGGCCTAGGTTCGCCAGTTCGTTGCTGTCGAGCAGGTCGCTGGCTTTTTCGCCGAGTTTACTGGCGTCTTTGGTATAGGCCACCAGGCGGCCGTTGCTGGAGATCAGCGCCAGTTCACCCGCGCCGTTGTAGAGCTTTTGATCGGCGCTGGTGAGCATGTCCTGGATGAAGTTCACCGACAAGTCGGCACCGACGATGCCTTGGAACGTCCCGTCGATCATGATCGGCTCGATGAACGAAGCCAGCATCACCATCGCATTGCCCACCTTATAAGGGGCGGGGTCAATGGCGCAGGCCTTTTTGTTTTCCTTGGAGCACAGGTAGTACTCACTGGCGCGTACGCCGGTGGAGAGGATGTTTTGGTCGTTGACGTCGGCAAGCTTGTCCAGGCCCAGGCTGCCATCGGCGTTGCGATACCACCACGGCAGGAAGCGGCCGTCGGCGGCCATGCCGACAATGGGGCGGTTCACATAGGCTGCGTCGTTGTGATCGATCGCATTGGGCTCCCAGCCAATGTAGGCGCCGAGGATCTTCGGGTTGCGCACCACGGTTTCATGCAGCAGGTTGATCAATTGCTCTCGGCCGACTTGCAGGGCCGGCTCGCCCTTGGCGTCTTTCATGCCGAGCAGGGCGTTGGCGGTGGCCAGGCTCTTGGCGGTCACCAGCGGTGCTTCGAGTTCGCGCTGGATCAGGGTGGCCTGGGTCTGGGCCAGGGCGGTCAGGCGTTGCTCGATGATCTGTTCAAACTGCACCTGGGTGCGATCCTGCACCATCTCTTGGGTCCGCGCTCCGGCAAACAAGGCGTACAGCACCAGCACCGCGACCACGCTCAGGACAATCGCCCCGGCCAGTGCCGCGACGGAAAATTGGATCGACTTGAATTTCATGAAGGCTCCGGGCGCAGGGGAGAGAATCCGCCTTTTTGTATCGGCCACGGGCGCGCAGGGCATTAGGGCTTGTCCTACAAAAATGTTTGGAGTGTCGCAAATGGAATGCCCGCCGCCGTTGTGGGTGCGGTGGGATGTATCTGAAAATCAGCGGTTACACGTCTGGTGTATCTGGCGTCGATACAAACGAGCGCCTACGATACGCGCCATGTTTTAAGGGCGTGTTTTCAGGGAGAGGTTCATGAAGAAGTCATTGGCAGTTAGCGGCCTGGTTGCAGCGATGCTGCTGGTCGGGTGTCAGTCGGTCAACACCACCAGCGGCGGCGCCGTTGGGGTTGAGCGCAAGCAGTACATGTTCAGCATGCTGTCGAGCCAGGAAGTCGACCAGATGTATGCCCAGTCGTACCAGCAGACGTTGGGCGAAGCCAATAGCAAAGGCCAGGTGGACAAGACCAGTGCCAACGCCAAGCGCGTGCAGGCCATCGCCAACCGCTTGATCGCCCAGGCGCCGACCTTCCGTGCGGATGCCGCGCAATGGAAGTGGGAAGTGAACCTGATCAAGAGCGACGAGATGAACGCCAACTGCGGGCCTGGCGGCAAGATCTTCGTGTACAGCGCCTTGATCGACAACCTCAAGCTCACCGATGACGAACTGGCTGCCGTGATGGGCCATGAAATCGCCCACGCCTTGCGTGAACACGGCCGTGAAGCCATGTCCAAGGCCTACGGCATCGAGATGGCCAAGCAGGGCGCCGGTGCCTTGTTCGGCCTCGGCCAGGACAGCCTGGCATTGGCCGATACCGTGGCCAACTACGGCATGACCTTGCCCAACAGCCGCAGCAATGAAAACGAAGCGGACCTGATCGGCCTGGAACTGTCGGCCCGTGCCGGCTACAACCCTAACGCTGCCATCACCTTGTGGAACAAAATGGCTAAAGCCTCGGAAGGTGCGCCGCCGGAGTTCATGAGTACCCACCCGGCTTCTGACAGCCGAATAGCCTCGTTGCAGGCGGCGATTCCGAAGGTGATGCCGCTGTACCAGCAGGCCAAAAAGTCCTGAAGGGTTGAGGGTTCCCATGCCGGGCATGGGAACCCTCATCGGTTTAGATCCAACCGCTGCTCTGCATGGCCTTGTAAACCGCCACAATCGCCAGGATGAAGAACGCCGACGCCGCCAGTCGACGAATCAGCGTCAACGGCAGTTTCTCCGCCGCAAAATTCCCCGCCAAGACCACCGGCACGTTGGCAATCAGCATGCCCAGGGTCGTCCCGATAATCACCAGCCACAACTCCGGGTACTGCGCCGCCAGCATCACCGTAGCGATTTGCGTCTTGTCACCGATTTCCGCGAGGAAGAACGCGATCAGCGTGGTCAGGAACGGACCGAATTTGCGCGTGGTACTGGCTTCGTCATCGTCGAGTTTGTCGGGCACCAGGGTCCACAAGGCTGTGGCGCAGAAGCTCGCCGCGAGGATCCAGTGCAACACCGCATCCGAGAAGAAACTGCCGAACCAGGCGCCCACGGCACCGGCGGCCGCATGGTTGGCCAGGGTCGCGGCGACGATGCCGGCGATGATCGGCCAGGGTTTGCGAAAGCGTGCGGCCAGGATGAGCGCGAGCAGTTGCGTCTTGTCGCCGATTTCGGCCAAGGCAACGATTGCGGTAGGAACGAGTAGTGAATCCAGCATCAGGTAGGTTTCCAGGGGCGGGTCGACACGGCTATGACACGTACAGCCTTCCCGCCCCGGGTAAGGTGTGCGTGTCATAGGTCTTGTCAAACCCCGGTCCGTCTGTGCGGACTCCTGGGTCGCATACGCCATGGTCTGCTGACCAAGTATGTTGACGTATGCCGGACGAGCGTGGCGCTCGTGGGAGACTACTCCCCTAGGACGGAGCGGATTCTGCCTAGGCAAAATCCATTCGGCAAGCCTTCTTTTTCAAACGCCCGTCAGCCGCGCTTGGCGCGATAGATGCGAAAACCATTGCCCTCGGCCTTGATCGCGCACACGCCCAGGTGCTCTTCGATCAACGGTTGGTACTTCAGGAAGCTGTTGGCGACCAGGCGAAGTTCGCCACCTTTTGCCAGGTGTTTCGCCGCTTTTCGCAGCAGATTCTCAGTGGCGAAATAATCGGTGTGCACACCGACATGGAACGGTGGATTGCTCAAAATCGCGTTCAAACCCATGGGTGCCGCGTCGATGCCGTCACCGGTCAGCACGTCGGCTTCCAGACCATTGGCAGCCAGGGTCAAGCGACTGCTGGCGGCGGCGAAGGCATCCACGTCGAGCATTGTCACCGTGTTGTGCGGGTAGCGACGTTTGACCGCAGCCCCCAGCACGCCGGCGCCACAACCGAAGTCCAGCAGATGGCCGCTTGGCAGTTTGTCCAGATGTTCCAGCAACAGCTCGGTACCACGATCCAGACGCCCGTGGCTGAACACGCCTGGCAGGCTCACCACTTTGAGCGGGCCCTCGGCCAGCGGCACGTCGAAGACCTGCGCGAGGCTCTCCAGCTCGACCGCCTGCGGGGCGTTGGCCACGGTGATCTGCCACAGTTGGCAATGCCGTGCGCTGTCGAGCTTGCGCGGTTTGCCGAAGGGGATCAGCTGCTTGGCGGCGCTTTCGATCCCGGCTTTCTTCTCGCCGACCAAAAACACCTCGGCGCCGGGCAAACGCGAGGCCACGGCGTTGAGCAGGTAGTCGGTGAGGTCCTTGGACTTGGGCAGGAAGATCACCGCCACATCAAACGCCCGCTCCGGCACGTTCACGCCAAACTGGCTGCGCTCGGGGAAACGAGCGTCGAGTGCCGCCTGATCGCCGGCATGCCAGCACCAGCCGTGGGCGTTGGGCAGGCGACCCAGCAGGTCGTCGGCAGGCAACCCCACCAGCAGCAGGTTGCCTTGAAAAAGTTCGGCCTGACGAAGCAGTACTTCACTGCGCGGATCCATGGTCTGCTCCTTGAAAAGGGGCGCAGTTTATCAACTGACGACGCGCAGCGGGGCCCCGTTGAAAAAGCCCCGGGCGTTTTCCGCCAGTTGGCCGACGATGCGCTGGCGCGCTTCGCGACTGCCCCAGGCGTTGTGCGGGGTGACGATCAGTCGAGGGATGTCACCGGCCAACAGTGGGTTGCCATTCGCCGGCGGCTCCACGCTCAGCACATCGGTGGCCGCGCCGCCCAGATGGCCGCTGTGCAAGG
Organism: Pseudomonas sp. FH1; assembly: GCF_000510895.2. NCBI lineage: Bacteria > Pseudomonadati > Pseudomonadota > Gammaproteobacteria > Pseudomonadales > Pseudomonadaceae > Pseudomonas > Pseudomonas sp. FH1. The sequence continues at coordinate 74,966 of NZ_AOHM01000043.1, forward strand.
CGTCCGCCAGGGCCTGCTCGTTGATCAAGCCACCACGCGCCGTATTGACCACAAACGCGCCAGGCTTGAGCAGCGCCAGTTCACGGGCGCCGATAAAGTCGCGGGTGTGTTCGTTGAGTGGGCAGTGAAGGGTGAGTGCGTCCACCTGCGCCAGCAGTTCATCCAATGGCACGCGGTCGGCACGCGCTGGCCGGCCTGGAATAGCGCCGAGCACAACACGCATGCCGAACGCTTCAGCCAGTCGCGCGACGGCGCCGCCCAATTCGCCATGACCGAGCAGGCCGAGGGTCTTGCCTTCCAGCTCTACAATCGGGTGGTCCAGCAGGCAGAACTGCTTGGCCTCTTGCCACTTGCCGGCGCTGACGTCTCGTTGATAATCCTTCAAGCGCGTCGCCAGGTTGAGCAACAGCATGATCGTGTGCTGCGCCACCGACGGCGTGCCGTAGCCCTGGCAGTTGCTCACGGTGATGCCGTGGGCGCGGGCGGCGTCGAGGTCGACGTTATTGGTGCCGGTGGCCGACACCAGGATCAGCTTGAGTTCGGGGCAAGCCGCCAGGGTTTCGGTACTGAGCGCGATCTTGTTGCTGATGACCACGTGGGCACCTTGCACGCGTTCAATCACGTTCTGCGGCGTGGTGCCGGTAAACAACTGCAACTCGCTGAAGCTGCCTCGCAGCTCGCAGAGGTCGAGGTCCCCCAGGTCCAGGGACGGGTGATCAAGGAAGACGGCGCGGCGATTGTTCGTCATCAACTGTACCTTTTGCGACAGGGTTCGAAGGCGTAATCTCTCGAGCCTATCAGATGAAATAATCAGTTACTTAATTGGAGTGAGCATGTACGCCGCCGAGTTCTTGACCGTAGCCCTGATTCACTTGTTGGCGGTGGCCAGCCCCGGCCCGGATTTCGCGGTGGTGGTGCGTGAAAGCGTGACCCACGGCCGTCGCGCCGGGACCTGGACTGCGCTGGGCGTCGGTTCGGCGATTTTCCTGCACGTGGGTTATTCGTTGCTCGGTATCGGCTTGATCGTGTCCCAGTCCATCGTGCTGTTCAACGCCCTGAAATGGGCGGCCGCCGCCTACCTGCTGTACATCGGCTTCAAGGCCCTGCGCGCGCAGCCGGCCAAACCTGCCGCCGAAGGCGATTTGCACCGCGAAGCCGGCGAGCGCACCCCGCGTGGCGCGTTTACCGCCGGTTTCGTGACCAATGGCTTGAACCCCAAGGCCACGCTGTTTTTCCTGTCGTTGTTCACCGTGGTGATCAACCCCCACACCCCGCTGGCGATCCAGGCCGGTTACGGCGTGTACCTGGCGGTGGCGACGGCGCTGTGGTTCTGCCTGGTGGCCATGCTGTTCAGCCAGCAGCGCGTGCGCGCCGGGTTTGCGCGGATGGGGCACTGGTTCGACCGCACCATGGGCGCGGTGTTGATTGCGATTGGGGTCAAGCTGGCCTTCACCAGCATGAAGTGAATCGGATGATGGCTCAAAGCTAGCATTTATTGGGTTCTGCAAATCATTCCTTTGGCTGATTTGGCTGAAACATAAGCGCTCTACAGTGCAGTTCTTTCAGCCAAGACCGTGCAGTCATAAAAGGGATTCGTATGTTGCAGACCCGCGTCATTCCGCCCGCCGAAGGTGCGTACCAATACCCGCTGTTGATCAAACGCCTGTTGATGTCCGGCACCCGATATGAAAAGACCCGGGAAATCGTCTACCGCGACAAACTGCGCTACACCTACCCCACCCTGATCGAGCGTGTTGCGCGCCTGGCCAATGTGCTGACTGAAGCGGGCGTGAAGGCCGGTGATACCGTGGCGGTGATGGACTGGGACAGCCACCGTTACCTGGAGTGCATGTTCGCCATTCCGATGATTGGCGCGGTGATCCACACCATCAACGTGCGCCTGTCGCCGGAACAGATCCTCTACACCATGAACCACGCCGAGGACCGCTTCGTGCTGGTCAACAGTGAGTTCGTGGGGCTTTACCAGGCGATTGCTGGGCAGTTGACTACGGTCGACAAGACTCTGCTGCTTACCGACGGCGAGTCCAAGACCGCCGAACTGCCCAACCTGGTGGGCGAGTACGAAACCCTGCTGGCCGCCGCCAGCCCGAAGTACGACTTCCAGGACTTCGACGAGCACTCCGTCGCCACCACCTTCTACACCACCGGCACCACCGGCAACCCCAAGGGCGTGTATTTCACCCACCGCCAGTTGGTGCTGCACACCATGGGCGTGGCGACCATCATGGGCAGCGTCGACAGCGTGCGGCTGCTGGGCACCAACGACGTGTACATGCCGATCACGCCGATGTTCCACGTGCATGCCTGGGGTTTGCCGTATGTGGCGACCATGCTCGGCCTGAAGCAGGTCTACCCTGGCCGCTACGACCCGGAATACCTGGTGGAGCTGTGGCGCAAGGAAAAGGTCACCTTCTCCCACTGCGTACCGACCATCCTGCAAATGGTGCTCAACGCCAAGGCGGCCCAGGACGTGGATTTCGGTGGCTGGAAAATCGTCATCGGCGGCAGTGCGCTTAACCGTTCGCTGTACGAAGCGTCCAAGGCCCGTGGCATTCAGTTGACCGCCGCCTACGGCATGTCCGAGACCGGGCCATTGGTGTCCTGCGCCCACCTCAACGAAGAACTGATGGCTGGCAGCGAGGATGAGCGCACCACTTACCGCATCAAGGCTGGCGTGCCCGGGCCGTTGGTGGAGGCGGCGATCATCGACGGTGATGGAAACTTCTTGCCCGCTGACGGCGAGTCCCAAGGTGAGCTGGTGCTGCGCGCGCCATGGCTCAGCGAAGGCTATTTCAACGAGCCGCAAAAAGGCGCCGAGCTGTGGGAAGGCGGCTGGATGCACACGGGCGACGTGGCCACGCTGGATGCCTTCGGCGTGATCGACATCCGCGACCGCATCAAGGATGTGATCAAGACCGGCGGCGAGTGGATCTCCTCCCTGGCCCTCGAAGACCTGGTCAGCCGTCACCCGGCGGTACGCGAAGTAGCGGTGGTGGGCATCGCCGATCCGCAATGGGGCGAGCGCCCGTTTGCCTTGCTGGTGGTGCGTGATGGCCATGTGATAGGGGCCCGTGAGCTCAAGGAACACCTCAAGCCGTTCGTGGAACTGGGCCACTTGAGCAAGTGGGCGATTCCGAGCCAGATCGCCGTTGTTACGGAAATTCCCAAGACCAGTGTCGGCAAGCTCGACAAAAAACGTATCCGCATCGACATCATCGAATGGCAGGCCAATAACAGCACCTTCCTGTCCACCCTCTGACGCCCCTCGCCGTGCCCGTTCGGGCACGGCAATGCTCTATCTGGCGCCTTTACTTGTGATTTGCCGATTTTCAGCCATCCTTGCCGCGTCGGCCTTCGTCGACGTGGCGAAAGGGTCGTGGCAGACGGGTTGGTGATGCAAATCACACTTTAGAGGGATCAAGCACTACCCCCTGCTGGCTATAGTCCCTTCCAGAGTTTTTCAAGGATGTTCCGCTACGGGCCATGGGGGCTCGGCTGCCGAGCGGCATTGGAATCGTTGTATTCCGGCCGTTACATGCATCACAGAAAGAACTCACTGCCATAACAATAATGCACATGGAGTAGCGTCGATGACCTCAGTAAACCAGTTCTGGCGCCGGGCAAGACTGCCCCTGGCCGTCAGTCTCGCTTCTACGCTCGCCGGGCCCGCATTCGGCGTCAGTTTCAACATTGGTGAAATCGAAGGGAGTTTTGACTCGTCGCTTTCCGTGGGGGCCAGTTGGTCGACAGCGAAGGCCAACCGCGATCTGATCGGTGTCAACAACGGTGGCAGGGGTTTGTCCCAGACTTCCGATGACGGCCACTTGAACTTCAAGCGTGGGGAGACCTTCTCGAAGATCTTCAAGGGCATCCATGATCTGGAACTGAAGTACGGCGATACCGGTGTGTTTGTGCGAGGCAAGTATTGGTATGACTTTGAACTCAAGGACGAAAGCCGCGAGTTCAAGGATATCAGCGACAAAGGCCGCCAGCAGGGCGCTCGCTCGTCTGGCGGGCAGATACTCGACGCATTCATTTATCACAACTACTCAATCGCCGATGAGCCAGGGTCTGTGCGGTTTGGCAAGCAAGTTGTGAGCTGGGGTGAAAGCACCTTCATTGGTGGCGGCATCAACTCGGTCAACCCGATTGACGTTTCGGCGTTCCGACGCCCAGGGGCTGAAATCAAGGAAGGCCTGATTCCAGTCAACATGTTCTACGTGTCACAAACGCTGACCGATAATCTATCGGCAGAAGCGTTTTACCAATTGGATTGGCAGCAGACGGTGACGGATAACTGCGGGACGTTCTTCTCGCAGCCAGATGTGGTCTCCAAAGGCTGTGATGACAATCTGCGCCTGCTTGCCAAGCGCTCGACCATCGCTGGACAACCAGGTGGCCCGGGGGCATTGGCAGCGTTCAACGCTCTGGGGATTGATACCAACGAAGAGGGCACACTGGTTCGTCGCACCAAAGATCGCGAGGCGCGCGACGGCGGCCAATTCGGCGTGGCCATGCACTACAACTTCGAGCCGCTGGACACTGAATTCGGCGCCTACTTCATGAACTACCACAGCCGTGCACCGATTTTCAGCGCGACGGCGGCTCCGGCATCCGCCTATGCAAGGGCGCCGACCTTTGGCGCTCTGGCCCCGGTATTTATTGCGGGTAACTCCAAGTATTTCGTTGAATACCCGGAAGATATCCGCCTGTACGGTCTGAGCTTTTCGACCACGCTGCCTACTGGCACCGCCTGGAGTGGCGAGATCAGCTATCGTCCTAACGCGCCTGTGCAACTGAACACCACGGACATCCTGTATGCCGGCGTCCGGGACCTGCCTGCTGCGTTTGGCTTGAGCAATGCCTCTTTGCTCAAAGGCAGTCCTGGCCAGGACTTGAACGGCTACCGTCGTAAAGAAATCACTCAGTTCCAGACCACCTTGACGCACTTCTTCGATCAAGTGATGGGCGCCAGTCGCTTAACCTTGGTGGGTGAGTTGGGAGTCACCCATGTCGGTGGCCTCGAAAGTAAATCGGATGTCCGTTATGGTCGAGACCCAGTCTTTGGTCCTGGTGCATTGCCTGCGACAGGCGCGCGTAATACCTGCTCACAGATTCTCAACCCATCGACTATCGGCGGCGCAGGGCCCGGTACCGATGCGAGCAATATGTCCAAGTACTGCGACAACGATGGTTTCACCACAGCCACCTCTTGGGGCTACCGTGGTCGTGCAATCTGGGAATACCCGGACGTCTTCGCGGGTGTGAACCTCAAGCCTAACGTTGCGTGGTCTCACGACGTAAAAGGCTATTCGCCAGGCCCTGGCGGTAACTTCGAAGAAGGTCGCAAGGCGGTCAGCCTGGGCCTGGATGCCGAGTATCAGAACACCTACACCGCCAGCCTGGCCTACACCAACTTCTTTGGTGGCAAGTTCAGTACGGTGGATGACCGCGACTTCGTCGCGTTGAGCTTCGGCGCCAACTTCTAAGCACACTCTTTTTAGATGCATGTATTTTCAGGAAGACCAGAACATGAAAATAACCAAAAGTCTGTTGCACGTGGGTGTGCTTGGGCTGTCGATCCTGGCGAGCAACGTCATGGCGGCAGTGTCGGCGGATGAAGCCGCCAAGCTGGGCACGACCCTGACGCCGATGGGCGCTGAAATGGCCGGTAACGCGGCGGGCACCATTCCTAAATGGTCACCGCTGCCCACCAACGCCGGCGCTGTCGACGCCCGTGGATTCCTGGCCAACCCCTACGCCAGTGAACAACCGCAATTCACCATCACGGCGGCGAACGTCGAGCAGTACAAAGACAAGCTGGCGCCGGGGCAGTACGCGATGTTCAAGCGCTACCCGGAAACCTTCAAGATGCCGGTCTACCCGACTCATCGCGGCGCCACGGTGCCAGCGGATGTGTTTGCCTCCATCAAGAAGAACGCCACCAACACCAACCTGGTGTCTGGCGGCAACGGCCTGGAAAACTTCGAAACCGCCGTGCCGTTCCCGATCCCGAAAAGCGGTGTCGAGGTGATCTGGAACCACATCACTCGCTATCGCGGCGGCAGCGTAACCCGTTTGGTAACCCAGGCTACGCCGCAAACCAACGGTTCCTACAGCCTGGTGTATTTCCGTGACCAGTTTGTGTTCCGCGACAAGATGAAGGACTACGACCCGAAAAATCCGGGCAACGTGCTGTTCTACTTCAAGCAGCAAGTGACCGCGCCGGCCCGTCTGGCCGGTGGTGTACTGTTGGTGCACGAAACCCTGGACCAGGTGAAGGAACCGCGGTCGGCCTGGGTCTACAACGCCGGCCAGCGCCGTGTGCGCCGGGCGCCGCAAGTGTCCTATGACGGGCCAGGCACCGCAGCCGACGGCCTGCGTACCTCCGACAACCTCGACATGTACAACGGTGCGCCGGATCGCTACGACTGGAAGCTGGACGGCAAGAAAGAAATCTACATCGCCTCCAACAGCTACAAGATCGATGATCCGAAGCTCAAGTACGCCGACATCATCAAGGCCGGCCACATCAACCAGGACCTGACCCGCTACGAGTTGCGTCGCGTCTGGCACGTGGTCGCCACTTTGAAAGAAGGCCAGCGCCACATCTACGCCAAGCGTGACTTCTTCATCGACGAAGACACCTGGCAAGCCGCCGTGATCGACCACTACGACGGTCGTGGCCAACTGTGGCGCGTGGCGGAAGCCCATGCCGAGAACTACTACGACAAGCAAGTGCCGTGGTACGCCCTGGAAACCCTCTACGACCTGCAGTCCGGCCGTTACCTGGCGCTGGGCATGAAGAACGAAGAGAAGCAGGCGTATGACTTTGGCTTCACCGCCACCACCAGTGACTTCACCCCGGCGGCCCTGCGCCAGGATGGAGTTCGCTAACGTGCGTTAACCGAGGCCGCATCCTCGCAAAGAAGCCCCGACCGGTTCGGGGCTTTTTTGTACGCGTATTTTTTTGTCGCAGTTCTTTTTCAGTCATTTGTAGCAAAGATCTACAAACCGGCGGCTTTTACCGCTAGTCTGCGGACATCTGCAATGCCGACAACAGCCTTCTACAAGAGCCCGGCGATGACTGATCTGTCCCGAATCCAAGGGCCTGCCAGTGCGGTAATCCCGACCCTGGAAGGTCGCTTCTACAGGCCCCCCCTGCCTGACGGCTACGTGCTGCGCCCGCGCCTGTGCGAACGCCTGAGCGCCGGGCTGGAAGGGCGACTGTTACTGGTCAGTGCACCGGCTGGTTTCGGCAAGAGTTCATTGGCGGTGGAGTTCTGCCAGGGCTTGCCGGCCCATTGGCAAAGCCTGTGGCTGGGCCTCAGTCCACGAGACAACGACCCTGGGCGTTTCCTCGAACGCCTGCTCGACGGCTTGCAGCAATTCTTCCCGCAACTCGGCGCCCAATCCCTGGGCCTGCTGAAAATGCGTCAGCGTCATCAACCCTTTGCCTTTGAAGAATGGCTCGATGGCCTGCTCGACGAGCTGGCGGTGCAGCTGTCCACCCTGGCGCCGTTATTACTGGTGCTGGATGATTACCATCTGGCCCAGGGGCCGGTGCTCGACCGTTGCCTGCAGTTTTTCCTCAATCATTTGCCTGATGGCCTGGTGGTATTGGTCACTAGCCGTCAGCGGCCGGACTGGCATCTGGCGCGGCTGCGGTTGTCGCGTCACCTACTGGAACTGCACGAACAGGATCTGCGCCTGACGCACGAGGAATCACTGGCCGTGCTGGATCGTCACAGCAGTTCCTTGCGCGGCGAAGCTCTCGACAACCTGATCCGCCGCAGCGAAGGCTGGGTCGCCGGCCTGCGTTTCTGGCTACTGGCCGCCTCCGAGGCTGGCAGCGACGGCGCCTTGCCGCAGAGTCTGCACGGCGGCGAAGGGCTGATCCGCGATTACCTGCTGGAAGAAGTCATCGACTGCCTGCCGACCGAAGTGCAGGCGTTTTTGTACGACACCGCCCCTCAGGACCGTTTTTGCAGCGAACTCTGCGACGCGGTGCGTGAGGCCCACGACAGCGCCGAAATCCTGCGTTACCTCCAGGCGCACCAAGTGTTCCTGGTGCCGCTGGACGACCAGGGCCATTGGTACCGTTATCACCATCTTTTTTCGGATTTGCTGCGCACGCGGCGCGCCAGCAGCAACGTGCTGCCGGCGGCCAGCCTGCACCTGCGCGCGTGTCGCTGGTTCAATGCCCAAGGTTTGATCGACGAGGCGGTGGAGCAGGCGTTGCGCGCCGGTCACCTGGATGTGGCTGCGAATCTGGTACAAAACCTTTCCGAAGAACAACTGTTGGCCGAGCAGAACGTGGGCATGTTGCTGCGCTGGAAAATGGACTTGCCTGACAGCCTATTGATCAGCACGCCGCGCTTGATCGTGCTCTACAGCTGGGCCTTGGGCCTGGCCTGCCAACTGGATGCGGCGGAGGAACTGTCCAGTTACCTCAGTCGCTTCCTGCCGGCGCCGTCGGCCACTGCGCAAAAGTCGATGTTGGCCCAGTGGCTGGCATTGAGCGGGATCATCGCCCGTGGCCGTGGCGATCGCGAACTGACCCAGCGCTATTGCAGCGAAGCGCTGGAAAGCTTGCCGCAACGGCGTTACGGCCAGCGGTTGATGTGCTTGTCGACCCTGTCCAACCTGGCCATTGTCGATGCCGACCTGTGGCGTGCACGGGGTTTGAATCGTGAATCCCTGGAACTGGCGCAGCGCGTCGGCAACCCCTTGTTCGAAGCCCTGGCCCATTACGACCGCGCGCGGGTGTTGCAGGCGCGCGGCGAGATCCTGCGTTCCCTGGATGAAGTGCGCCAGGGCCTGCAACGCCTGCACGGCCTGGCGCCGCAGCGCTTGTACGCGGTGCGTGCACGGTTATCGCTTTACGAGGGTTTTTTGTTGCTGGTGCGGCTCCAGCCCGAAGCGGGTCTTGCCCGCTTGCGTGCCGGTCTTGCTGAAGCCCGCGCGTGTCGCGATATCAGTGTGTTGATCGGCCATTGTGTGATTGCCAATTTCGAGGGGCGCCGTGGCGACTTCGCCAAAGCCTTCGCCGAACTGGCCGAGGCCGAACGCCTGATGCATATCTGGGACGTGCCGCCGATCTACTACCTGGCAATGATCACCCTGATCAAGTGCGAGCTGTGGCTGGCCCAAGGCCGTACCGACCTGGCCGACGCCTGGTTGACGCGCCTGGGGCAAACCTACAATGGCGAACACGCCGCCGCGGCGCCGGAGTTCCACCCACACCTGCCGCAGCACATCGGGCTGCAACAGGCTGCGTTGGACGCGACTCGCCACCAACCTGCTGCAGCGTTGCAGCGCCTTGAAGAACTGGCGCAACAGGCGCACAACAGCGGGCGTCAGATGATCGCGCTGATGGCCCTGACCCAACAGGTGCAACTGCTGCTGGAAGACGGCCAGGAGGCCAAGGCGCGTCCGGTGTTTGCCCAGGCCCTTGAGGCCGGCATGGGTGGCGCGTTGCAACCCTTCCAGCGTTTGCTGGAGACTCATCCAGACTGGATGCGTGAGCAGCTTGCCAAAGATCCCCATGGGCTGCTGAACCAGAGTCTGCTGGCGTTGTTGCCGTCGGTCGTGGTGGTGGAGGCCGTTTCAACCCATGAGACGTTGAGCGCGCGGGAGCTGGCGGTGCTGCAATTGATTGCTCAGGGGTGTTCCAACCAAGAGATCAGCAACCGGTTGTTTATCTCCCTGCACACGGTCAAGACACACGCGAGCCACATCAACAGCAAGCTGGGTGTGGAGCGGCGTACCCAGGCGGTGGCTAGGGCTCAAGAGCTGAGGTTGATCGGCTAGGAGGGGCCCAGTCTGTTTTAATGGTGCAATTATTCTGGCGATACCTGCCCGGAATCGACATTTCACTTGCACGACAGGACCCTGAATGGAAACCGCCAAGCCGACCCTCATCCGCGAAACTTTTCCCGTCGGCCCGTTGCAGTGCAACTGCACCATCATCGGCGATCCGATCAGCAAAAAGGCCATCGTGGTCGACCCAGGCGGTAATCATGAGTTGATCCTGGCGCGGCTCGATGCCTTGGGCCTGAAGGTGGTAAGCATCATCCACACCCATGCCCATCTGGATCACTTCCTGGCGTCCGGCCAGCTGAAAGAGAAGACCGGTGCCACTTTGCATCTGCACAAAGAAGATCAATTCCTTTGGGACAATCTGGAAATGCAATGCCAGATGTTTCGCGTGCCTTATACCCCGGTGCCTTCGCCGGATCGCTGGCTGGAGCATGATGAAGAGTTGGCCTGCGGCTGTGGCGTGGCGTTGCACACCCCAGGCCATACGCCGGGGTCGATGAGCTTCTGGTTTGCCGATGCCAAGCTGCTGATTGCCGGCGACACGTTGTTTCGTCGCGGCATCGGGCGTACGGATTTGTGGGGCGGCGACCAGGCGACCATCGTGCGTTCGATCAAGCAGCGCCTGTACACCCTGGACGAGGGCGCGACGGTGGTGACCGGTCACGGGCCGGATACCCGATTGGGCGATGAAATGCGTGAGAACCCTTTTGTGAGGGCGTGAAGGAATAATTACCCGGCAGAACGCGTTCTATAACAGGCAAGCCTTGTAGCAAAAACTCAGGTCGTGTTCAGCGTGCGTCTGCTACGGTTTCTGTAGCCACGGAATTTTTACCGTTTGTCGCGTTCCAAACTCGGCACAGGTCCATTGCCAATGTCCTTTGCACCATAGAATGCAAAAGTAGGAGCTCCCTTCATGTTCACTTCGCGTCGTCTGCTTGTTGTCGCTACCGTCGTAGCTCTGTTGTCCGGCTGCGCATCACCTAACCCTTATGACGGCAGCAGCCAGGGACAGGCGAGTAATGAATCCGGCGGTATGAGCAAAACCGCCAAGTACGGTGGCCTGGGTGCCCTGGCAGGTGCTTTGGCGGGGGCGGCCATCGACCACAACAACCGTGGCAAGGGCGCACTGATCGGCGCCGTCGTTGCAGGTGCCGGCGCCGCAGGTTATGGCTATTACGCTGACCAGCAGGAAAAGAAACTGCGTGAAAGCATGGCTAACACTGGTGTTGAAGTTCAGCGCCAGGGTGACCAGATCAAGCTGATCATGCCGGGCAACATCACCTTCGCGACCAACTCGGACGCGATCTCCAGCAGCTTCTACCAGCCGCTGAACAACCTGGCCAACTCGCTCAAGCAGTTCAACCAGAACACTATCCAGATCGTTGGCTACACCGACAGCACGGGTAGCCGTCAGTTGAACATGGACCTGTCCCAGCGTCGCGCCCAGAGCGTGGCCAACTACCTGACGTCCCAAGGCGTCAACGGCGCCAACCTTAGCGCTCGCGGTGCCGGCCCGGATAACCCGATTGCCAGCAACGCCGACGTCAACGGCCGTGCCCAGAACCGTCGCGTAGAAGTCAACCTCGGCCCGATCCCAGGCCAGCAGTATGGCCAGCCAGGTGCCCAGCAACAGGCGCCACAACAGAACAACCAGTTCCAGGGCAATCCGTACTCGCAATACCAGTAAACACTCGCTAATAAAAAAGGGCGCCATGCGGCGCCCTTTTTTGTGGCTGCTTGATTACATCAATCGATGTACTCGAACACCTTGACGATTTTCTGAACACCGGACACACCCTGCACCAAGTTGGCTGCGCGAGTGGCTTCGGCCTGGGTGAGCAGGCCCATCAGGTAGACGATGCCGTTATCGGTCACGACCTTGATGCGCGAGCCAGGGATCGCGTTATCGGTCAGCATCTGCGCCTTGATCTTGGTCGTCAGCAGCGCGTCGTTGCTGATGGCCAGCAGGGTGATCGGGTCCATCACCTGCAATTCGTTGTGCACCTTCTTCACGCGCTGTACAGCGGCGGCGGCTTGTTCGGCCTGGGCCTTGAGGTCGGCGCGTGGCGTCTGGCCGGCGAGCAGCACGACGCCGTTGAAGCTGGTGACCACAATGCGCGAGGCGCCGTTGCCCAGGTCGGTGGCGGCCTTGGCGACGTTGACTTCAACCTTGGTTTCGATCAGCGAGTCATCGATCTTGCTGCCGAAGGTGCGGGTGCCCTTGTCATCCTGAATAGGGGTGTCGCGTGTTGCAGTGATGGCCGTGCTGCAGCCGCTGATAGCGAGGCACAGGGTCATGGCCAAAAGGCTCAGGCGGTTAACGGTCATTCTTCACTCCCAAACAGTTGGCTGTCGATCAGATCGCACAGGCAGTGGATCGCCAGCAGGTGGACTTCCTGGATACGTGCGGTGACATTGGCCGGGACGCGAATCTCCACGTCTTCAGGCAACAGCAGCGAAGCCATGCCGCCGCCATCGCGTCCGGTCAATGCTACGACAATCATTTCGCGATCATGTGCGGCCTGGATCGCCTGAATAATATTCGCCGAGTTGCCGCTGGTGGAAATTGCCAGCAATACATCGCCGGGTTGGCCCAGGGCGCGGATCTGCTTGGAGAAGATCTCGTTATAGCTGTAGTCGTTGGCGATCGAGGTGATCGTCGACGAGTCGGTGGTCAAGGCAATGGCCGGCAGGCTAGGGCGCTCACGCTCGAAGCGGTTGAGCAGCTCGGACGAGAAATGCTGGGCATCGCCGGCCGAACCGCCATTGCCGCACGAAAGCATTTTGCCCTCGTTGAGCAAGGCATTGACCATGACCTGACTGGCTTGCTCGATGTGCGGTGCAAGTACGTCCATCGCCTGTTGCTTGGTGTCGATGCTGGCCTGGAAAAGCTGGCGAATTCGGGATTGCATGTCCATCTGTGTGACCTTAAGTAGCGCGGCTGTTTGGCACAGGAATGTGCAGCCCGCAAAGCAAAGAGCAAAAGTGTGTGGTGAAGATGTCCGGCGAATCAGCTGTCGAAGGCATTTTTCAGCCAGTTCAGATCAGCCTGACCAGACGGTGTGCTTTCTATGGCAACCACATCGAAACGGCAGGGGGCGTCGGCCCAGCGATGCTCTTTTTGCAGGAAAAACTGCGCGGCGAGTATCAGCTTTTGACGCTTGCGCCCGTCAATACTGGCGAGCGCGCCACCCCATTGTGCGTGTTTTCTGTAGCGGACTTCGACGAATACTACTGTATCGCCGTCAAGCATGACCAGATCAAGCTCGCCGCGTTTACACAACCAGTTCTGCGCCAGTAGGCGCAGACCCTGTTGTTGCAAGTGTTTCAGAGCTTGTAGTTCGGCGTCCTTGCCGCTTTGTGCGCTGGACCGCTCAGGCATCAGCGCGGGGTGTCCGGCAGGCGCTGGATCTCGCCGCCGACAAACTTGGCCCATGGCATCTGGCGATCAACGCGCTGGTTGGCGCTGATGCCCAGGTTGCCCGACAGGCCTTCAACACGGGTGTCCGGCAGCGCCTTGAGTTGCCCCAGGCGCGGCGCCAGGCGGTAGGCATCGACGCCCATCGCGTACAGGCGGCCGAGGCTGCCATTGGCTTGCGGCCATTGTGCGGCAACCTGGTTGCGCAGTGGGTCGGTGGTGTTGAGCAGCCAAGGGGTTTCGCAGAACATCACGTTGGTCATGTCCAGGTACTGGTTCTTGTCGCCGCTGGCGCTGAACACGTGGGACGTGGCGTACACCGGCACATCGCCGGCATATTGGAAGTTCAGGGTTGGCTTGATCTGCTGGGCCAGTTGCGGCGTCACGGCCAGGAAGATGAACTCGATGTCCTGGCGACGCGAAGGTTGCGCGGCGACGTCGGTGCCGACGGTGCTTTGCAGGCTCTTGGCGCGGCCTTCGCTTTTACGTAGTTGGAACAGGTCGGCAATTTGCTGGGCAAGGGCGACTGGCTGATCGACATACTCGACCCCCATGACCTGGCCGCCATTGGCTTCCCAGTCCTGGCGGAAGGCCTTGTAGACTCGCTCGCCCCATTCGCCACGGGGCACCATTGCAGCCGCACGGTGCAGGCCATCGGCACGGGCGCGGCGCGATACTTCGCGGGCTTCGTCTTCTGCGGCCAAACCGAACTGGAACAGTTGCGCCGGGCTGCGATCAGTCTCGCTGTAGTTCAGCGCCAGGGTGGTGATCGGTAACTGCGGACGTGCGCTGAGCTGTTTGACCAGCGGTTTTTCCAGCGGGCCGACCACCAGTTGCACGCCGGCCGCCTGGGCCTTGGCGTAGAAGTCGTCGAGGGAGTTGAGGCGCGAGCTGTCATAGAACTCGATGACCGGCGGCTTCTGCCCGGCTTGCTCAGCCTGGTAGTGCGCCGCCATGAAGCCTTCACGCAGTGCCTTGCCGACGGAGGCCAGCGGGCCATCCTGTGGCAGCAGCAGGGCGATCTTGGTCAGGGGCTGGCTCGCCAGTTCCTTGAGCTTGGTCAGTGGCGTTGGCAGTTGCACAGCCGCCGGATGCCCCGGGTTCTGAGCGCGCCAGGTATCGATGGCGGCTTGTTGCTGCTCCAGCGTGCCGGCGCCCTTGACCGCCTGGGCCAGGGTGATCCAGCCGTCGAGCGTCGGGTTGCCGCTGGCTTGCAGCTGTTCAGCCGGCAGGGCGGCAATCAATACCCAGATGGCTTCGTGGTTGCTTTTGGCGGCATCGCCTGTGAGCAGCGGGGCCATGGCCACACGTTCGCGGGCGGCGGCCAGGGTCTGGCCATCCGCTTCATAGGCACGGGCGTGCACGCTGCCGGTGCGGACCTGCTGTTCAGGCGGCAGGTCCTTCAGGCTTTGCAGGCTCGGGTGGTTCAGGGCGGTCAACGCGGCCTTGGGCTGGTTGCGCGCCATGGCCAATTCGGCGGCCAAGGTGCTGGCAAACACTTGCGCGGCGGGCTTGAGGACATCCAGGGGCACCTGCGCAAGAATCTGCGACGAGCGGCCAGGGTTGTTCTGCTTGTAGGCCATGTCTGCCGCACTCAGGCGCAGTAATGCGGCCTTTTCTGGCGTCTTGGCGGTGGTGGCCTGTTCGAGCAGTTGCTCGATACTGGCGTCCGGGGTCCGTGGAAGGTCGCCAAGGCTGGACGAGGGCGAGCTGGCACACGCGGCCAACAAGGCAGCGAGGCAGAGGGCGGAGAGCAGCCGCAGGCAAGCGATCATGTAAGTGTTCCTGATACCGATCAAATTAGCGTGGAATTGTACCCAAGCACTGGCCCAGGCGCGATGTTACTGGCGTGAAACCGTCGATTTAGGTCGTGCAAATGTTGCAGTTGGCGTTAAACGGCTGAAAAGGCATCGGCCGTGATGGCATATTTTCCAGGCGCCTACGCGCTACAATGTCGCTTTTGCCAACCATCGAGGTGTGCGTTTTGACTGCTCCAGGTCCTTTGAATTCCACTGCAGGCTCGCTTTTTGTCGTGGCGACGCCCATTGGCAACCTGGACGACATCAGTGCGCGAGCATTGAAAGTGTTGCGCGAGGTTAAATTGATCGCGGCTGAAGACACCCGTCACTCCCAGCGGTTGATGCAGCATTTTGGTATCAGCACGCCATTAGCGGCTTGCCATGAGCACAACGAGCGCGAGGAAGGCAGTCGCTTTATCGTGCGCCTGCTGGCCGGCGACGATGTGGCGCTGATCTCCGACGCGGGCACGCCGCTGATCTCCGACCCTGGCTACCACTTGGTGCGCCAGGCGCGGGCCGCTGGTATCAATGTAGTGCCTGTTCCGGGTGCGTGCGCGCTGATTGCTGCATTGTCGGCGGCGGGGTTGCCGTCCGACCGTTTCATCTTTGAAGGTTTTCTGCCGGCCAAGGCTGTTGGGCGTCGCGCACGCCTTGAAGCGCTGAAAGAAGAACCCCGCACCTTGATCTTCTATGAAGCTCCGCATCGCATCCTTGAATGCCTGCAGGACATGGAGCTGGTATTTGGCGGCGAACGCCTGGCGCTGCTGGCCCGTGAGCTGACCAAGACCTTCGAAACCCTCAAGGGCCTGCCATTGGAAGAGCTGCGTGCGTTCGTCGAGGGCGACAGCAACCAACAGCGCGGCGAGTGCGTGGTGCTGGTGGCGGGCTGGGCCGCGCCAGAGGACGAAGACGCCGTGGGCAGCGAGGCCATGCGCGTCCTGGACTTGCTGCTCAAGGAGATGCCGCTCAAGCGAGCCGCAGCCCTGGCGGCGGAAATTACCGGCGTGCGCAAGAACCTCTTATATCAAGCGGCGCTGGATAAGCAGAAAGCCGAATAGTTCCGGTGTTAAACCGGTATTGCGTCTGAACGTGATGGCAATTCTGAACTTTTATTACTTGTCCTAAGTCCGCCGTGCCGTTAACCTGCGCGGCGGAGAGTCGATTGGGCAGTCGCTGCCCTCTATGAAAATTAGGGGGGGGAGGAAAGTCCGGGCTCCATAGGGCGAAGTGCCAGGTAATGCCTGGGAGGCGTGAGCCTACGGAAAGTGCCACAGAAAATAACCGCCTAAGCACTTCGGTGCCGGTAAGGGTGAAAAGGTGCGGTAAGAGCGCACCGCACGACTGGCAACAGTTCGTGGCTAGGTAAACCCCACTTGGAGCAAGACCAAATAGGGTCCCAAGGCGTGGCCCGCGCTGGGACCGGGTAGGTTGCTAAAGATGTCCAGTGATGGCCATCGTAGACGAATGACTGTTCAAGACAGAACCCGGCTTACAGATCGACTCTCCACCTTTTTCCTTCTGTCCGAATCTCGGGCAGAAAACCGGTAGTAACGCAAGAATCCCTCCCTGCCGAATCATTGGCAGATGCATCTTCGTAATACCAAAAAAATCTTACTCTTAATAAATTACTTTAACTTCGAGCTATAGCTCTTTGAGCTATTTGCGCTTGTTGGGCCAAAAACATCGCTGAACTCTGGTTTCTCCTCCCTTTACGCTCCTAAATCTCCGTTCTGTAAGGCTTTTCCTTGAATCCGCGCCTTGACGGTGTGGTGGGCGCATTCCTATAGTGTGCGCAAGTGGCGGAAAGTGGCGGAAAGTGGCACAAAGTGGGTTTTTTGAACGTAAAACGCTAAAATTTGGAGAAACGCATCTGTGTTTCGCGGAGCTAACGCTATCAGTCTCGATGCAAAAGGCCGTCTCGCCATGCCGAGCCGGTATCGTGACGAGCTGATTTCGCGAAGTTCTGGACAGTTGATCATCACGATCGATGCCGTTGACCCTTGTTTATGTGTTTACCCCCTCGATGAGTGGGAGTTGATTGAAACCAAACTGCGCGCCCTGCCTTCATTGCGTGAAGAGAACCGTCGCCTGCAGCGTTTGCTGATTGGTAACGCCGTCGACCTCGAGTTGGATGGCAGCGGTCGCTTCCTGGTGCCTCCGCGTCTGCGCGAGTACGCCAAGCTGGATAAGCGCGCAATGCTGGTTGGCCAACTGAACAAGTTCCAATTGTGGGACGAAGATGCCTGGGATGCTGTTTCTGCAGCTGACCTGGCTGCTATTCAACAACCGGGCGCTATGCCTGATGAACTGCGTGATTTGATCCTGTGACTATTGATAGCGGCTTTAACCACATCACCGTACTGCTTGACGAAGCCGTTGAGGCTCTCGCCGTACGCGCGGATGGCTGCTATCTGGATGGCACCTTCGGCAGGGGCGGGCATAGCCGGTTGATACTCAGCCAGCTCGGGTCCGATGGCAAACTCCTCGGGTTTGATAAAGACCCTCAAGCGATTGCCACCGGGCAAGCGCTAGCGGCCGAAGACGGCCGCTTTGTCGTTGTGCAGCGCAGCTTTGCCGAACTGGGCGCCGAAGTCGCCGAACGTGGCATGGCGGGCAAGGTGGCCGGGGTTTTGCTCGACCTGGGCGTGTCTTCGCCACAGCTCGACGACCCGGAGCGCGGCTTCAGTTTCATGAACGATGGCCCGCTCGATATGCGCATGGACCCGACTCGGGGCATCAGCGCAGCGGAGTTCATTGCGACTGCGCCCCATGAAGAAATCACCCGCGTGTTCAAGGAGTACGGTGAAGAGCGTTTCGCCGGTCGCATGGCCCGTGCCGTGGTCGAGCGCCGTGAAATCCAGCCGTTCGAACGCACCGCCGACTTGGCCGAAGTGCTGAAGGTCGCCAACCCCGCGTGGGAAAAAGGCAAGAACCCGGCGACCCGTGCGTTCCAAGGCCTGCGCATTCACGTAAACAACGAATTGGGTGACCTGGAGGCCGGCCTTGAGGCTGCCCTCGAGGCGCTGGAAGTGGGCGGTCGCCTTGTCGTGATCAGCTTCCACTCCCTGGAAGACCGTATCGTCAAACTGTTCATGCGTCGCCTGGTCAAGGGTGAGTCCGACAACCTGCCGCGCAACCTGCCGGTGCGTTTCGAAGCCTTTGTGCCGAAAATCAAAATCCATGGCAAAGCGCAGTTCGCTTCCGAAGCCGAACTCAAGGCCAACCCACGTTCCCGCAGCGCCGTCATGCGCGTTGCCGAGAAGCTGCGGTGAGCAAGCTTTTTGCCAAGCCCCTCCCGGGCGGCAGCTTCTTTATGATGCTGCTGTTTGTCGGTGTGCTGGTTTCCGCGATTGCGGTGTCCTACAGCGCCCACTACAACCGTCAACTGCTCAATACCCTGTACGGGGAACTGAGTGTGCGTGACAAGGCACAAGCGGAGTGGGGCCGGTTGATCCTGGAGCAAAGCACCTGGACGGCCCATAGCCGTATCGAAGTGCTGGCCACCGAACAGCTGAAAATGCACATTCCTGGCGCGGCTGAAGTCCGCATGGTGGCGCCATGATGAAACTCGAGGGCGCACTCTACCCCTGGCGCTTCCGCCTGATGCTCGGCTTGCTGGCATTGATGGTGGGTGCGATTGCCTGGCGGATCATCGATCTGCAAGTGGTCGATCGCGACTTCCTGATCGGCGAGGGTAACGCCCGTAGCTTGCGTCATATCCCGATTCCTGCACACCGTGGCCTGATCACCGACCGCAACGGCGAGCCCTTGGCCGTTAGTACCCCGGTGACCACCCTGTGGGCGAACGCAAAGGAATTGCAGGTCGCCAAGGATCGTTGGCCGGCCCTTGCCTCTGCGTTGGGACAAGATCCGAAAGCCTTGGCTGAGCGCCTGGAGGCCCAGGCCAATAAAGAGTTTATCTACCTGGTTCGCGGGCTGACCCCTGAACAAGGCCAGCAAGTGCTCGACCTTAAAGTCCCCGGTGTCTACGGCATCGAGGAATTCCGTCGTTTCTACCCGGCGGGTGAAACCACTGCGCATATGGTCGGCTTCACCGACATCGATGACCATGGCCGTGAAGGCGTGGAACTCGCCTACGATGAATGGCTCGCCGGGGTTCCCGGCAAACGACAAGTCATCAAGGATCGGCGTGGCAGACTGATCAAGGATGTCCAAGTCACCAAAAACGCCAAGGCCGGTAAGCCCTTGGCGTTGTCGATTGACCTGCGCCTGCAATACCTGGCCAACCGCGAGCTGCGTAACGCGATCATCGAAAACGGCGCCAAGGCCGGCAGCCTGGTGATCATGGACGTGAAGACCGGCGAGATCCTCGCCATGGTCAACCAGCCGACCTACAACCCGAACAACCGTCGCAACCTGCAACCGGCGATGATGCGCAACCGCGCGATGATCGACGTGTTCGAGCCGGGTTCGACCATGAAAGCCATCTCCATGAGTGCTGCCCTCGAAACCGGACGCTGGAAGCCCAGCGACAAGGTCGAGGTGTATCCAGGCACCTTGCAGTTGGGCAAATACACCATTCGTGACGTATCGCGCACTGAAGGTCCGGTGCTGGATTTGACAGGTATCCTGATCAACTCCAGTAACGTGGGCATGAGTAAGGTCGCCTTCGATATCGGCGGTGAAACCATCTACCACCTGGCGCAGAAGATCGGTCTGGGCCAGCCCACTGGCCTCGACTTCCCAGGCGAGCGCGTGGGCAACCTGCCGAACTATCGCGACTGGAAAAAGGCCGAGACCGCCACGCTTTCCTACGGTTACGGCCTGTCGGTGACGGCGATCCAACTGGCCCACGCTTTCTCTGTATTGGCGAATAATGGCCGGATGGTTCCGCTGAGCCTGATCCACGTCGACGAAGCACCTAAAGCTACTCAGGTGATTCCGGAAAACGTCGCCAAGACCATGCAAGGCATGCTGCAACAAGTGATCGAAGCACCGCGCGGCGTATTCCGTGCCCAGGTGCCGGCGTATCACGTGGCCGGCAAGTCGGGTACTGCGCGTAAAACCTCGGTGGGCACCAAGGGCTACGCCGAAAACTCCTACCGTTCGCTGTTCGCCGGTTTCGGCCCGATGAGCGATCCACGCTACGCCATCGTCGTGGTGATCGATGAGCCGAGCAAAGCCGGTTACTTCGGTGGCCTGGTATCGGCGCCGGTGTTCAGCAAAGTGATGTCCGGCACCCTGCGCCTGATGAACATCACGCCGGACAACCTGCCGCCGACCCAACAAGCGAACGCCGGACCACCGGCCGCTGCCGTAAAAGCCAATGGAGGGCGCGGCTGATGTCTCTTAGCCTGAACAAGATTTTTGCCCACGCCGGTCGCGATCTACTGATTCGCGAGTTGAGCCTGGACAGCCGTAATGTGCGTGCCGGTGACCTGTTCCTGGCCGTGCCTGGCGGTAAATTCGATGGCCGCGCGCATATCGCGGATGCGTTGCAACGCGGTGCGGCCGCCGTGGCTTATGAAGTGGAAGGCGCCACCGTGCTGCCGATCACCGACGTGCCGTTGATTCCGGTCAAAGGTTTGGCCAAGCAACTTTCGGATATCGCCGGGCGTTTTTATGGTGATCCGAGTCGACACGTCAATCTGGTCGGCGTCACCGGCACCAACGGCAAGACCAGCGTGACTCAACTGATTGCCCAGGCGCTTGACCTGCTGGGTCAGCACTGCGGCATCGTCGGCACACTGGGCACCGGTTTCTACGGCGCGTTGCAAAGCGGCCTGCACACCACGCCGAATCCAATCGCCGTGCAAGCGACTCTGGCCGACCTGAAAAAGGCCGGTGCCAAGGCGGTTGCCATGGAAGTGTCGTCCCACGGTTTGCATCAAGGCCGCGTTGCTGCGTTGGCGTTTGATGTGGCGGTGATGACCAACCTGTCCCGTGATCACCTCGACTACCACGGCACCATGGAAGCCTACGCTGCCGAGAAGGCCAAGCTGTTTGCCTGGAACGACCTCAAGTGCCGCGTGGTAAACCTGGATGACGCATTCGGCCGCCAACTGGCCGCCGAAGACCGTGAATCGCGCCTGATCAGCTACAGCCTGGAGGATTCCAGCGCGTACCTGTACTGCCGCGAAGCCCAGTTCAATGACGAAGGTGTGCGCGCCACACTGGTGACGCCGCAGGGCGAACATCATCTGCGCAGCAGCCTGCTCGGTCGCTTCAACCTGAGCAACACCCTGGCGGCCGTCGGCGCATTGCTCGGTCTGGATTACGCCCTCGACGAAATCCTGCGTGTACTGCCGAAGCTGGAAGGCCCGGTCGGTCGCATGCAGCGCCTGGGTGGCGGCAAGCAGCCGTTGGTGGTGGTCGACTACGCCCACACGCCGGATGCCCTGGAAAAAGTCCTGGTGGCTTTGCGCCCGCACGCCAAAGGCAAGCTGCTGTGCCTGTTCGGTTGCGGCGGTGACCGTGATCGCGGCAAACGCCCGTTGATGGCCGAAATTGTCGAGCGCCTGGCCGATGGCGTGCTCGTCACTGACGACAACCCACGCAGTGAAGACCCGAGCCAGATTTTCGACGACATCCGTGTCGGCTTCAAAGACGTGTCCAAGGCTACGTTTGTCGCCGGTCGCGGTGCAGCCATCGCCCAATTGATCGCCAGCGCTGGTGCTGACGATGTGGTGCTGTTGGCGGGTAAAGGTCACGAGGACTATCAGGAAATCAACGGTGAGCGCCACGCCTTCTCCGATCTGGTCGAGGCCGATCACGCCTTGACCGCCTGGGAGGTCGCCCATGCTTAAAGCAATGAAATTCAGCGAACTGACCGAGGCCTTGTCGGCCCGCGTGTTGTCGAGCGATTGCAGTTTCGACGGCGTCAGTATCGACAGCCGCGCCATCAAGCCAGGGCAATTGTTTGTCGCCCTGGCGGGCCCGCGTTTTGATGGTCACGACTACCTGAATGACGTCGCCGCCAAAGGTGCCGTCGGCGCCTTGGTGCAACGCGAAGTGGTGGATTCCACACTGCCACAACTGCTGGTTGCCGATACTCGCTTGGCCTTGGGTCAACTGGGTGCGCTGAACCGTGCGGCCTTTGACAAGCCTGTTGCAGCCATCACCGGCTCCAGCGGCAAGACCACGGTCAAGGAACTGCTCGCCGGTGTGTTGCGTACACGTGGCCCGGTTCTCGCGACCCGTGGCAACCTGAACAATGATTTCGGCGCTCCGTTGACCCTGCTTGAATTGGCCCCGGAACACACGGCGGCCGTGATCGAGTTGGGCGCATCGCGCGTCGGCGAAATCGCTTACACCGTGGCGCTGACCAAGCCCCACGTGGCGATCATCAATAATGCCGGTACCGCCCACGTTGGCGAGTTCGGTGGCCCGGAGAAAATCGTCGAAGCCAAGGGTGAAATCCTTGAAGGCCTCGATGCCTCGGGCACCGCTGTGTTGAATCTCGACGACAAGGCCTTCGAAACCTGGCGTGTACGCGCCGCCGGTCGCAAGGTCCTGACGTTTGCCGTGCTCAACGCCGCGGCTGATTTCCACGCCTCCAACATTACCGTTGATGCGCGGGGTTGCCCGTCCTTTACCTTGCACACCCCGCAAGGCAATGAACACGTGCAACTGAACCTGCTGGGCAACCATAACGTCGCCAATGCCTTGGCCGCCGCCGCTGCCGCGTACGCCCTGGGCGTGTCGCTGTTCGGTATCGCCACAGGTTTGGGCGCAGTGCAGCCGGTCAAAGGGCGCACCGTGGCGCAGTTGGCCAGCAACGGCATGCGCGTGATCGACGACACCTATAACGCCAACCAGTCCTCCATCTGCGCCGCCATCGACCTGCTCAAAAGCTTCGACGGCCGCAAGGTGTTGGTGCTGGGTGATATCGCCGAGCTGGGTGAGTGGGCCGAACAGTCCCACCGCGACGTCGGCGCCTATGCCGCTGGCAAAGTCGACGCGCTTTACGCCGTCGGCCCGCACATGGCTCACGCTGTCAGCGTGTTTGGCCCCGGCGCTCGCCATTTCGCGACCCAGGCTGAGCTGATCCAGGCGCTGACGGCGGCTGAACACGATAAACACACAACCATTTTGATCAAGGGATCGCGCAGCGCGGTGATGGAAAACGTCGTCGCGGCCTTGTGTGGCTCAAGTACGGAGAAACATTAATGCTGCTGCTGCTGGCTGAGTATCTGCAACAGTTCCACAAAGGCTTCGCGGTCTTTCAGTACCTGACCCTGCGCGGGATCCTGGGTGTGCTGACCGCGTTGTGTTTGTCGCTGTTCCTGGGGCCGTGGATGATCCGCACCCTGCAGAACCTGCAAATTGGTCAATCGGTTCGTAATGACGGCCCGCAGTCGCACCTGTCCAAGTCCGGCACCCCGACCATGGGCGGCGCGCTGATCCTGTCGTCCATCGGCATCAGCACGTTGCTGTGGGCCGACCTGCACAACCGTTATGTATGGACCGTTCTGTTGGTGACGCTGCTGTTTGGCGCCATCGGCTGGGTGGATGACTACCGCAAAGTGATCGAGAAAAACTCGAAAGGGCTGCCAAGCCGCTGGAAGTATTTCTGGCAGTCGGTGTTCGGCCTCGGCGCTGCGATCTTCCTTTACACCACAGCGCCAAGCGCCGTGGAAACCACTTTGATCATCCCGATGCTCAAGGACGCCAGCATTCCCCTGGGCATCGGCTTCGTGGTGCTGACCTACTTCGTGATCGTCGGCTCCAGCAACGCGGTCAACCTGACTGACGGCCTCGACGGCCTGGCGATCATGCCAACGGTGATGGTCGGCGGCGCGCTCGGCATCTTCTGCTACCTGTCGGGTAACGTGAAATTCGCTGAATACCTGCTGATCCCCTATGTGCCGGGCGCAGGTGAATTAATTGTGTTCTGCGGTGCGCTGATCGGTGCCGGCCTGGGCTTCCTGTGGTTCAACACCTATCCCGCACAAGTCTTCATGGGTGACGTCGGCGCACTGGCGCTGGGCGCGGCCCTCGGCACCATCGCCGTGATCGTTCGCCAGGAAATCGTGCTGTTCATCATGGGCGGTGTGTTCGTGATGGAGACCCTGTCGGTGGTCATCCAGGTGGCCTCCTTCAAATTGACCGGGCGCCGCGT
Organism: Pseudomonas sp. FH1; assembly: GCF_000510895.2. NCBI lineage: Bacteria > Pseudomonadati > Pseudomonadota > Gammaproteobacteria > Pseudomonadales > Pseudomonadaceae > Pseudomonas > Pseudomonas sp. FH1. The sequence goes on from NZ_AOHM01000043.1 coordinate 99,108, forward strand.
ATTCCGCATGGCGCCGATTCACCACCACTTTGAACTCAAGGGCTGGCCTGAGCCACGTGTGATCGTCCGCTTCTGGATCATCACCGTGATTCTGGTGCTGATCGGCCTTGCCACCCTGAAACTGAGGTAGAAACGAGTGTCCCTGATCGCTTCAGACCACTTCCGCATCGTTGTCGGCCTCGGCAAGAGCGGCATGTCCCTGGTTCGCTTCCTGGCGAACCGGGGCAAGCCGTTTGCCGTGGCCGATACGCGGGAAAATCCACCGGAGCTGGTCACGCTGCGCCGTGACTACCCGCATGTGGAAGTGCGTTGTGGCGAGCTGGATGTCGAGTTTCTGTGCCGTGCCGACGAGCTCTACGTGAGCCCCGGCCTGGCCATCGCGACCCCGGCCCTGCAAGCCGCCGCCGCCCGTGGCGTGAAGCTGTCGGGCGATATCGATCTGTTCGCGCGTAACGCGCAGGCGCCGATCGTGGCCATCAGCGGTTCCAACGCAAAAAGCACCGTGACCACCCTGGTCGGCGAGATGGCGGCTGCGGCCGGCAAGCGCGTGGCCGTGGGCGGCAACCTCGGCACGCCGGCGCTGGACCTGCTCAGCGACGACGTCGAGCTGTACGTGATGGAACTGTCGAGCTTCCAACTGGAAACCACTCACGACCTCGGTGCCGAAGTGGCCACCGTGTTGAACGTCAGCGAAGACCACATGGACCGCTACAGCGGCCTGCCGGCCTATCACCTGGCCAAGCACCGGATCTTCCGGGGCGCCAAGCAAGTGGTGGTCAACCGTCAGGACGCCTTGAGCCGTCCGCTGATGGGCGAGGGCCTGCCATGCTGGACCTTCGGCCTGAGCAAGCCTGATTTCAAAGCCTTCGGCATTCGCGAAGAGAACGGCGAGAAACACCTGGCCTTCGAATTCCAGAACCTGATGCCGGTGCGTGAGCTGAAAATCCGTGGCGCCCATAACCAGTCCAACGCCCTGGCGGCTCTGGCGCTGGGGCATGCCGTTGGCCTGCCGTTCGACGCCATGCTGTCGGCCCTGCGTACTTTCGGCGGCCTGGAACATCGCTGCCAGTGGGTTCGCGATCTCGACGGTGTCAGCTATTACAACGATTCCAAGGCCACCAACGTCGGTGCGGCCCTGGCGGCTATCGAAGGCCTTGGCGCCGATATCGAAGGCAAGCTGGTGCTGATCGCCGGTGGCGACGGCAAGGGTGCCGACTTCAAGGACCTTAAAGGTCCGGTCGCCGAGCATTGCCGCGCCGTGGTGCTGATGGGCCGCGATTCCGATTTGATCGCCGCCGCCCTCGGCGATGCGGTGCCACAAGTGCGCGCCACCTCTCTGGACAACGCCATCGCCCAATGCAAAGCGCTGGCCCAGCCGGGTGATGCGGTGTTGCTGTCGCCGGCGTGCGCCAGTTTCGACATGTTCAAGAACTACGAAGAGCGCGGCCAGCTGTTCGCCGCCGCCGTGGAGGCCTTGGCATGAGTATCAATTTGCGGAACATCATCAAGCCGTACCCGTCGCCGATCATTACCGGGCGCGGTATCGACCTTGACTTCCCGATGCTCGCCGGTTGCCTGGCGCTGTTGGGCCTGGGCCTGGTGATGATCACCTCGGCTTCGTCTGAAGTGGCGGCCGTGCAGTCGGGCAACACCCTGTACATGATGATCCGTCACCTGGTGTACCTGGTGATCGGTCTTGGCGCGTGCATCGTCACCATGATGATCCCGATCGCCACCTGGCAACGCCTGGGTTGGCTGATGCTGATCGGTGCGTTCGGCTTGCTGATCATGGTGATCCTGCCCGGCATTGGCCGCGAGGTGAACGGTTCGATGCGCTGGATCGGCTTCGGCGCGTTCAACGTGCAACCGTCGGAAATCGCCAAGGTGTTCGTGGTGATTTACCTGGCCGGTTACCTGGTACGTCGCCAGAAAGAAGTGCGCGAAAGCTGGATGGGCTTTTTCAAGCCCTTCATCGTTCTGCTGCCGATGGCCGGCCTGTTGCTGATGGAGCCCGACTTCGGCGCCACCGTCGTGATGATGGGGGCCGCGGCGGCGATGCTGTTCCTTGGCGGCGTGGGCCTGTTCCGCTTCACCTTGATGGTGGTGCTGGCCGTGGCGGCCGTGACCATTCTGGTACAGGCGCAACCCTACCGGATGGCGCGTCTGATCACCTTTACCGATCCGTGGTCCGACCAGTTCGGTTCCGGCTACCAGTTGACCCAGGCGTTGATCGCCTTCGGTCGCGGCGAGTGGCTGGGCGTGGGCCTGGGCAACAGTGTGCAGAAGCAGTTCTACCTGCCGGAAGCGCACACCGACTTCGTGTTCTCGGTACTTGCCGAAGAGCTGGGCGTGGTGGGTTCGCTGTGCACCGTCGCGTTGTTCGTGTTCGTGTGTGTACGCGGCATGTACATCGGCTTGTGGGCCGAAAAGGCCAAACAGTATTTCGCTGCTTATGTGGCGTACGGCTTGTCGTTCCTGTGGATCGGCCAGTTCCTGATCAACATCGGGGTGAACGTCGGCCTGCTGCCGACCAAGGGCCTGACCTTGCCGTTCCTCAGCTACGGCGGCAGTTCGTTGGTGATCTGCTGCGCGTGCCTGGGCTTGTTGCTGCGCATCGAGTGGGAGAGTCGAACCCACTTGGGCAGCGAAGAGATGGAATTCAGTGAAAGCGATTTTGCCGAGGAGCCGACCCATGGGCGCTAACGTGCTGATCATGGCAGGCGGCACCGGCGGCCATGTGTTCCCGGCCTTGGCCTGTGCGCGCGAATTCCAGAACCGTGGCTACACCGTGCACTGGTTGGGTACCCCGCGTGGCATCGAAAACGAATTGGTGCCGAATGCCGGTTTGCCGCTGCACCTGATCAACGTCACGGGCCTGCGTGGCAAGGGCAAGTTGTCCCTGCTCAAGGCGCCGTTCGTGTTGCTCAAAGCGGTGTGGCAGGCGCGCAAAGTCATTCGTGAACTGAAGCCGGTGTGTGTGCTCGGTTTTGGTGGGTATGTGACCGGTCCTGGTGGTGTTGCCGCCAAGCTCGCCGGTGTGCCGGTGATCGTGCACGAGCAGAACGCCGTCGCCGGTACCGCCAACCGTCTGCTGGTGCCGTTGGCTGCGCGGGTGTGTGAAGCATTTCCGAAAACCTTTGGTGCCTCGGACAAGCTGCGCACCACCGGCAACCCGGTGCGTACCGAACTGTTTATGGGCATCGCCCGTGAAGCACTGCAAGGGCGCAAGCCGCACCTGCTGGTCATGGGCGGCAGCCTGGGCTCCGAGCCTTTGAACAAACTGCTGCCGGAAGCCCTGGCGCAACTCCCTGTGGAATTGCGCCCGGAAGTCTTCCATCAGGCTGGCAAAGATCACGGTGAAGTCACCGCCACGCGTTATCGCGAAGCGGGTGTTGAGGCGAACGTACAGCCCTTCATCAAAGACATGGCCCACGCCTATGGCTGGGCCGACCTGGTGGTCTGCCGCTCCGGTGCGCTGACTGTCAGTGAACTGGCTGCCGCCGGTCTGCCGTCCTTGCTGGTGCCTTTGCCCCACGCGATCGACGATCACCAGACCCGCAACGCCGAATATTTGGCCGGGGAGGGCGCTGCCTTCCTGCTGCCGCAAAGAACGACTGGCGCCGCCGATTTGGCCGCACGCCTGACTGAGGTTTTGATGCAACCGGAACGACTCAATAGCATGGCGAGCACCGCAAGCCGCCTGGCCAAACCTGACGCAACCCGCACCGTGGTCGATATCTGCCTGGAGGTGGCCCATGGTTGAGAATCAGAAAGCCATGCCACAACCGGAAATGCGCCGCATCCGTCGTATCCACTTCGTTGGTATCGGTGGCGTGGGCATGTGCGGCATCGCTGAAGTGTTGCTGAACCTGGGCTACCAGGTGTCCGGCTCCGACTTGAAAGAGTCGCCGGTCACCGACCGCCTGAAGACCTTCGGTGCACAGATCTATATCGGCCATCGCGCCGAGAACGCCGCTGAAGCCGATGTGCTGGTGGTGTCCAGCGCCGTGAACACCTCCAACCCGGAAGTGGCCACCGCCCTTGAGCGCCGCATTCCCGTGGTGCCGCGCGCCGAGATGCTGGCTGAGTTGATGCGTTATCGCCACGGCATCGCCGTCGCCGGTACCCACGGCAAAACCACCACCACCAGCCTGATCGCCTCGGTGTTCGCGGCCGGTGGCCTGGACCCGACGTTCGTCATTGGTGGCCGCCTGAATGCAGCCGGCACCAATGCACAACTGGGCACCAGCCGTTACCTGATCGCCGAAGCCGATGAAAGCGACGCGAGCTTCCTGCACCTGCAACCACTGGTCGCCGTCGTCACCAATATCGACGAAGACCACATGGCAACGTACGACGGTGACTTCAACAAATTGAAGAAAACCTTCGTCGAGTTCCTGCACAACCTGCCGTTCTACGGTCTGGCCGTGGTGTGCCTGGACGATCCGGTGGTGCGCGAAATCCTGCCACTGGTCAAGCGTCCTACCGTGACCTACGGCTTCAGCGAAGACGCCGACGTGCGCGCCATCAATGTGCGCCAGGAAGGCATGCAAACCTTCTTCACCGTGCTGCGTCCCGACCGCGAGCCGCTGGATGTGTCGGTGAACATGCCCGGCAACCACAACGTCCTCAATTCCCTGGCGACTATCTGCATCGCCACCGACGAGGGCGTCAGCGATGAAGCCATTGTCGAAGGCCTGTCGCGCTTTGCTGGCGTGGGCCGTCGCTTCCAGGTCTACGGCCAGTTGCCGGTAGACGGCGGTGACGTGATGCTGGTGGACGACTACGGTCACCACCCGACCGAAGTCGCTGCCGTGATCAAGGCCGTGCGCGGTGGCTGGCCGGAGCGCCGCCTGGTGATGGTCTACCAGCCGCACCGCTACAGCCGTACCCGCGACCTATACGACGATTTCGTCAATGTATTGGCCGATGCCAACGTGCTGTTGCTGATGGAGGTGTACCCGGCCGGTGAAGAACCGATCCCGGGCGCCGACAGCCGCAAGCTGTGCAACAGCATCCGTCAGCGTGGCCAGTTGGACCCGATCTACATCGAGCGTGGTGTGGACCTGGCGCCGATCGTCAAGCCGCTGCTGCGGGCCGGTGACATTTTGCTGTGCCAGGGCGCCGGTGATATCGGTGGTCTTGCGCCTAAGTTGCTGGCGAGCCCGCTGTTTGCTGCTGCGAAGGGGAAGTCGAAATGATCAACGACTACGGCTCCCTGTTTTCCACAATCGCACCCGCAGACTTCGGCCGCGTCGCGGTGTTGTTCGGCGGTAAAAGCGCTGAGCGCGAAGTGTCGCTCAAGTCGGGCAACGCTGTGCTCGAAGCCCTGCAAAGCGCCGGGGTGAATGCGTTCGGCATCGACGTGGGCGATGATTTCCTCGCTCGCCTTATGGCCGAGAAGATCGACCGCGCCTTCATCATCCTCCACGGCCGTGGCGGTGAAGACGGCAGCATGCAAGGCCTGTTGGAGTGCGCTGGCATCCCTTACACCGGCAGCGGCATCCTCGCGTCGGCATTGGCCATGGACAAGTTGCGCACCAAGCAGGTGTGGCACAGCCTGGGCATTCCCACCCCGCGTCACAGCGTTCTGTGCAGCGAAGACGATTGTATTTCTGCAGCCAAGGAACTGGGCCTGCCTTTGATCGTCAAACCTGCCCATGAAGGCTCCAGTATCGGCATGGCTAAAGTGAACTCGGCCGCCGAATTGATCGACGCATGGAAAGCGGCAAGTACCTACGATTCGCAAGTGTTGGTGGAACAGTGGATCCAGGGTCCCGAGTACACCATCGCCACCCTGCGTGGCCAGGTATTGCCGCCTATCGCATTGGGCACGCCCCACACCTTTTACGACTACGACGCCAAGTACCTGGCTTCCGATACCCAGTACCGGATCCCGTGCGGCCTTGACGCAAGCAAAGAACAGGAATTGATGGACCTCACGGCGAAAGCCTGTGAGGCGCTGGGTATCGCCGGTTGGGCACGGGCAGACGTGATGCAGGATGACCAAGGGGATTTCTGGTTCCTGGAAGTCAACACCGCACCGGGCATGACCGACCACAGCCTGGTTCCCATGGCAGCCCGTGCGGCCGGTCTGGACTTCCAGCAGTTGGTGCTGGCGATCCTGGCCGACAGCATTGAGCCAAGAGGCTAAGGACATGAAAGGCGCATCGCTTCGTCATCAGCCCCCCCAAGCACCGAGCCGCAAGCCGGTGCCACGGGGTGCCAGCCGAATGGTGGCTAAAGAGCCGATGTCGGCGCGCCTGCCGAAAGCCAACTTTGGTTTCCTCAAAGCGCTGTTCTGGCCGGTGTTGCTGGTGGTGCTGGGTTTCGGAACCTACGAAGGCGCGCAGCGTCTGTTGCCGTATGCCGACCGGCCGATCACCAAGATCAGCGTGCAGGGCGACTTGAGCTACATCAGCCAGCAAGCGGTACAGCAGCGCATCGGCCCGTACCTGGCGGCGAGCTTCTTTACCATCGACCTGGCCGGTATGCGCTCGGAGCTGGAGCAGATGCCGTGGATCGCGCACGCCGAAGTCCGCCGCGTATGGCCGGACCAGGTGACGATCCGCCTGGAAGAACAACTGCCCGTGGCCCGTTGGGGCGACGAAGCGCTGTTGAACAACCAGGGCCAGGCGTTCACCCCGCGTGAGCTGGCCAACTATGAGCACCTGCCGCAGCTGTTCGGGCCGCAGCGGGCGCAGCAACAAGTGATGCAGCAGTACCAGGCCTTGAGCCAGATGCTGCGTCCCATGGGCTTCTCCATTGCACGCCTGGAACTGCGTGAACGGGGTAGCTGGTTTTTGACGACCGGGGCAGGCAGTTCCGGCCCGGGCATCCAGTTGTTGCTGGGACGCGACCGCTTGGTGGAAAAGATGCGCCGCTTCATTGCCATCTATGACAAGACCTTGAAAGAACAGATTACGAACATTGCGAGCGTCGACCTGCGTTACGCCAACGGCCTGGCCGTCGGCTGGCGTGAACCGGCAGCGCCCACGGCAGCGCAACCCGCTGTCGCGAAGAATTAAGAAGAGGCAGGACCCATGGCAAACGTGCAAAGCGGCAAAATGATCGTCGGTCTCGACATTGGCACCTCCAAGGTGGTGGCGCTGGTGGGCGAGGTCGGGGAAGACGGCGTTATCGAAATCGTCGGTATTGGCACGCATCCGTCCCGGGGCCTGAAGAAGGGCGTGGTGGTGAACATCGAGTCCACCGTGCAATCGATCCAGCGCGCCATCGAAGAAGCGCAGCTGATGGCCGGTTGCCGGATCCACTCGGCGTTCGTTGGCGTGGCGGGCAACCATATCCGCAGCCTGAATTCCCACGGCATCGTGGCGATCCGCGACCGCGAAGTCAGCTCCGCCGACCTTGAACGCGTGCTCGACGCCGCCCAGGCCGTGGCGATCCCGGCTGACCAGCGCGTGCTGCACACGCTGCCGCAGGATTACGTGATCGACAACCAGGAAGGCGTTCGTGAGCCCCTGGGCATGTCGGGCGTACGCCTGGAAGCCAAGGTCCACGTGGTGACCTGCGCCGTCAACGCCGCACAGAACATTGAAAAATGCGTGCGCCGCTGCGGCCTGGAAATCGACGACATCATTCTTGAGCAGTTGGCCTCGGCCTATTCGGTACTGACTGACGACGAAAAAGAACTGGGCGTATGCCTGGTCGACATCGGCGGCGGCACCACTGACATCGCGATCTTCACCGAGGGTGCGATCCGTCACACTGCCGTGATCCCGATTGCCGGTGACCAGGTGACCAACGACATCGCCATGGCGCTGCGTACACCGACCCAGTACGCCGAAGAAATCAAGATTCGCTACGCCTGCGCCCTGGCCAAACTGGCCGGTGCCGGCGAAACCATCAAGGTGCCGAGCGTGGGCGATCGTCCACCGCGCGAACTGTCGCGCCAGGCCCTGGCCGAAGTGGTCGAGCCGCGCTACGACGAACTGTTCACCCTGATCCAGGCTGAACTGCGCCGCAGCGGCTACGAAGATCTGATCCCGGCCGGCATCGTGCTGACCGGTGGCACCTCGAAGATGGAAGGCGCGGTCGAACTGGCCGAGGAAATCTTCCACATGCCTGTCCGCCTGGGCGTGCCCCATGGCGTCAAAGGCCTGGGCGACGTGGTGCGCAACCCGATTTACTCCACCGGTGTGGGCTTGCTGTTGTACGGGCTGCAAAAGCAGACCGACGGCATTTCCCTGTCGGGCCCGAGCAACCGTGACAGCTACCGCAGCGATGACGAGGCGAAAGCGCCGTTGTTCGAGCGGTTGCAGGCATGGGTCAAAGGCAATTTTTAAGATTTACCGCGACACCGTTGTAAGCAGTAGGCGAAAAAACTAGAGAAATGAAAGGAGAGGGAACATGTTCGAACTCGTAGACAACATCCCCGCAAGCCCGGTTATCAAAGTAATCGGTGTCGGCGGTGGCGGCGGCAACGCTGTCAACCACATGGTCAAGAGCAACATTGAAGGCGTTGAATTCATCTGCGCCAACACTGATGCCCAGGCGCTGAAAAGCATCGGCGCGCGGACCATCCTGCAATTGGGCACAGCCGTGACCAAGGGCCTCGGTGCTGGCGCCAATCCGGAAGTCGGCCGTCAAGCCGCCCTGGAAGACCGCGAGCGTATTGCCGAAGTGCTGCAAGGCACCAACATGGTGTTCATCACCACCGGCATGGGCGGCGGTACCGGTACCGGTGCTGCGCCGATCATCGCCGAAGTGGCCAAGGAAATGGGCATTCTGACGGTCGCTGTCGTGACCCGTCCGTTCCCGTTCGAAGGTCGCAAGCGTATGCAGATCGCCGACGAAGGCATCCGTCTGCTGTCTGAAAGCGTCGACTCGTTGATCACCATCCCCAACGAGAAGCTGCTGACCATCCTGGGCAAGGACGCCAGCCTGCTGTCCGCCTTCGCCAAGGCTGACGATGTGCTGGCCGGTGCCGTTCGCGGTATCTCCGACATCATCAAGCGTCCAGGCATGATCAACGTCGACTTTGCCGACGTACGTACCGTGATGAGCGAAATGGGCATGGCGATGATGGGCACTGGCTGCGCCAGCGGTCCGAACCGTGCGCGTGAAGCCACTGAAGCGGCCATCCGCAACCCGTTGCTGGAAGACGTGAACCTGCAAGGTGCACGCGGCATCCTGGTGAACATCACCGCCGGTCCTGACCTGTCCCTGGGTGAGTACTCCGACGTGGGTAGCATCATCGAAGCCTTCGCTTCCGAACACGCGATGGTCAAAGTCGGCACCGTGATCGATCCGGACATGCGCGACGAGCTGCATGTGACCGTGGTTGCGACCGGCCTGGGTGCAAAAATCGAGAAGCCTGTGAAGGTGATCGACAACACCCTGCACAACGCCCAAGCCAGCCACGCCAGCCAAGCGGCTGCCGCTCCAGCGCCTTCGCGCCAGGAACTGCCGTCGGTGAACTACCGTGACCTGGACCGTCCGACCGTGATGCGCAACCAGGCTCAGGCCGGTGCTGCGGCGTCCCGTAGCCCGAATCCGCAAGATGATCTGGACTACCTGGACATCCCGGCATTCCTGCGTCGTCAGGCCGATTAATGGAATGTATCAGGGCTATGAAGGTGATTGGTGTTCAGCAAAGGTCTGGTCTGCTATTATCGCCAGCCTTTGTTGATACCAGTTCGCAATTTGCGCTCAAGCGGTCCAAGCCATGATTAAACAACGCACCCTGAAGAATATTATCCGTGCCACAGGTGTAGGTCTGCACTCCGGGGAGAAGGTATACCTGACCCTCAAGCCCGCACCTGTCGACACCGGCATCGTGTTTGTTCGTGCCGACCTGGACCCTGTGGTGCAGATTCCTGCTCGCGCGGAAAACGTTGGCGAAACCACGATGTCGACCACATTGGTCAACGGTGACGTCAAAGTGGACACGGTGGAGCACTTGCTCTCGGCCATGGCTGGCCTGGGCATCGATAACGCCTACGTCGAGCTCTCCGCGTCCGAAGTCCCGATCATGGATGGCAGCGCTGGACCCTTCGTATTCTTGATTCAATCTGCCGGCCTGGAAGAACAGGACGCAGCCAAGAAGTTCATTCGCATTCTGCGGGAAGTGACAGTAGAAGACGGCGACAAGCGCGCCACCTTCGTCCCGTTCGAAGGCTTTAAAGTGAGCTTTGAGATCGATTTCGATCACCCGGTATTCCGTGACCGCACCCAAAGTGCAAGCGTGGATTTTTCCAGCACTTCGTTCGTAAAAGAAGTCAGCCGCGCCCGTACCTTTGGTTTCATGAGTGACATCGAGTACCTGCGCAAGCACAACCTCGCACTCGGCGGCAGCGTTGAAAACGCCATTGTGGTCGACGCGGATGGTGTACTGAACGAAGACGGCCTTCGCTACGAAGACGAATTCGTGAAGCACAAGATCCTCGATGCAATCGGTGACCTCTACCTGCTGGGCAATAGCCTGATAGGCGAGTTCAAAGGCTTCAAGTCGGGCCACGCCCTTAACAACCAGCTGCTGCGCAAGTTGATTGAGCAGACAGACGCTTGGGAAGTCGTGACCTTCGAAGATGCCAGCACCGCACCGATCTCTTACATGCGTCCCGTTGCGGCGGTGTAAGTAACAACTCTCTTTCTTTAGTTTTGAAAGGCTGCCTTCGGGTGGCCTTTTTTTATGCCTGGTTATTCGCATCCACAATACGGTTACGCCCGGTGTGCTTGGCTTCGTAGAGCGCCTGATCCGCACTCAGCAACAACGCCTCCAGCGACTGACGGCTGCGCTTGTCCCAAGTGCTCATGCCGATGCTCACCGTAATCGGCTGTTCATCTCCTCCCACCCTCGGCAAGTGCTCGATACCGCTGCGGATATGCTCGGCAATCACCCAGGCGCCCTTGGCATCGGTCACCGGCAGCACCACCGCAAACTCTTCGCCGCCATAGCGCGCGGCCAGGTCGGCCGGGCGGCGGATATTGGTACCGATCACTTGGGCGACAGTGCGTAATGCTTCATCGCCGCCGTGATGGCCGTGGCGGTCGTTGAACGCCTTGAAGTGGTCCACATCGATCATCAGCACCGTCAGCGGCTCGGTCGAACGTTGCGCGCGGTCCCATTCCAGGCGCAGGCGCTCGTCCAGGATACGGCGGTTGGCCAGGCCGGTGAGCGCGTCGGTGGCTGCCAGTTCTGACAGCACGCGCTCGGTGCGATAACGGCGGCGCAGTTCCCGGCGCAGCATCCAGGTCAGCCAGAGCAAGCCGACACAGAGGATGCCGGTGGCACTGCTGACCAGCAGCGCGGCGCGTTGCCAGGGCGCGAATACGTCATCGGCGGAGAGCGCCACCACCACAATCAGCGGCAACTCACCGACGTTGCTGAACGTATACAGGCGTTCCTGGCCGGAAAGGGCGGAGATCGCCCGGAAACTCCCTTCGCCCTCGCGCAGCATGCGTTTGAAATTGGGGCGATCGCTCAGGTCTTTGTCGATCATGTCGCGTTCCAGCAAGGGCTGCTGGGCCAGGAGGATGCCGTGGGTATTCAGAAGATTGACAGAGCTGCCATTGCCGATGGCCAGGCGGTTGAACAGTTGATCGAAATACGCCAAGCGCATGGTCGCCACGGCCACACCGGCAAACTCACCGTTGGGGCCGGAGACCCGGCGGCTGAATGCAATGCGCCACACCTGGTCGCAGGCACAGTGGATCTTGAATGGGCGACTGATGAACAACCCGGCCTGGGATGTACGTTGATGGGCCTGGAAGTAATCGCGATTGGCAAAGTTGCGCGGCGTCGGCCACAGCGTCGAAGAGTCGGCAATCACCGCACCGTTGGCGTCCAGTAACAGCACTTCACCTTTGAAGGGGGCCGCTGTGGATTGATCAAACTGCACCAGATGCCGGATGTACGGCGAAACCTGGCTCAAGTCCTGCCGCGTAGTGGCAGCGATAAGCCCTTGCAGCGCCAAGTCGTAGAGTTCGACGTTGCGCAGCACATCGGCATTGATCAGTTGGGTGATGTTGCTGGTGGCGCGCTTGGCGGCCTGCAAGGTGCTGGCATGTTCGCGGATCAGCAGCGCCGCGACGATCACCACAATCAGGACGACAGTGAGGCCACTGCCCAGCATCAGAAACAGCTCCGGGCGTGCCGGCAGGGTGCGAGAACTGGATTGACTCATCGGGCAGACTTCAGCGGTGAGGATGCTGGCAGTTTAGTTCTACCCGATGAAAATTAAATACTTGGTTAAAAAGAAAGATCTGTCCGTCAGAACACGTTGATCGGGTAATCGACGATCACCCGGTATTCATCCACGTCGCGATCCACCGCCGAGTAGCCGTTACTGCCGCGATTGGTCGCCCATTGCAGGCGCACGGCCAAGTCCTTGGCCTTGCCGCCCTGTACCACGTACTTGAGGTCGATATCCCGTTCCCAGTGCTTGGCATCTTTGCCATCGGCGCTGTACCAGGCGCTGTAGCCACGGCTTTGCGGGTCGACCTTGGTCAGGTCGGTCTTACCGCTGATGTAGGACACGGCCGAGGTCAAGCCGGGCATGCCGAGGCCGGCGAAGTCGTAGGCGTACTTCAGCTTCCACGAGCGTTCGTTGGGGCCATTGAAATCGGAATACTGCTGGGAATTATCCAGGTAGATGCTGTCGCCCTGGGCAATGTAGTCGAACGGCGTGTTTCCGTTGACTCGCTGGTAGGTGGCTGTGACGCTGTGGTTTCCCACGCCGACGGTGAAGTGCAGGCTGTAGGTGTTGTTGTCGATATCCCCGAGCAGGGACTGACCGGTGTCCTGGGTGTGGTAGTAGTGCAGGCCCGGGTTGAGGCTGATCAGGTCATTCAGCGCGTAGGTGTAGTCCAGGTCGTAGTAGTACTGGTTCCACACGTTCTTGAGTTCGGAGGCATAGAGGTTGCTGGTCAGCCCTTCAATGCCGCTGAACGACACACCGGCCCAGTTCATGTGCTGGCTGTCGGTGTTGTTTGGCAGAGCGCCGTAGCTGGTGCCGATGCGGCGATGCCCGCTCTGGTTGTAGAGCTTGGTGAAACTGGCCTGGCCGCCTTCGAACATCCAGCCGTCGAAGCTGTGGTTGGTCAGGCTCACACCGCGGAAGGTCTGCGGCAGCATGCGGGTCATGCCGCCGGCGATCACTGGGTTGTTGAGGAACAGGTCGCCGGCCTTCAGTTCGGTATCGAACGCGCGCATTTTCAGGGTACCACCGGCGGTGGAGAACGAGCCGGGCGCCTTGCCGTTGCCACTGCCGTACGGAAGGATGCTGGAACCATCGGTGCCGCCACCGCCGTCCAGTTTGAGGCCGAGCATGGCGTGGGCGTCCAGGCCGAAACCGACCGTGCCCTGGGTGTAACCGGACTCGAAGGTGCCGAGAAAACCCTGGCCCCATTCCTTGCTGTCATCGGTGTGAATGTCGCGACGGTCGCGGTTCATGTAGTAGTTGCGGGTGTTGATGTTGAGGTGGGCGCCCTCGACGAAACCGTCGGCGGGGTTGGTGTCTGCCGCGTGGGCAAGCGGGGCAATCGTTGCTGCAATCGCGAGGAATAACGGGGTGAACGTCAGCGAGTTCTTCACCGGTGGAGCTCCTTTGGTCAATCGAAAACGGCCAATGTCGTGGGTGTGCCTGGCCTTTTTTACGGCAAAAAAAAGCCGCTGAAGTCAGCGGCTTTAAGACAGATTCCCAGTGTAGAGCCCTGGAAAAAAGTCGAGGGGAATTCGGGTAAGCGGAGACTGCCTTTGCCGTCGCGCTCATCGATGCGTCAAATTAACGCAGGCGAGCGGTACGATACAGAGTGTAACAAGATAATGACTGTTGCCCAAATCGCAACAGTCAGAGGTTAGACCGGCAGGGTGATGCCAAACGTATTCCCACCGCCCTCGCTGCGCACGAACACATCACCGCCGTGCATCAGGGCAATCGCCTTGACGATGGCCAGTCCCAGGCCGTGATTGGCCCCGCTGTTGCTGCGCGACGCGTCCACCCGATAGAAGCGTTCGAACAGGCGCGGCAGATGCTCGCTGGCAATCGCGTCACCGGGGTTGGTCACGCCGATGGCCACCTGGTGTTCCTGCACCTCGATGTTCACAACGATGACCTGTCCGGGCGCGGTGTGTTGTACCGCATTGCTCAAAAGGTTGATCAAGGCACGGCGCAGGTGGGCTTTTTCGATCTGCACCGTGGCATCGCCGCGTACCTGCACCTCGACCTGGGCGTCTTCGAGGATGAAGTCCAGGTAGTCGAGGGTGGTGGCCACTTCATCGGCCAGGGAGCTTTCGATCAGCTTGGTGGCCTTGCTGCCCTGGTCGGCACTGGCGAGGAACAGCATGTCGTTGATGATCGAACGCAGGCGCTCCAGTTCTTCGAGGTTGGATTGCAGCACTTCGAAGTAATGCTCGGCCGAACGCCCGCGGGTCAGGGCGACCTGGGTCTGGCCGATCAGGTTGGTCAGCGGCGAGCGCAGTTCGTGGGCCACATCGGCGTTGAACGATTCCAGGCGCGAATAGGCCTGCTCGACGCGATCCAGGGTGGAGTTGAACGAGTTGACGAACTGGCTCAGTTCCGGCGGCAACGGCGACAGCTGCAGACGACCGGAGAGCTTGGGTGGTGCGAGTTTCTGTGCCTCATCCGAGAGCTTGCCCAACGGCTTGAGGCCGATACGGGCGACCCAGAAACCCAGTAATGACGCCAGCACCACACCCACCAGCGCCAGGCTGACCAACGCGACCAACAGGTGGTGCTGGGTGGCCCGGAAATTCTCGGTATCGATGGCGATCATGAAACGCAGCGGCGGGCGCTGATCCTTGGCCGGGAACTGGCTCACCAGCACCTTGAACGGGTATTTGCGCCCCGGCAAGCGCAAGTCGCGCTTGCCCGTCGGCCCCTCGGCAAAGGCGCGGATCTGCGCATCGGGGTTGCCGTATTCGTAGTTCGGATCACTGCTTACCACCCAGAAACGGATGCGTTTGTCTTCCTCGCCCAGCAACTTGAGCTTGGCTTGCATCTTCACCCAATGGTCCGGCGTGCCGAAGCGGTTGACCGAAGACTCCAACACGCTATAGCGCGCATCCAACTCGGCGCCCGGCAACAAACCCAGGCTGCGGTCCACCTGCTGATACAGCGCGCCGCCGATCAACAGGAAGATCAACGCCGCTACCAGCGTGAACAGGCTGCTGAGGCGCAGGGCGATGGAGTTAGCCGACACTACGACTCTCCAGCACATACCCCATGCCCCGGATGGTGTGCAGCAGTTTGGTGTCAAACGGCCCATCGAGCTTGGCGCGCAGGCGCTTGATCGCCACTTCCACCACGTTGGCGTCGCTGTCGAAATTGATGTCCCAGACCATTTCCGCAATCGCGGTCTTGGACAGGATTTCGCCTTGGCGCCGCGCCAATACGCTGAGCAGCGAGAACTCCTTGGCAGTCAGGTCCAGGCGCAGGCCGTTGCGGCTGGCCTTGCGGCTGATCAGGTCGATCCACAGGTCCGCGACGGTCACCTGCACCGGTTCATGCCCACCGCTTCGGCGGGTCAGGGCTTGCAGGCGGGCCACCAGTTCCAGGAAGGAAAACGGCTTGCCCAGGTAGTCGTCGGCGCCCTCGCGCAGGCCACGGATGCGGTCCTCGACGCGTTCGCGGGCAGTCAGCATGATCACCGGTGTCTGCTTGCGCGCACGCAGCGCTCGCAACACGCCAAAGCCATCGAGGCCGGGCAGCATCACGTCGAGCACGATTACCGCGTAGTCGTTTTCCAGCGCAAGGTGCAAGCCTTCGACGCCTTCGCGCGCCACGTCGACGGTGTAGCCTTGCTCTGTCAGGCCGCGATGCAGGTAATCCGCGGTTTTTTCTTCATCTTCAATAATCAGGACGCGCATGAGCCTTTTGCTCCAGGCCGGGGCCTCAGCCTCATTGTGTGGCCGCCAACGCAGGCGTTGGTTTGGGCTTGTGGAAAAACTTCTCAAGGTACAAGTATATGACCGGCGTGGTGAACAGCGTCAGCGCCTGGCTCACCAGCAGGCCGCCGACCACCGAGATACCCAGCGGCTGGCGCAGTTCCGCACCGGCGCCATAGCCGAGCATCAGGGGCAGGGCGCCGAGCAATGCGGCCAATGAGGTCATGATGATCGGCCGGAACCGTGTGATACATGCTTCGAAGATCGCATCATGGGGCGACAGCCCCCGTGTGCGCTGGGCGTCCAGGGCGAAGTCGATCAGCAGGATACCGTTCTTCTTGACGATACCGATCAACAGCACCAGGCCGATCAGCGCCATGATCGAGAAGTCCTGGCCCAACAGCCACAACATGATCAGTGCGCCCAGGCCGGCCGAAGGCAACGTCGAGATGATCGTCAGCGGGTGCACGAAGCTTTCATACAGCACCCCGAGGATGATGTAGACCGCCACCAGCGCCGCAAGGATCAACCAGGGTTGGCTGGCCAGCGAACTCTGGAACGCCTGCGCCGCCCCCTGGAAGTTGCCGATGATCGAGGCTGGCATGCCGATTTCGTTTTTCGCCTGGTTGAGCAGGATCACCGCATCGCCCAACGCCACACCGGGCGCCAGGTTGAACGACAGGTTGGCGGCCGGGAACATGCCGTCGTGGCTGATGGACAACGGGCCGACGGTGGGCGCATCGACACTGGCGACCGCCGACAACGGCACCATTTCATTGGTCAGCGGCGAACGCAGGTAGAAGTAATTCAGGCTTTCGGCCTTGCCGCGCTGCTGGGTGTCCAGTTCCAGCACCACCTGGTACTGGTTGATTTCGGTCTGGAACTCATTGACCTGGCGTTGGCCGAAGGCGTCGTACAGCGCCTGGTCGACGTCGGTGGCGGTCAGGCCGAAACGTGCGGCGGCGCGGCGGTCGATGGTGATGTGGGTAATGCTGCCGCCCAGTTGCAGGTCGTTGGAGATATCGCGAAATGCTGGTATGGAGCGCAATTTCTCGGTCAGGCGCTGGGTCCAGGTGTTCAGCGTTGCGCCGTCGTTACTCTTGAGTACGTACTGGTATTGGCTACGGCTGGGGCCGGAGCTTAGGTTGATGTCCTGGCCCGCACGCAGGTACAGCACGATGCCCGGCACCTTGGCCAGCTTGGGGCGGATGCGATCGATGAATTGGCTGGCGGAGACATCCCGGTCGCCTCGGGGAACAAGGGAAATCCAGAAGCGACCGTTGGCGATGGTCTGGTTGCTACCGGTCACGCCGACGGAGTGGGAGAACGCCCGCACAGCCGGATCAGCCTTCATGATCTCAGCCAGCGCCTTGTGCTTTTCGACCATGTCCGGGTAAGACACGTCCGCAGCTGCCTCGCTGGTGCCAAGGATGAAACCGGTGTCCTGTACCGGGAAGAATCCCTTGGGGATAAACACATAGCCGGCCACGGCCAGCGCCAGGGTCAGCATGAAAATGCCGGCCATGGTGCGTTGGTGGGCCAGGGCGCGGCGCAGGGTTCTTTCGTAGGCTGCCAGCAGCCTTTCACCAAAGCCGGGTTTGTCATGGGGACGATGGCTGGGCGCATTCATGAACAATGCGGCCAGGGTCGGCGCGAGTGTCAGGGACACCACCACGGAAATCAGGATGGTCGAGGTGGCGGTCAAGGCAAACTCCTTGAACAGCCTGCCGACCACGCCGCCCATGAACAGCAGCGGAATGAAGGCTGCCACCAGGGACACGCTGATGGACACCACCGTAAAGCCAATTTCGCTGGAGCCCTTGATTGCCGCCTCGCGCTTGTCCAACCCTGTCTCAAGGTGGCGATGGATGTTCTCCACCACCACAATCGCATCGTCCACCACAAACCCCACGGCCACCACGATGGCGACCAGGGTCAGGTTGTTCAGGCTGAAGCCCATCACGTACATCAAGGCAAAACTGGCGATCAACGACACGCCCAGCACGCTGGACACAATTACGGTTGCCGACCACTGGCGCAGGAAAATCGCCATCACGCCGATCACCAGCAACACGGCGATCAGCAGGGTCATTTCGACTTCGTGCAGCGAGGCGCGGATGGTGGTGGTGCGGTCCATCAACACGCTGACCTGCACCGAGGCCGGCAGCATGGCCTCCAGGCGTGGTAGCTCGGCCTGGATGCGCTCCACGGTCTCGACAATGTTGGCGCCGGGCTGGCGGGTGATCACCAGGTTGACGCCGGGCGTGTCCACGGCCCAGGCCTGAACGTAGGCGTTTTCCGAACCGTCAACCACCTTGGCTACGTCGCGCAGTTGAACGGGGGCGCCGTTCTTGTAGGAAACGATCAGGTCGCCGTATTCATCCGGGTGGAACAGCTGGTCGTTGGTTGCCAGGGTCGACACGCTGTTCTTGCCGTACAACGCACCTTTTGCCAGGTTCAGGCTCGATTGCTGGATCGCCAAGCGGATGTCGGCCAGGGTCAAGCCGATGGCGGCGAGCTTGTCGGGAGACGCCTGCACGCGAATCGCCGGGCGTTGCTGGCCGGTAATGTTGATCTGGCCGACGCCGTCGATCTGGCTGATCTGCCGGGCCAACAGGGTTTCCACCAGATCGCTCAGTTCGGTGCCGGGCATGTCATGGGAGCTGACACTGACGATCAGCACCGGGCTGTCTGCCGGGTTGACCTTGCGCCAGGTCGGCAGACTCGGCATGTCACTCGGCAGTTTGCCGGCGGCGGTGTTGATGGCGGCCTGCACTTCCTGCGCAGCGGTGTCGATGCTCTTATCGAGGGTGAATTGCAGGGTCAGCAGGGTGGAGCCCAAAGCACTGCTGGACGTCATCTGGGTCATGCCGGGGATGGCGCTGAACTGCACCTCCAGCGGGGTCGCAATCGACGATGCCATGGTGTCGGGGCTGGCGCCGGGCAGTTGCGCGGTCACTTGGATCGTCGGGAATTCGGCTTCCGGCAACGGGGCGATAGGCAGCTTGGGAAAGGCAATCAGCCCGAGCAGCACCAGGGCGAAGGTCAGCAACAGGGTGGCGACCGGGCGGTCGATGCACCAGGCGGAAATCGATCCCCGAGATGTCGTCATGGCTGCACCTTGGCGTCAGCGGTCTGGATCACCTGGGGTGGCTCTTTGAGAATGTCGACCTTGGCGCCGGCCTTGAGCCGCGACTGACCATCGCTGACCAGCACATCGCCCACCTGGATGCCCTTGAGGATGTTGCGGTCGCTGTCCTGATACACCACTTGCACCGGCACGATGTCGACCTTGTCGCCGTTTACGCGGTATACGAAGTGTGAATCCAGACCGCGTTGCACCACGCTGGGCGGCACTGCCAGGGCGTTGCGGTCGAGGGCGGTCTGGATCTTGATCGTCACCAGTTGGCCCGGCCAGAGTTTCTGCGTGCTGTTGCTGAATTCGGCCTTGGCGCGGATGGTGCCGGTGGTGCCGCTGATCTGGTTGTCGATCAGACTCAAGCGGCCCTGGCCCAGCAGGTCGGAGTTTTCACTTTCGGTATCGGCACCGAGGTAGGCGTCCACGCGTGCTGGATAAGCGGCCGCGATCAGGCCCTGCAATGTCGGTAGCATCTGTTGCGGCAGAGAGAATTCGATGGCAATCGGGTCGATCTGGGTGACCGAGAACAGCCCCTGGGCATCGCTCATGCGCAGGAAGTTGCCTTCATCCACGCTGCGGATACCGACGCGGCCGGTGACCGGTGAGCGAATCTGCGTGTACGACAGTTGTACCTGGGCCGCGTCGATGGCGGCTTGATTACCTTGTATCGTCGCTTTCAACTGGTTGACCAGCGCCTGTTGCTGGTCATAGGTCTGCTTGGAGATGCCGTCATCGACACTCAGTTCCTTGTAGCGCTTGAGGTTGACCACGGCCACTTGCAACTGCGCCTGGCT
This sequence comes from Pseudomonas sp. FH1, assembly GCF_000510895.2. Classification (NCBI taxonomy): domain Bacteria; kingdom Pseudomonadati; phylum Pseudomonadota; class Gammaproteobacteria; order Pseudomonadales; family Pseudomonadaceae; genus Pseudomonas; species Pseudomonas sp. FH1. The sequence goes on from NZ_AOHM01000043.1 coordinate 118,912, forward strand.
CTCGCCCAGTTGCGCCTTGGCCTGGTCAAGGCTGGCGCGGATCGAGCGGTCATCGATGGTCGCCAATAGATCGCCAGCCTTGACCAGTTGCCCTTCCTTGACCAGCAATCGCGTGAGGATGCCGTCGATTTGCGGGCGGATGACCACGCTGTGCAACGACAGCACCGAGCCGATGCCCGTGACGTAGCGTGGCAAATCCTGTTCCACCACTTTCATCACGCGGACCGGCACGGCCGTGGAGGCGACCAGCTTGGTCTTGGCGGGCCGGGTCAGCGCCCAGGCCGCCACGGCCAGTAGGATGAGGACTCCCACGATCACTGCAGTTTTTCTTCTAGGAATGTGCATGCGGTAAGGCGCCAGGACGAAGGGAAAGAGATGGGGTGAGTATTTATAGCCTGCGGACCCGGTCAGTAAAGTGACCGCTATCTGACAGCCGCGTCAGTAAAGGCCTGACCACTCGTACGACGCAGGTCAAAGATTTGCGTTGCGCAGGTATACTTCCTACATACGTGGCCCTTAATGTGTGCCCGCATCACTTCCTGCACGCCCCGGAGCTTTCATGACATCCCCGACACAATCCCCTGTTGAAGCGACCGATCTCGTCGATTCGGCCAGCGCCGATGGCGTTGAAAAAGCCGAGATCCCGGCGTTCAAGTTTCCTTTCAAGCCGGGTGAGCTGGAGGGGAGCAAGAATAACGCCCAGCCCTGGTACAAGAACGGCGCCAAGAACGGTCATACCAAGACTCCAGGCATGGCACCACCGGGCACTCGCCGCTCCATGGGTAAACGTTAAGAATAATTCGCTGAAATGTTTCACGGACGTTGCCTACGCTGATCGCCGAACTTTCTGCTTGTAGGCCTGCGATCCTTTCTTGAAAGCTTGCACAGTTTCTGTCCAGCCCTGATTTTTTACCCGGCTGGGCAGGAGGGAGCTCTTTCCGGAAAAGGACGTATCCTGTGGCCTTTGTACGCCTGTGTGTAGCGCTTGCCCTGTTACTTGCAGTGGATGCCGTCGCGGGCCTGGATCAACCGCGACGTGAAATCCGTTTCGCCGTCGCCGCTCTATTTCCGCCTTTCCAGAGCCGCAATCCGCAAGGGCAGTTGGTCGGCCTGAATATCGAGTTGGGAAATGCCCTTTGCCAGCAGTTGAATGTGCGCTGTACCTGGGTCGACCAGGTGCTGGTGGAGAACTTCACAGACCTTGAAGCCCGCCAATTCGACGCAATCATGGGGATCGCGCCAACCCCGAAGCGGCGGCGCTGGGTGAGTTTCACCGATATCCTCTATCCCTTCACGACACGGCTGGTGGCACGCCGAGACTCAGGGCTGACGCCAACCACAACGTCCCTCAAAGGCAAGCGAGTCGGTGTATTGCTGGGCAGTAATCGCGAAGCCTTCGTTCGGACTCAATGGGCCGGAAAAGGGGTGATCATCAAAAGCTTCTGGCTCAACGACGAATTGATCCGCAGCCTGGTGGCAGGCGATATCGATGCAACCTTGCAGGGCACCGTCGAAATGCGCAGCGCGTTGCTCGACACTGCAGTCGGCGAGGATTTCGACTTCATGGGCGCCGCCGTATCCGCCGAGATGTTGGGTGATGGCGTAGCGATTGCGCTGCGCAATACCGACACGGCCTTACGCGCGGAGCTCAACCGCGCCCTCGAACAGCTCAAGCACAATGGCGAATACCAACGGATCCTTGCGCCTTATCGATTGGACCCACAATGATGGCTAATTAATTGCGCGGAACATGAGCTGGATCAGTATTTGCCCTCTCGGTGCGCTTAGAGTCGACGCCCTGCCGACTCCTCCAACAATCACGAGCGCGCTTCTCCATGAAGATCAATCTGCCGGTCACCGGTCGGAATGTGGACTTTGCCCCCGACGCCAACATCCTTTCGACCACCGACCTGACCAGCGCGATGACCTACGCCAACCAGGATTTCATCGACATCAGCGGCTATAGCCGTGACGAGTTGCTGGGCATGCCGCATAACGTGCTGCGTCACCCGGATATGCCACCCGAGGCATTTGCCCATATGTGGCAAACCCTCAAGGGCGGGCGGTCGTGGATGGGCATGGTGAAAAACCGCTGCAAGAACGGCGATCACTATTGGGTCAGCGCCTATGCCACGCCGGTCACCCGCGACGGAGCGACGGTGGAGTATCAATCGGTGCGCACCAAGCCGGATGCCCGCAGGATTGCCCTGGCAGAGCGGGCGTACGCGCGCTTGCGAGCCGGCAAGCGCCCGACGTGGCCGGCCATCGGCATGGGCATGAAACTGCTGGCGTGGGTCGCCGTCACCTGTGGTGGGACCTGGGCGCTGGGCCTGGGCTTGGTGGAATACGCGTTGCCTTGGCAATTACTGGCGCTGTTGGTGGGCTGTGCGGTCGGGGCTGTGGGTGTGCAAGTGATCCTGCGGCCCCTGGCCCAGTTGCAAGCGCGGGCGCGCCGTATCGCCGACAACCCTATAAGCCAGGCGATCTACACCGGACGCCGCGACGAGTGCGGGCAGGTCGAGTTTGCCTTGCATATGCTCGAAGCCCAGGTGGGCGCTGTGGTGGGCCGTATCGGCGATGCGTCCCAGCGCCTGTCCGGCCATGCCGCGCAATTGGTGCGGCACCTCGACAGCAGCCACGCCAGTAGCCTGGGTCAGCAAACCCAGACCGACCAAGTGGCGGCGGCGATCCACCAGATGGCCGCCAGTGTGGCCGAAATGGCCAACCACGCGCAGCAGGCGTCCAAGGCTGCCGACCAGGCTGGCAGCGAAACCCGCGAAGGCCATCAGCGGGTGGATCAAAGCCGTGATGCCGTGTTGCGCCTGTCCCAGGAACTGGCGCGGGCGACTGAGGTGATTCACCAGTTGGAAAGCCACAGCGGCGAGATCAGCAGCGTGCTGGAAGTGATCCGCACGATTGCCGAGCAGACCAACCTGCTGGCGTTGAATGCCGCTATCGAGGCTGCGCGCGCGGGAGAGCAGGGGCGCGGGTTTGCCGTGGTGGCCGATGAAGTACGCGGCCTGGCCCAGCGCACCCAGCAATCGACCGATGAAATCCAGCGCATGATCAGCACCCTGCAAGGCGGCGCGCGGGATGCTGTGCAGGCCATGGCGCAAAGCAGCGAGCATGTCCAGGCCAGTGTCGAACAAGCGCAACGGGCCGCCGCCGCGCTGGACGGCATCAGCCAGCGCGTCACGCAAATCACCGCCATGAGCCAGCAGATCGCAACAGCCGTGGAGGAGCAGAGCGCGGTGAGCGAAGACATCAACCGCAATATTGTCGGCATCCGAAACGCCGGGGAGGCCACCGTCAGCGCCGGGCAGCAGAGCCAGCTCAGCTCAAGCGATGTGGCGGCGCTGGCGGAGGATTTGCGTCAGTTGGCGCGAGAGTTCTGGTCTAAGCCGCGCGTAGCGGGATAAACGCATAGTTGGCCGGCACCTCGGTGGCAATCTGCGCCCCGGCATCCAGCACCTGCTCGGCGATGTCCAGCCCCGACACATGGAACACCCATTCATTAGCCTCGGACGGCTGATTCATCGCCAACTCAATCGCCTGGGCGAAGGCGCCCATGTCCGGCAAGTAAGCGGTAAAGCCATCACCCTTGAGCGCCGTGGTGCGAATGCCCAGCAAAGCGCACACCGCCTCTTTGGTCTGCACATCGTCGCGGTCGGCCTGGCGCGAGCGGCGGATCAGTTCAGCCAGTTCCTGGTCCATCAGCTCACCGCCGACGATCAGCGCCGGCCCCTGTTCCCAGGATTCTGGCGGGCAATCCTTGGCGGCGGGGTTCAACGGGATATGCGGATTGATTTCCATCGGGTAGATGCGGCACACCAATGGGCGGCGCTCATAGATGCGGCACCGGTTGTCGTCGTCAAGATTCCGGCAGCGTCCGGCGTTGTAGGCGGCAAAGGTGATTGCCACAAACGCCTCGGTATTGCCGCTGGGCACCACCACCGAACGGCGCTCGGCATGTTCGCGTTGCTGCTGGGGCAGGCCCAGGCCATTGCCCAGGAAACCTTCCACCAGAACGATGACGTTACCGCCGTCCGCCGCCCACATCCGGGCTTCTGCGAGGGTCAGGGGCACGTGGTGGTCGGAGCAGCATTTGCCGCAACCGACGCAGGAAAATTGAGTATTCATGGCGGATCTGTCACCAGGCTAGGTCAGAGGGCACGCAAGAACGGTGACGGGTTTTTACCTCTGTTCACCGATTCGCTCTCTGGAAGCAAGTTACACGCCAGTGCGTGTCAGTCCTGACTGACTAAGTCGCGTAGGACAAATGTCATCCCCGCGCTTTCATACAGCTGGCGAGCACGCCCATTGCTCTCCAGCACCTTGAGGTCCACATAGGGCTCACCGCGTTGCTTGAACACCTGGAAGCTGTGCAGCAACAGGGCACGCCCCAGCCCTTGGCCTTGGGCGCAAGGGTGGATGGAGAGGTTTTTGATAAAGGCACTGGTCCAGCATTGGGCCACGCCGAGAATGCCGTCGTTGTTGCTGACCACCAGGCACAGGGTGGGATCGAACTCGGCATCGGTGGTGAATGGGTGTCGCCAGGTTTCCAGGTTGGGCACGCGACCGCCGCCCTGTTCCTGGGTCAGGCACAACACGGCATGAATCGCTGGCGCCAGGTCGTCGCGGTAGTGGTCCAGCTGCACCCCGGCTGGCCATTGCGGGGCGGGCAGGCTGCCAGTGAGGTCGCGCCGCAGCAGTTGGAAATAATCGCTCACAGGCCTTTTTGCGCCACCGTTTGCGCGGCCACCACCAGGCACTTGGTCAGCTCTGGCGATGAGAATTTGGTAAGTACTGCGTCGGCGCCGGCCAAGCGGGCTTTTTCGCTGTTCATCGCGCTGTCCAGGGAGGTGTGCAGCAGTACATAGAGGTGTTGGAAATCCGGAGTTTCGCGCAGGGTGCGGGTCAGGGCGTAGCCGTCCATTTCCGACATTTCGATGTCCGACACCACCACATTGATCTGCTCGACCGTGCCTTGCAGCTCCAGCAACACATCGATGGCTTCCTTGGCACTGCGCGCGGTGTGGCAGGTGAGGCCGAGGTTACGCAGAGTGTGCACCGATTGCTGCAGGGCGACCTGACTGTCGTCCACCACCAGGATGCGCGCGTTGCCGAGTACTTCGGCTTCTTCCATGGTCAGGTCGGTCGGCGCCGCTTCGATTGGTGCCGGCGCGATGCCGTGGATGACTTTCTCGATATCCAGTACCTGCACCAGGCCGCCTTCCACCTGGGTGACCCCGGTGATGAACGCGCGGTTGCCGCCAGAGCCATAGGGCGGTGGGCGGATGTCGGTGGTCAGGCAATGCACGATCTTGCTCACCGCCTGCACGTGCAACCCTTGCTTGGAGCGGCTCACGTCGGTGACGATCAGGCAGCCGCCGTCGGGGTCTGCCAACGGCATTTCGCCGAGGGCGCGGCTCAGGTCGATCACCGCCAGCGAGTTACCGCGCAGGGTGGCGATGCCTTTGACGTGGGGGTGGGACTCCGGCAGCTTGGTCAGCGGCGGGCAGGGAATGATTTCGCTGACTTTCAGCAGGTTGATCGCCATCAGCTTGCCGCTGCGCAAGGTAAAGAGCAGAAGCGAAAGTGAGTCTGCGCGGGCTTTGGTGGTGGACATAAAAACCTTCTGTGGATCAGGGATGACGATCTATGGAAGGTTATCGACTTGAGAGGCCCATGCTTTAGGGGCATGGGCCCTTAAAGTCAGCCCTTCCACACCTGCGGGTTCACCAGGTCCTGCGGGCGTTGGCCCAGCAGGGCGCTGCGCAGGTTTTCCAGGGCGCGGTTGGCCATGGCTTCACGGGTTTCGTGGGTGGCCGAGCCGATGTGCGGCAAGGTCACGGCATTGCTCAGTTGGAACAGCGGCGACTCTGCCAGAGGCTCCTGCTCATACACATCCAGCCCGGCGCCACGGATGCGCTGGTTTTGCAGGGCTTCGATCAGCGCCGGCTCGTCGACTACCGGGCCACGGGAGATGTTGATCAGGATCGCGCTGGACTTCATCAAGCCCAGCTCGCGGGTGCTGATCAGGTGACGGGTCTTGTCGCTCAACGGCACCACCAGGCAGACGAAATCCGCCTCGGCCAGCAACTGATCGAGGCTGCGAAACTGTGCGCCCAGTTCCTGCTCCAGGGCTGGCTTGCGGCTGTTGCCGCTGTACAGGATCGGCATGTTGAAACCCAGGCGCCCACGCCGCGCCACGGCCGCACCGATGTTGCCCATGCCGACGATGCCCAGCGTTTTGCCATGCACGTCGCAACCGAATAACGGCGCGCCGACGCTGGCTTTCCACTGGCCGGCCTTGGTCCAGGCGTCCAACTCGGCCACTCGGCGGGCGCTGCTCATGAGCAGGGCGAAGGCCAGGTCGGCGGTGCTTTCGGTGAGCACGTCGGGGGTGTTGGTGAGCATGATCCCGCGTTCGTTGAAGTACGCCACATCGTAGTTGTCGTAGCCCACCGACACGCTGGACACCACTTCCAGCTTGCTCGCGCCCTGCAACTGTTCACGCCCCAGCTTGCGGCCCACGCCGATCAGGCCGTGGGCGTGGGGCAGGGCTTCATTGAATTGAGCGTTGAGGTCGCCCAGCTTGGGGTTGGGCGCGATCACCTCGAAATCCTGTTGCAGGCGTTCGATCATTTCCGGGGTGACGCGGCTGAAGGCGAGGACAGTCTTTTTCATTGCAGGCGGGCTCATCGACTACGGAAGAATGCCAAGCACGCTAACATTCCTGTTGCGGATTGTCAGTTCGCCATCCGCACGCCGCTGAGGCTGCCACTCAACTCATACGCCACCAGTTCCGCCTGGTGCGCCGCCAGAATTTCCGGCAGCGAACCGCGCAAGTATTCCACCCAGGTCTTGATCTTCGCATCCAGGTATTGGCGCGACGGATAGATGGCGTACAGGTTCAGTTCCTGGGAACGGTAGTTGGGCATCACCCGCACCAGGGTGCCGTTGCGCAGGCCTTCGATGGCCGCGTACACGGGCAACAGGCCGACGCCCATGCCGCTGGTGATCGCGGTTTTCATCGCATCGGCGGAGTTCACCAGGAACGGCGAGGTGTTGATCGCCACGCTTTCCTGGCCTTCGGGGCCGTTGAAGGTCCATTTATCCAATTGGATCACTGGGCTCACCAGGCGCAGGCAGGCGTGGTTGAGCAAGTCCTGTGGGCGCTGCGCACAACCTTTGGCCTTGACGTAATCCGGCGAGGCACACGCGATGCTGTAAGTAATGCCCAGGCGCTGGGAGACAAAACCCGAGTCCGGCAACTCGCTGGCCAGCACGATGGAGACGTCGTAGCCCTCATCGAGCAGGTCCGGCACACGGTTGGCCAGGGTCAGGTCGAAGGTCACGTCCGGGTGAGTACGGCGATAGCGCGCAATCGCATCAATGACGAAGTGCTGGCCGATACCGGTCATGGTGTGCACTTTCAACTGCCCGGCGGGGCGCGCGTGGGCGTCGCTGGCTTCGGCCTCGGCTTCCTCGACGTAGGCCAGGATCTGTTCGCAGCGCAGCAGATAACGTTTGCCGGCCTCGGTCAGCGCGATGCGGCGGGTGGTGCGATTGAGCAAGCGGGTTTGCAGATGGGCCTCAAGGTTGGAGACCGCGCGCGACACATTGGCCGTGGTGGTATCCAGTTGCACGGCGGCGGCGGTGAAGCTGCCAGCTTCGGCCACGCAACTGAAGGCGCGCATGTTTTGCAAAGTGTCCATGGAGTGTTCTCAGGGGAGATAACAAATTGTGACAGAAAGTTACGCCGTCCAGTGATCCCTACCAACGGATTATCGCCTGAACGGTAACAAAGATTCACAGGAATACCAGCTTATCGTCCTTCATGCCGCCCCCTAGAATTGCGCCACCTACCCCGCACCACCACCTCAGGAAGTCGCCTGCCGTGCCGCGTCGCATCAACAGAGAGCTGAAGACTCTCAGTGTCTGGGCTTTATCGTTAGCAATCAGCGGCTGCATCGGAACCGGAGGAATCGCCCCACAAGGCCAATCTCTCGACGCCAACCACCTGGCCACCGACGAAGCCATCCAGAGCGCCGCCCAGGACGCCCGCTGGCCCACCGGGCAATGGTGGCAAGCCTACGGCGACCCGCAACTGAGCCGCTGGGTCGACCTGGCCACGCAACACAGCCCGAGCCTGGCCATGGCCGCCGCGCGAGTGCGTGAGGCGCGGGCCATGGCCGGAGTTGCCGAGTCAGCCGAGTCGCTGCAGATCAACAGCGACACCACCCTCAAGCGCCACAACTGGCCGAAGGATCAGTTCTATGGTCCCGGCGAGCTGAGCGGTGCCAACACCTGGGATAACAATGCGTCCCTGGGCCTGAGTTACGCCCTCGACCTGTGGGGCCGCGAAAGCAATGCCACCGAACGTGCGGTCGACCTGGCGCACATGAGCGCCGCCGAAGCGCGCCAGGCCCAGCTCGAATTGCAGAACAACGTGGTGCGCGCCTATATCCAGTTGTCGTTGCATTACGCCAACCGCGATATCGTCGCGGCGACCCTGGCGCAACAGCAGCAGATCCTCGACCTGGCCAACAAGCGCTTGAATGCCGGGATCGGCACCCACTTCGACGTCAGCCAGGCCGAAACCCCGTTGCCGGAAACCCATCGCCAACTGGACGCCCTCGACGAAGAGATCGCCCTGAGCCGTAACCAACTGGCGGCCCTGGCGGGCAAAGGCCCGGGGGAAGGCGCGCAGTTGCAACGCCCGAGCCTGTCCCTGGCCGCACCGTTGAAATTACCGTCGAGCCTGCCCGCGCAATTGCTTGGCCAACGCCCGGACGTGGTTGCCCGCCGCTGGCAAGTTGCGGCCCAGGCCCGTGGCATCGATGTGGCCCACGCCGGTTTCTACCCCAACGTCGACCTGGTCGGCAGCCTCGGCTACATGGCCACCGGTGGCGGCATGCTGGAATTCCTGGCGGGCAAGAAATTCAACTACAACGTGGGACCTGCGATCACTTTGCCGATCTTCGACGGTGGCCGCCTGCGTGCGGAACTGGGCGAAGCCAGCGCCGGTTATGACATCGCTGTCGCCCAGTACAACCAGACCCTGGTCAATGCGCTCAAGGGCATCAGCGACCAGTTGATCCGCCGCGAATCGATGGACAAGCAAGCCGCCTTCGCCGCGCAGTCGGTGGCCTCGGCGCAGAAGACCTACGACATCGCGATGATCGCCTATCAACGTGGCCTCACCGATTACCTGAATGTGCTGAATGCGCAGACCTTGCTGTTTCATCAGCAACAGATCGAGCAACAGGTGCAAGCCGCTCGCCTGAGCGCCCACGCCGAACTGGTGACGGCCCTGGGCGGCGGCCTCGGCGCTGGCAACGATGTGCCGCAAGACGCCAAGACCCTTCCGAGCAAGACCCCAGCGGCGCTGGCCGTATTTGATCACTGAGTAGGATGCGATGACTCCCTTGCCTGCACCGCTGCGCTGGCTGCATGCCCTTGAGTGGCGCCGTGGTTTTTTCGACTGGGCACGCAGCGATGGCGTGACCTGGGTGTATATCTTCAAGGTACTGGTCGCCGCGTTCCTGACTCTGTGGCTGGCCATGCGCCTGGAACTGCCGCAACCGCGCACAGCGATGATCACCGTATTTATCGTCATGCAGCCGCAAAGCGGCCAGGTGTTTGCCAAGAGTTTTTATCGCTTCCTTGGCACCTTGGCGGGGTCGGCGGTGATGGTGTTGTTGATTGCCTTGTTTGCGCAGAACACCGAGTTGTTCCTCGGCGCCTTGGCGATCTGGGTGGGCATCTGCACCGCCGGTGCCACGCGCAATCGCAACTTTCGCGCCTATGGTTTTGTGCTGGCCGGTTATACGGCGGCGATGGTCGGGCTGCCGGCCCTGGCGCATCCGGACGGCGCCTTCATGGCGGCGGTGTGGCGGGTGCTGGAAATCTCCCTGGGGATTCTGTGTTCCACCCTGGTGAGTGCCGCGATCCTGCCGCAAACCAGCAGTGCCGCCATGCGCAACGCCTTGTACCAGCGCTTCGGCGTGTTTGCGCTGTTCGTCACCGACGGCCTGCGTGGGCGCAGCCAGCGTGAGGGTTTCGAGGCCAGCAACGTGCGTTTTATCGCCGAAGCCGTGGGCCTGGAAGGGCTGCGCAGCATCACGGTGTTTGAAGACCCGCACATGCGTCGGCGCAACGGCCGGCTCAGTCGCCTCAACAGCGAGTTCATGAGCATCACCACACGCTTCAATGCCTTGCATCAGTTGCTGGAGCGCTTGCGCACGGATGAGGCGGACCATGTGGTCGCGGCCATCAAACCCGGCCTGCAGGATCTTGCCGAACTGCTCGATGGCTTCTCCGGCCGTGCGCTTACCAGCCCGGACGCGGCACGCTTGGTCAACCAACTGAGCGCCTACAAGGACGGCCTGCCCGCCAAGGTCCGCAGCCTGCGTGCGGCTTTCCAGGAAGAGAATCCCAGTGAAGCCGAACAGCTGGATTTCCACACCGCCTACGAGCTGCTTTATCGCTTCGTAGATGATTTGCACAACTACGCGCAAACCCACGCGTCCCTGGCTGACCACAGCCATGAGCGCGAGCAGTGGGACGAAACCTTCATTCCCAAGACCAACTGGCTGGCCTGCGCCGCCTCGGGGATTCGCGCGTCATTCATCCTCATCGTCTTGGGCAGCTATTGGGTGGCCACCGCCTGGCCTAGCGGCGCGACCATGACCCTGATCGCTGCCGCCACGGTGGGCTTGTCCGCCGCCACGCCGAACCCGAAACGCATGGCGTTCCAGATGGCGTGCGGAACCTTGATCGGGGCCCTGGTGGGCTTTGTCGAAATGTTCTTCGTGTTCCCCTGGATCGACGGTTTCCCACTGCTGTGCGTGATGCTTGCCCCGGTGATCATCTTTGGCGCGTTCCTCGCTTCGCGCCCGCAATACGCGGGTGTCGGCGTGGGGCTGCTGATTTTCTTCAGCACCGGCTCGGTGCCGGATAACCTGACGGTCTACAACCCCTACACCTTCATCAACGACTACATCGCCATGGTCATCGGCATGCTGGTGTGCGCGGCGGCGGGGGCGATCATCCTGCCGCCCAACAGCCGCTGGCTGTGGCGGCGGTTGGAGCAGGACCTGCGCGAGCAAGTGGTGTATGCAATCAGCGGCAAGCTCAAGGGCTTGGCGTCGAGTTTCGAAAGCCGCACTCGCGATTTGCTGCACCAGGCCTACGGTCTTGCCGTCGGCCAGCCGCAAGTACAGCGCGACCTGCTGCGCTGGATGTTCGTGGTGCTGGAAGTCGGCCACGCGATCATCGAGTTGCGCAAGGAACAGGCGATTCTGCCGGTGCATCCGGCGTACGCCGAATCCCAGCCGTGGCGCCAGGCGATCCGCGTGATGGGCCGCTCGCTGGTGCGGCTGTTCCTGCAACCGAGCGCGAGCAACCTGGAGCGTGGCCTGATCGCGGTCGACCATGCGATCAGCCGCGTGCAGGCCACCGACGAACCCTTCGCCCCGCACTTCGACACCTCGGCCCTGCGCCGGGTGAAAAGCTACCTGCACTTTATCCGCACCTCGCTGCTGGACCCGCAATCGCCGCTGGCCGCTCTAAAAGGATCCTCGCATGCCCCGTGAAATCGCGTTCCACGGCGTGTACATGCCGACCATGACCCTGATGTTCCTGATCGCAGCCGTATTGGCCTGGGCGCTTGATCGCTTCCTGGCCGGCTTCGACCTGTACCGTTTTTTCTGGCACCCGGCGTTGCTGCGCCTGAGCCTGTTCGTTTGCCTGTTCGGCGCCCTGGCGCTGACCGTCTACCGTTGAGAATGCCCCGATGAAAAAGTTTTTCAGCCTGCTCGCGACCTTGCTGGTATTGGCCTTGGCCATCTGGATTGGCCGCACGTTGTGGGTGCACTACATGCAAACCCCGTGGACCCGTGACGGCCGTGTGCGTGCCGATGTCATCAACGTCGCCGCCGACGTTACCGGTGAGGTGGTCGACGTACCGGTGCGTGACAACCAACTGGTGAAAAAGGGTGACCTGCTGATGCAGATCGACCCCGAGCACTACCGCATTGCGGTCAAGCAGGCGCAGTCACTGGTGGCGTCGCGCAAAGCCACCTGGGAAATGCGCAAGGTCAATGCCCATCGCCGCGCCGACCTCGATGCGCTGGTGATCTCCAAGGAAAACCGCGACGACGCCAGCAACATCGCCGACTCGGCGCTGGCCGATTACCAGCACGCGCAGGCGCAACTGGAAGCCGCCGAACTCAATTTGAAACGCACCCAAGTGGTGGCGGCCGTCGATGGTTACGTCACCAACCTCAATGTGCATCGCGGCGACTACGCCCGCATCGGCGAAGCCAAGATGGCCGTGGTGGATATGAACTCGTTCTGGGTGTATGGCTTCTTCGAAGAAACCAAGCTGCCCCACGTCAAGGTCGGCGATAAAGCCGATATGCAATTGATGAGCGGCGAGACCTTGAAGGGCCATGTGGAAAGCATCTCGCGTGGCATCTACGACCGCGACAACCCCGAAAGCCGCGAGCTGATCGCCGATGTGAACCCGACCTTCAACTGGGTGCGCCTGGCCCAGCGGGTGCCGGTGCGGATTCATATCGACGAAGTGCCGGAAGGGGTGTTGTTGGCGGCGGGGATTACTTGCACCGTCATCGTCGATCAGACACAAAACTGAAACGGCGTTAAGCCTTGATAAACGTTTCATGCAAATGGCGCCACAGCAACGCGCCACTGGCCTGCTTCTCGAACACCACCGTGGCACGGCGATCTGTCTGGGTGCCGCTGGCATCCACCTGATGTTCGCGATAGGTCACCGTGGCGCCACGTGCATGGCGATCGATACCGGCCATCTCGCTCAAGGTGATCTTCAACCCCGGGCGCATGCCGCCCAACCGTGTAAACAGGGCATTGACCCCGGCCGCGTTGACCCGAGCGCCAGTGGCCGGGGCGACCATGCTGAATTCCGGGGAGAAACGGGCGAGCAGGTTTTGCAAGGTGCCCTCGGGTGCAACCCCGGCAAACCATTGCTCGATCTCGACGTGCGTCTGGATCACTTCTTCAAAAAAGTCGCTGTAGTCGATCATTACAAACTCCGTTCCAATCCAAAGCGTTTCTTCAAAACGCGCTCCAATAAACCTTTGGGCAGTAACGCGGCCATCAACGGTAACGCTCGGCTGCCATTTCCGGCGCGCAGCAAACGCGGTGGCACGGGGTGCTGTACGCCCTTGAGCACTTGCGCGGCAAACCGGTGGGCCGGGGTAGGGTTGTCTTGCGAAGCCTGGGAGCGGGCGCGGATGCCTTCGCGCAGCGGCCACCAGGGGGACTGTTCGTTGATCAGCAATTCAGCCTGGGCCCCGGCGTTTTTGGCGAAGCTCGTATCAATGGCCCCTGGCTGCACCTCCATCACCTGCACGCCAAACGGTGCCAGTTCCATGCGCAGCGCATCGCTCAAGGCGTGCACGGCCGCTTTCGATGCGCAGTAGGCGCCCGCAAATGGCGTTACCAACACACCGGAAACACTGCCGATATTCACTACCAATCCCTGGCTGCGGCGCAGGGCCGGGAACAACGCCTGGGTCACGCCGACGATGGAGAACACGTTGGTTTCGAATTGACGTTGCATCGCTTCGGTGCCGCCGTCGAGCAACGGACCCATGGCGCCATAACCGGCGTTGTTGATCAGCACATCCAATTCGCCCAATTGCTCGGCCAGGCGCCGTAGGGCAGCGCTGTCGTTGACGTCCAGTTCGACGGCATTAAAGCCCGCCGCAGCGAGGGCGGCGACGTCTTCTGGGCGGCGGGCGCTGGCCCATACCGTGTAGCCGGCGGCTTTGAATGCGTCCGCCAGGGCGCGGCCGATGCCGCTGGAACAACCGGTGATGAGTACGTTGGGCATGGATCGATCCTTAATCAGTCCGAGAAACTGCCTTGCAGGTGCTCGGCGCGAAATTCCAGGGTTTGCGCGCGGTAGCCGGGGCGCAAGGGCGGAGTGGGCAGGCAGTCTTCCCAGGTGGCGCCGGCTTGCAACTCACCGGGGCCGCGATAGCGTGGGGCAGCATAGACGTTGTCCGCGAGGTTCACCGTATCGCCCGGCGCATACGCGGCGACGCGCCAGCGTAGTTCGGTAAGCGGCACGTCGTTGCCGTTGTTCAGCGTCAGTTTGAGCGGTCGGTCGGCGGGGCATTCGTCGGCGGCGTAGATGATGCGCAGCTCCAGGCGGGCCAGTTGGGAGGCTTCGCGGTTGTCCAGCCAGACCACCCAGATTGCCACGAACCCCAGGCCGACGGCGGCGGCCAACGACACCGGCAAGGCTTTGGCTGGGTAGCGCAGCAGCAGGACCAGCCAGGTGATGATCAGTAGGACGCCGAAGAACATGGTGACAACCTCATATGCGGATAAAACATCCTACCTGCGGGGTGGGCCCGACGCCTATCGCAGTATCAGTTTTCGTTTTTGAGGGAACCTGCCAACGGATCTGTTCCACAAAACCAGCATAGGGAAATTCCAGATTATCCAGGACGATGTTAACCACAGTCTGATCAAGCGAGACTCACTATGATTGCTTCAGCCATTCTTGTACCGGCCGTCACCACTGCCCTTGCTTCGGTAGTGACCTCTCTTATTACAGCCCAGCGAGCGCCCACGGCGGACGCTGCTGGAGCGTCCAAGCCAGTGAATAAAGAGCTGGGCTCACTCCCGTCTGGTCGTATGCAGAACCAGAAGCTTACAAGCTTGGGGCAAACCCTGCTGCAAGCACCTTCAACGGAACTACGCAACAGCGGCATGAACGTCAAGCACGCCAAAGGGTTCGGTATTGCAGTGGGCGGCATGGCAGCCCAAGAGGCGGGACAAAAGATGGCCAACAACGGTGGTACGTTGTCCAAAGTCTTGGGCGCCGCGATGATCGTGGGGGGTAAGGTTGCCCAGGAGGTCGGTGCCGACAAATTCGCCGGCGCTGCAAGAGCGTAACGGCCTATACAGCACGTAGCGCTTTATCCGAGGAACTGGTCTGGAACATTTTTACACTTAGTTTGAGCACGGAAATGCACGGTAAGCCATGAAGGAAACCAACCGTAGTCTTACGAAGTGAGATGTTCTATGACCGTATCAAATACCCTTGCAGCTGTACTCACTCCTTTTGTCCCCCCTGCACCCGCGCCCGCATCCGCTGCGCCGGGAGCAATTCCTCAAACGCTGAAGGAAGAAGTCGGCACGCATTTACCCCGTATGCAAAATATGGGGCTGACGAACCTTCGCCAAACGGTTATGCGAGGCATCAGCAACCACGTCAATTCGCACTTTTCAACGGCGATGCATGTTAGTGATGAGACAAAGGGGGCAGCCATAACGGTGGCTGGCGCGGCAATGCAGGGGGTTGGAGCGAAAGTTGCGAACAGTGGTGGCGCAGCGGCGAAGGTTGTCGGCGGGGCGATGGTCTGGGGGGGCAGGGCGGTTGAGGAGTATGGCAAGGATAAATATGGCAGCGCGAATGACAGCACTAACAATACAGGGAATTACAACGCCTATGACCCCAATAACTGGGGCGGTCGCGCATAGGCTTAGACGGCCTGTGAACTAAAAAAGCCCCCGCCCAACCGGCTGCGGATAGGGGACGCAGCCGGCTGGACGGGGGCTTCTTTTAGGACTGTTTTACTGCGCGATAGTTTTCACTGAAACGCCACGTTCAACCGGCGTCGAGCGACCGTAGATATCTTCAAAGCGCTCGATGTCGTCTTCGCCCAGGTAGCTGCCCGATTGCACTTCGATGATCTCCAACGGGATCTTGCCCGGGTTGCGCAGGCGATGCACCGAGGCGATCGGGATGTAGGTGGACTGGTTCTCGGTGAGCAGGAACACGTTCTCGTCACAGGTCACTTCGGCGGTGCCGCTGACCACGATCCAGTGTTCGGCGCGGTGGTGGTGCATCTGTAGCGACAGGCACGCGCCCGGTTTGACCGAGATGTGCTTGACCTGGAAACGCCCGCCCATGTCCACCGAGTCGTAGGAGCCCCACGGACGATAGACTTCGCAGTGGTTCTGGGTTTCGCTGCGGCCCTGGTCGTTGAGGGTCGAGACCATCTGCTTGACGCCCTGGACCTTGTCCTTGTGGGCAATCATCATCGCGTCCTTGGTTTCCACCACCACGATATTGTCCAGGCCGATCACCGACACCAACTTGCCGTTGCCGTGGATCATGCAGTTGCGGCTGTCCTGGATCACCACGTCGCCTTTGCTCACGTTGCCGTGCACGTCTTTGTCGTTGACGGCCCACAGCGACGCCCAGCAACCCACGTCGCTCCAACCGGCACTCAACGGCACCACGCAGGCGCGCTGGGTTTTTTCCATCACGGCGTAGTCGATGGAATTGTCCGGGCAGCAGGCGAAGGTGGCTTCGTCGAAGGACACGGTGTCAGCATCTTGCTCGCTGCGCTCCAGGGTCAGCAGGCAGGTGTCGTAGATGTCCGGGTCGTGCTTTTTCAGTTCTTCGAGGAAACGGCTGGCGCGGAACAGGAACATGCCGCTGTTCCAGAAGTAACCGCCGCTTTTGACGAACTCGATGGCGCGTTTTTCGTCAGGTTTTTCCACGAACTGTTGCACGCGGCTCACGCCCTCGGGCAGCAGCGAATCAGCGGTGGACTTGATGTAGCCATAACCGGTTTCCGGACGGGTGGCCGGTACGCCGAACAGCACCATCTCGCCGCGCTCGGCGGCCACGGTGGCCAGGGCCAGGGCGCGTTGCAGGGCTTTCTGGTCGTCGATCACGTGGTCGGCGGGCAGCACCAGCATCAACTCGTCGCGGCCTTCATTGACCAGCATCATCGCGGTGAGGGCCACGGCCGGCGCAGTGTTGCGGCCGAACGGCTCCATCAGGATGCGCTGGCTTTCCAGCTTACGCGCGGCCAGTTGCTCGTTGACGATAAAGCGGTGGTCCTTGTTGCAGACCACGATCGGGGTGTCCATGCCTTCGAACACCAGGCGTTCCAGGGTTTGCTGGAACAGCGTGTGCTCGCCGGTCAGGGCCAGGAATTGTTTAGGGAACTGTTTACGGGAAAGCGGCCAAAGACGTGAGCCGCTACCACCGGAAAGGATTACTGGGATCATGGGTGTTTCTCCTTGAATCGATTTGGGTCAGAGCTACGAAGGTTTGTCGTTTCACTCTTGTTTTTGTCTCGGTCCGGGTTGGTCTTAACCAACCCGGAAAATGGTTTAGCGGGTCGACACGGGGCGTTTCACCCAGACTGGCGACAGGCTCGAACCGGAGCCGGTGACGTACAGCACCGCTGCCTCACCACGCTCCAGGGCCACGGGCTTCACATCGCCAACTTTCTTGTCACCGTCATACAACGCCAGGCTCACTTTCACCGGGTTGATTTCACGCTCGCCACGGCCTTTGGCAGCGACTGCCTTGACCACATCGGTCTTGCCGTCAGCCGTCTTCAAGGTCAGGGCCTTGTCGCTGAGGTTCTGCACGCGCACCAGGGACTTCTGCTTGTTTTTGAACGGTGGCTCTTCGATCAGTTGTGGCTGGCCGCTGCCGCTGTTGACCAGGGTGTAGTAGTGGTCCGGGGCGAGTTTGACCGGCACGGTCTGGCTGCCGACCTTGGCGCTGTAGTCACCGCCGGGCATGAAGCTGAAGTCGCTGCTGGCCAGTGGCGCAACGTCGCTCAGGTTGGTGGCGCCGACGGTGGCGCTGACTTCCTGGTTGCTGGCGTTGTAGATCCGCACGAAGCTCGAGCCTTTTGGCGCGGTAGGGCCGTAGAGAGCGGCGTCGCCACCGGCGAAGGCGGACATCGATACGAAGCTCAGGCCGGCCGCGATAGCCAGGGTTTTAGCGAGACGACGAGGAGTTGTAGTGAAAGTCATGTGAGTTACCTCTCTTTCAGTTTTGCGCCCGGTCGGGCGTCTCGGATTTAGTGTTGATAGCCATGTTCTGTTGGCGCGAACCGGCTTGTTTAAGCTGCGCAACCCACGCTGGGTCGGCATCACCGATTTCGTTGTTCACGGGCAGATAACGTTCAGGAAACTCCCAGATCAGCACCTGGGGCGGGCTGTTCTTGAAGTCATCGCTTTTCAGGTAGCTGAGCATCGGCAGGATCGGGCCGTGGCCGTCTTCGGCGTAGCTGACCACGTCGCTACCCAGGGCTTGCTTGAGGGCGCCGACGAAGTTCCAGTTGGGGTTGGCGCTGTAGCTGGTGCCCACCAGGGCCACTGGGGTTTCGCTGTCGCTGAACAGGGCGTCGTCACCTTTGGTTTCGGCCAGGTGCGTCACGCGTTTTTCCAACGGCTCTTTCGGCGGCATCAGGTTTTCAAACAGCGGGTCCAGCGGCAGGAACAGACGCAGGTCGCCTTTGTGCGGCGCGGTGTGCTCGGCCTCGGTGACGAAACGTTGTGGCTCGCCGCTCAGCGGGGTCTTGTCGGCGATGGTCTTGGCCAATTGCTTGGCGGCGATTTCGGCACCGTCCGGGGTCCAGTGGGTGTCAGTGCGCAAGAACACTTGCTTGCCGCCCAGCTTGGCCTGTTGCAGCGGGCCGAGCAGGTCCGGGGCGATGATCTTGTCGGCCGCGACACGGGCGTGGAAGTCGTCATACAGGTTGGCGTGGATGCTGGCCGGTTTCACTTCACCCAGGTGTTCCGGGTACAGGCGCACCTTGGCTGGCACAATCGCCATCACCAGTTGAATGCCTTGGGCCTTCAGTTTCTGACGCACGCCTTCGACCAGCGCGTAGTTGCCTTGCAGGTTCTGGTCTTCGTTGACGGCGGGGTTGAATTCCTCGTCGCTGTACAACCAGTGATCGCGGCCCAGCACCACGCCAGGGCGGCCTTCATTGAACAGCTTGTAGTCCAGCGCCGCCCACAGGTTGGTGCCGATGCGCTTGATCGGGAACTCGTCGTCGTAGTGGGTCTCGACGGCTTTGGTCCAGCGACCATTGAGCACGGTGGCGTCGGCGTTGGTGCTGAAGCCGAAGAAACTGCGCAGCGACCAGGCGCCCAGGGCCAGCAGCACCACCAGGAACAGGCCGATATAGAGGACGCGTAATGAACGGGTCATGGTCGGCTCCCTCAGAATTGGAAGTAAAGGAACGGCGAGAAACTCTGCGCCGACAGTTTGAGAATCGACGCCACGAACAGCAGCAGCACCGCAGCGCGCATGGCGTAGCGTGGCCAGTCAGCGGTCCAGTAGGCCGGTTGCACGGCGGCATCCTGGCCCACGGTGAAGCCGGGTTCGTGGATGCTGCCTGGGTTGTCGCCCGGTACGGCCTTGATCAGGCTCGGATCGGCTGGCTTGGTTTTCTCGGTCTTCTCGGCTGGGCGGTTGGTGTAGAAGTCGCGCAGGCCAAAGAACGCCAGGGTTACGTACGCCACCACCAGGGTTGCCACTTGCAGGCCGGTGAGGTTGGCGCGGTTGAGTTCCGACAGCGACCACTCGCCAAAGCTGAACATCGCACCGTACATACGGCCGGCGACGTGCAGGTTCTCGGCGCGGAAGATCACCCAGCCCATCACCACCAGCAGGAAGGTGAAGGCCCAACGCACCGGGTTGAAGCTGCGCGGCGAAGTGTTGAGGCCGATGGCTTTTTCAATCGCCAGCCACATGCCGTGCCACGCACCCCAGACGATGTAGGTGATGTTCGCACCGTGCCACAGGCCACCGAGCAGCATGGTCAGGAACAGGTTGCGGTAAGTGGTCAGCGTGCCTTTACGGTTGCCGCCCAGAGTGATGTACAGGTAGTCACGCAGCCAGGTGGACAGGCTGATGTGCCAGCGCCGCCAGAACTCGGTGATCGACTGGCTGATGTACGGCTGCTTGAAGTTTTCCATGAAGCGGAAGCCCATCATCAAGCCCAGGCCGATGGCCATGTCGCTGTAGCCGGAGAAGTCGAAGTACAGCTGCGCGGTGTAGGCCAGCGCGCCGAGCCAGGCATCGCCCGTGGTCGGGTTTTGCAGGGCGAAGCAATGGTCGGCCACCACTGCCAGGGTGTCGGCAATGAACACCTTCTTGATGAAACCCTGCATGAACCGCGTGCAGCCCTCGGAGAACTTGTCGAGGGTGTGGGTGCGGTTGTTGAACTGGTCGGCCAGGTCGCGAAAGCGCAACACCGGGCCGGCAATCAAGTGCGGGAAGATCGCCACGAATGCCGCAAAGTCGATCAGGTTGCGGGTCGCCGGTGTGTCGCCGCGATACACGTCGATGATGTAGCTGATGGACTCGAAGATGTAGAACGAGATCCCGATCGGCAGCAGCACGTGGGTCAGGATGAACGGCTCCAGGCCGGCCGACTTCATCATGACGTTGATGCTGTCGACGCCGAAGTTGGCGTACTTGAAGTAGCCGAGGATGCACAGGTCAACCACCACGCCGAGCAGCAGCCAGCGTTGGGCCGGCTTGGTGCGCACGCCGGCTGCACCGACCTTGAGGCCGATCCAGTAGTTCCACAGCGTCACGGCGGCGAACAGTGCCAGGAAGTCCACTCGCCACCAGGCGTAGAACACGTAGCTGGCCAACAGTAGCAGCAGGTTGCGATAGCGTTGCCCGCTCAAATAGTACAAGCCGAGAAAGATCGGCAAGAACAGAAACAGGAACACATTGGACGAGAAAACCATCCCGATCTCTCCATGTTTAACCAACAGTCAAGGGCTACAGCCCCCCCAAACCCCCCCACGATTTCGGGGGAGGTTGTATTGCGTTCAATCAGCTGCCTTTGTTGCCTTTTTCATGCGTCGGGTCGTAGACCTTGGTCAGGTCGCCCCCGAGGCGGAACGTCTTGAACGGCTGCATCCCGTGCTTGCGCTCGAGCACATCCGGCGCACAGGTGTAGAGGGTGCAGAAGGGTTCGAGCCAGGCGAATTTCATGTCCTGCTTCAAGTCCTTCATGTCCTGCTCTTTGCCGTTCTTCTGTTCGAAGATTTCCGGGTCTTTCACCCCGGCCAGCACCTGGTCGCCCAGGCGTTTGAGTGCGCCGTTGTTTTCCTGACGCAGGTCGACACCGTTGACCAGGGCAAAACTGGCGATCATCGACAGCGGCGGCAGCGCGTAGTTGTGGTACGACAACGCGCGTTGCTGGCGCTTCAATTCGTTGGGCAGGAAGCCTTGGTCGTCGACCTGGTTCACGCCGACCTTGTATTCCTTCACCGCCCAATCAAACAGGTCGCGACGGTTGACGGCGACGGACGTTGCCATCACCGACCAGGCGGCCCAATAGGAGTGGTTGTTGGTTTTTTCCAGCGGCAGGTTGTCCCAGTCGCTGACCACCTGATCGGCCAGTTTGTTGAACCAGGCTTCGATCAGCTGCGATTCCTGCTGGTGGTTGGCCAGCGGGTGCGAGTCGGAGAACTTCAGGCGCACATAGGCCGAGGCCATGCTGCCCAACGCCCATTTGCGCATCGACTTGCCGGTGTGGTTGAAGTCCTTGGACATCAACGCATCCGCCTTGGCCCAGCTCGTGAGCCAGTTGAGCGTACATTCCAGCTGCTCCGGGCGACCGTCACGCATGAACTGCATCACGCGCTTGCTGGTGTCTTTTTCCAGCTTGGTGATGTCGGCGGTGCTGTCGCGAAAGGCTTTTTCGGACTGGGTGTTCAAGGTGGCGCGGGCTTTGTCCGAACCTTCGTACTTGCTGCGAAATTGCAGCGAGCCGGTGTACGGCGCCGGCATGGCGTCGCAGTCATTCTTGAAGTCGCCGGTCTTGAACGCTTCCACTGGGGCGAAATAGCCCTGGGGTGGACGCAGTGGCGCGGCGGCGTTGACTGAACCGGCGAACATCGCCAGGCCCAGCAGCGTTGGAATCAATAACTTCTGCATAGGTAACCTCATTGCCCAGTTGAAGCGGTCTGTTGACCGCCCGCTGGGAATACGTTGCGTGTGCAAATTTTCGCTTCAACCTTCTGCGCAGCCTGGCCCGCTTCCGGGCCTTGGACTTCCACGGCCAGCAAGTTCTGCGAGGCCCAGTCTTCATCGGTACGCAGTTCGAAGGCGAAACGCCCGTCTGTATCGGATGTTTCGGGTTTCTCGATCTTGATGTCCTCGTGGCGCCCGTTCATGTACCAGAGGGTGGCTTGCAGGGTTTTCATCGACGGGTCGGCGAAGCGGATATCAACCTGGTGATTGGCATTACGCAGGTCTTTGTTCGAACTGTTCACCATCAATTCGTTCTTGCCCGGCTTCAACGAAGTGCTGGCGGTCATCTGTGCCGGCTTGCCTTCGCAGCCGTTGTCCAGCAGCGACATCATCTGGCGGTAGATGGTCTCCTGGTCCAGGCGGTACAGCGGCGAAAATTCCCAGATGAGGATTTTTGGCGGGGTCTTCTGGAATTCGTCGCTGCCCAGGTACTGGATCATCGAGCCTTCAAGACCACCGCCGGGGAAGGCGACGTTGAGGATGTCGGCGCCGATTTCCTGTTCCAGGAAGCCGGCGAAGTTGTAGTTTTTGCCGCTGTGGCTGGTGCCCACCAGGGTGATCTGCGGGTTACCCGAATCGCCGAACAGGTCGCCGTCGCCCGCTTCGCCCTTGGGCTCGGTGGTGAACTGGTCCATGTACTGGATCGCGTAGCTGGTGCCGCAGAGTTGCCCGGCCATGTTGTGCAGGGTGCCGGTCTTGCCCATGCGTCCTGAGCGTTTGGTCTCGAATTCACGCTGTGGGATGCCGGCAAATTCAGGCATTGCACGCACTTTGGCGCCGACGATTTTCGCGGTGCGCTGGGCGCCATACGGAGTCCAGTGTTGGTCGCCACGGAAGTAGAAATCGTGGGCCGGCAACTCGTCCGGCAACTGCTCATTGGTCAACGGCGACAGGTCCGGCACCACGTAGCCCATCTTGGCGAAACGCCCGAGCATGGTTTTGTAGTTACCCAGTGCCTTGTCGAAATCGAACTTGGCTTTCTCTTCTGGGTTGAGCTTGTTGCGGTTCACCAGGCCACGGGTCGGCTGGTAGACCACCACCAGTTCCACGCCCTTGGCCTTGAACGCATCGTGCAGTTGTTGCATGCGTTTGTAGCCGGCAGGCGATGTGTCGAATTCGGTACGCAAGTCTTCCTGGGTCCGGAACAGCCAGTCGCCCTGGGCTTGCACCAGGGTGGTGAAGTTCTGCTGGTAGCGCGTGGTGTAGTTGCGCGCATCGTGGGCGGCCGGGCACAGGCTGCAGCACGGCTCGGCGGTGAAGGTCGGCGCCTTGATTTCGTCGGCGCGCACGCCCTGGCTGGCCGCGAGCAGGCCGAGGGTCAGACCCGAGAGGCTCAGCAGTTTGATCATGTGTGGGTGCATAAGGGTCATCCTCAGTCCTGCAATTCGGTCTGGCGTTCGACAGGGTCGATCAGCACGGCTTTCTGCTGGCGCACCAGCAGGTCGAGAATCTCTTCCTGGCGATCGCCCAGCACGCCGTTGAAGCTGATACCGCTGGATTTGGTCGGCGCCAGCATCGACACGCGGTACAGCTCCACGCTCAACGGTGAGTCAATGGACAGCGGTCCGCTGCCGTTACCCGCCAGTTCACCGCCGACCACGATCAGCGAGACCTTGGCGTCGAATGGGTCGAGGGCGATGTCACGGTCAGTGTCGGTCAAGTCCTTGATGTGGCCGTAGAGGCCGGTCAAGCCGTTGGCCATCGAGGTGTTTTCGTACAGCTTGATATTCACGCTGTTACGCACACGGATACCGTGGCGACGGTTGGCGATCACCTTGTTGCCCCACAGCAGGTTGTCACCGCTCTCATAGAGGGTGATGCCGTCGGTGTGGTTACGGTAGAACTCGTTGTCGGCCACGATGTTGTTGACGCTGTTACGGTCGAGTACCAGGCCCGAGAGCTTGTTGTCGTAGCTGCGGTTGTTGAAGATGAAGCTGTCGTTCACTTCCCGGGAAATGATGATGCCGTGCTTCTTCTTGGTGCCGTAGACGGTGTTGTCCGCGATGATCAGGCCATGGGAACGGTCGTGGGGGTCAATGCCGTAGACGATGTTGTCCTTGTAGGTATTGCCCTTGATCACGAAGTTCGTGGTCTCGTAGCAGTAGAAGCCGTACCACATGTCCGAGAACTCGGAGTTGATGATCCAGCCGGTCGGCTCCGGACGCTTGAGCACCTTGGCCATGTTCGGTGTGTACTGGGAAATACTCACCCCGTACGACTTACTGTTGGCGTAACCGAAACTGGCCATCTTGGTGTTGGAGATATACGTCTCGGTGCCACCCCAGGCCAGCAGGAACGGGCGGAATTCCTTGGGCGACTTGAACAGCGCCGGGCCGTTGGCCTTTTCGCTCCAGCCGGTGACTTTGGTGTCACGCACAAACAGCTGGCCGTCGTTGATCAGGAACGAACCGGCTTCCTGGGACAGGCGCAGTTCCTGAGTCTTCTTGTCGATTTCCAGGATGCCCTTGCGGCCCACCACGATCGGCAGCCTGGCCACGATCACACCCGGCGAGGTCTCGCTGAGGTACTGCTTGGGCACCTTGCCCAGCAGGTCCTTGAGGTTCATGTAGCCGTCGTCGACAAAAATCGCCTGGGGAATGCCGTGCTGGCGCACCACCCACTCGGCCATCTTGTTGTCACCGCCGATGAAGTCCTTGAGGGCGTCCTCTTGCATCATGCGGCGGATGCTGATTTTGCCCGGCTTGCTTCTGACGATTTTCTTTTCCATCGCCGCATCGGTGTAGCCCGACAGATCCGGCAGGGCCGGCTTGGCCATTTCCAGCGGCGCGGTCGGCGGGCTGGAGATGGTGTAGGTCTTGGCCTGTTGCAGCTCTTTGGCGATGGTCGGCGCTTTCGCCTGCGGCGCGACATCGGCCATGGCAGCACCGCTTGCCAGCAGCATCGCTGCCGCCAACATGGCCGAGCCTTTGAGGGCTTGAGGGTTCATTGCGCAGGCTCCCATCAGAACTTCCAGATCACGTCGACAAAGGCGCGATGCATGTACGAATCGACCTGGCTGCCATAGGCGTCACCTGGCTTGAACACACCGGCACGGAAACGCACCAGGGCCGACGGCTCGTCGATCGACTGGCTCAGCGCAGCCGGCAACAGGCCGGTCTTGAAGTACTTGGTGACGACCAGGTCCATCTCTTGGCCCAGGTCTTTCTTGCCGTCTTCAAGCGGCAGGGACGTGCTGGACAGGATCGCGCCGGTCACGTCGTCAGTGTTGTTCTGCACCGCATCGATGCCGTTGCTGCCGACCGGCTTGTTGCCGTCGACACGCCAGAACTTGTGGTAGACGAGGCTTGCGTCATAGTCCTCGCGCAGCTGCCAGGAACCGAACAGGCTCATGGACTGCATGTTGTTCATCTCGCCGCGGAAGGCTTCGCCGAAGCGGTGCACGCGGGACTGGGTACCGGTCCAGTTCGAACGGTTGCTCTGCAGGCCGTTCTGCTCGTACTCGGCGCTGGCGCGGGAGTAGGCCGCACCGACTTGCCACTGCGGATCAAGGCGCAGACGCACGCCGAGGTCGGTGGCCCAGCCGCTCACGTCATCGCTGCGCTTGGCATTGGTCGGGCGGGTGCCGTCGGCGTTCAGGGCATTGACGGTGTCGCGGTCGCCACGCATGCCGGTGACGCTGGCCCAGTAGTTGACCGTGTTGGTGTTGCGCCAGTTGTAGGCGTCGCTGTTGGCTTCGATGCCGAGCCAGCTCAGGTCGCCGTTCTCACGCTTGTCCAACGAATCGGTCGGCACGCCGGGTTCGGGGTAGTCGAGCTTGCCGTTGTCATGGGTGTGATGGCCGCGCAGGCCGATCCACTGGCCGGGCGTCCACTGGTAGGCGGCGTCGGCGTACAGGTGCTGGCGGTCCTTGTCCTTGGGCGACAGTTCCTTGAGGTCGGTGCGGTATTCGCTGAAGCGTTCGGCAACGCCGACATTGGCCTTGAGCAGGGTGGTGTCAAAGGTCCAGTTCAGCGCTTCGATGTTGGTGTCGCGCCATTGGCCGTCGTCGTTGCGCAGGCGTTGGCGACCCAGCTTGAGGATCTCGCCAGGGTAGGGCGTGAAGCCGCTGTAGCCGACCCAGAACTCACGCATGGCCAAGTAATTTTTCTTGGTCTTGCGGTCGTTGTTGGTGGTCTGCTGGTTTTCGTCATCGGCCGACTGTTGCAGCGGGTCGGTCTCGATGATGTCGCTGGAGACCACGGCCTGGCCCATGGCGTAGGCGCTCCACGCGCCGCTTTCGCCGTAGATCCACGGGCGCAGGTCGAGGCCGACGCCGTTGACGTCGCCGCCTTTCTGCGTGCCCAGGTCGCGGTCGTCTTCGGACTGCGCGGTGGCTTTGACTTCCAGGCCGAAGTTCTTGGCTTCGGTCAGCGCAGCCAGGGTCGGGCACGACCACAGCAGGGCGAAGGTCAGGCCGATACCGGCCTTGACGAATGGATTGAGCTTCATAGGGATTCCTCGCCGTCGTCTTCTTCATCCAGGGCGTGCAGTTGCAGCGTGCTCTGGGCCAGGGTGCCGCGGGCGGCCAGTTCCTGTTGCACCAGGCGCTGGCCTTGGGCGCGTTGCTCAGGCGTCAGCGGGGTTTCCAGCTGCGTGGCCAAGTCATTGGCTTCTGGCGTGTCCTGGGCTTTGGCCAACTGGCTGAAGACATAGGCATTCAATGGGTCGGGCTTGGTGCCCTTGCCTTGGGAAAACAATTGGGCGATGGCGAAATCGGCGCTGTTCTGGCCGTTGCGCGCAGCGGTCAGCAAATGGTCCAGGGCTTTTTGCGGGTAGACCTTGCCCAGGTAGCCACGGCGATAGATCTGGCCGAGGTAGTAATCGGCGGCCACTTCCTTGCCTACGGCTTTTTCGAAGTGCGCTTCGGCGGCCTTGGCGTCAGCCGGCACCCACTTGCCTTCGTAGTAGAGCTTGCCCAGCAACAGTTCGGCGCGCGGTTGGTCGGCGGCGCGGCCGTTGTCCAGGTACTTCATCATCTGGTCGACGTCACCCAGTTCCGGGAAGTCGTAGAGCAGTTGCGCCAGGCTGACCCACGAAGCCGGGTAGCCAGGGGCGATTTTTTCCAGCAGGGCCTGGGCGGTTTTTTCGTCCGGCTGGCCGAGGGTGGCGTCGCCGAGTACTCGGGCAACACTGTCGACGCGTTGTGCAGTGACGGTGCCACGGCTGTAACCGGCTTCCATCTGTTTGAGCAGCTCGGCCTGCTTCTCAGGTTCGGCTTTTTTCTGGTAGACCGTAGCCAGCTCGACGTAGCAGATATCGGTGGTGTTGAGCGCGGCCTTGCAGATGCGCTCTACGTCATCCAGATGCTGGTCGTAGGTGTCTTGGGTGCGATACAGCAGGACCTGGGCCAGGCCGGCTTCCGGATAACCGGCTGCCTGCCATTTGCTGATCTGCTGCTGCGCATTCACGTTCGGGAAGCTGTGCGGGTATTGCAGGTACAGCATCGCCAGCGGAATCAGGGTGTTGCCTTCGCCATTGGCAAAGGCTTTTTTCAGCAGGCCTTCGGCTTCATGGTGTTCGGCTTCGGTGCTGCCAGGCTTGGCCACCAGCAGGCGACCGAGGCGGGCCTGGGCGCGGGGCGAGGTATCTGCCGCTGCGCGGTAGGTGGCTTCGGCCTGTTTGATTTGCGCCGGATCGCGGGTGCCTACCTGGATATCAGCCAGGCCCACCTGGGCCTCGCTGTAGCCCAGGTCTGCCAGTTGCTGGTAATTCTGCTGCGCGGTGACGGTGTCGCCACGTTTCAAAGCTTCGTTAGCCAAGCGTTGGTCGGGCAGGCCGGCGCAACCGGCGAGGGCGATGGCCAGCGCCAGGGGCACCGGCAGGTTTCGAAGGGCGCTCATGATTAAAGACCCGCAGCCATGGCTTTATCGATCAGCCAGTTCAGCGAGGGGCCACGGTCGCTGGTCACTTCTACCGGGCGACCGGCGTAGGTGCTGTCCAGCGGTGCGTCAGGCTTGATCTGCACGCGGATGTCGGAGGACAGGTCGGCGCTGTTCAGGCTGGTGCTGCTGACGATGGTGCCGGTGCGGATCTGTTCTTCATCGGCCACTTGGAAGCTCACCGGCGTGCCTGGGCGAACATCGGCGAACTGGCGATAAGTGAAGCGCGCTTCCACATTGGCCAGGCTGCCGCGTGGCACCAGTTGGAAGATCACGTCGCCTTTGTTGGCGTACTGACCGTCGGCGACCATTTGCTGGGCTACCACGCAATCACAAGGCGAGGTCAGGGTGCCGGTCATTTGCTTGCCGAACAGCTCTTCGACTTTGGCCGGTTGCAGTTGGTCTTCATCCAAATGGCCCTTGAGCACGTCGAGCATGCTGGTGCTGAAAGTGGCGAGCGGCGCGCCTTTGGCGGCGATCCCGTCACCTTTGAGCAGGCTTTGCACCGTACCATCGCGCGGCATGGTCACGTTCATGCCGGGTACGCTGACCAGGCCGGCCTGGGCGTGGCTGACGAAGTACATGCCGTACACCGATTTGAAGATGAATCCGAAGGCGGCCAGGCCGACGATGAAGATGCCTGCGCTGAACACCACGGCGCGTAGACGGCCGGCGGCGGTCATGTTGCTGCCGCCGTCCTTAACCTTGCGCGCCTTGGTGAAGTTGTCGCGTTGCAGGGTCGCCAGCACGTCGCCCATGGTCACGATGTCACCGGACAAGTGCGAGGTGATCAGGTGGCGCAGGGTGGAAATATCCTGGGCGTCGAGGTTCTGGAACTGGCAGCCGGTACGGCCGCTCTGGCGGTCGTAGGAGCGGATCTGAAGCTCCACGTCCATCGCCAGGCCCAGGTTATCGATCACGAATTGCAGGCGGCCCTTGTGCACTTCGCCGACGGTCAACGGCTGGGTCGAGGTGAAGGCCAGGCCGCCGGCGGACAGGTCGATCACCCGGGCTTCGGTCGGCGTGCGGTCAGTGTTGAAGAAGCGCAGCTTGGCCGGGATTTTCACGCGGGCATGTTGGCGCTGGGCTTCGGATTCGTGGACAACATTGGCGTTTACTTGGCTGTTCATCAGGGCATTCCTTAAGTTAATTCAGGCTTGGCAGGGTCAGACCATCATCAGCAACACGGCGACGAAAATGCTGCCGGCGGAGAAGGTCATGGTCCGAGACGACCAGGTGTTGAACCAACGTTGAAAGCTGGCCAAATCGCGGGTCAGTTTGGTGTCCTGGCGGGTCCAGGACTGTTGATCAAGGCGGAAGAACACGTAGATCTTCACCAGTGCGCCCATGATCTGGTTGTAATAGAGAATCGCCGGGTAAGCCGGACCGATGGTGTGGCCGGAGCACGACAGCAACAGGGTGAGAATCAAGCGGGTAATGCCGATCCACAGCAGGTACGCGAGGATGAACGCGCCGCCGTACTTGAAGGTGGCGATGATTGCCACGGTCAGGCCGAGCAGGGAGGTCCACATCGACACGCGTTGGTCGAACAACACCACGCTGGTGAACAGACCCAGGCGGCGTACACCCAGGCCCAAGGCGCGGGAGTTCTGGCGCAGGTTGTTGCCGTACCAGCGGAACATCAGCTTGCGGCTGGCCTTGATGAAGCTCTTTTCCGGCGGGTGTTCCACGGTATGGATCGCCGCGTCCGGCACGTAGAACGTGTCGTAGCCCAGGCGCATCAGGCTGAACCAGCTGGACTTGTCATCACCGGTGAGGAACTTGAAGCGGCCCAGGCGCCAGTGTTGCAGCGAGTCGCTTTCCACGTCGGCGATAAAGCCGGGGTCGGTGACCACGCTGGCACGGAACACCGACATACGACCGGTCATGGTCAGTACGCGCTTGGACAGGGCCATGGAGCACATGTTGATGTGGCGTTGGGCGAAGCGCAGTTTGTGCCACTCGCTCATGATGTAGCCGCCGCGTACTTCACAGAATTCGTTGGTGGTGAGGCCGCCGACATTGCCGAACAATTGGAACCACGGCACGGTCTTGCGTACCACGCCTTCGGCGAGCACGGTGTCGCCGTCGATCACCGCAACGACTGCGCGGTCATCCGGCAGGTGGCGGGAGATGGCGCGGAAACCAAAGGCCAGGCCGTCGCGCTTGCCGGTACCGGCGATACGCACGAAGTCGAGCTTCACGTGTTCCGGCGGGTTCATGCGTTCCCACAGGCTTTTCACCAGCAGCTCATCGGACATTTCCACCAGCGAGCAGACCACGGTGGTCGGGAAGCCGCATTCGATGGCTTCACGGATCACCGAGCTGTAGACCTGCGCGGTGGTCAGCGCATCGATCCGGAAACTGGTGACCATCAGGAACACGTGGGACGGGTCGGCAGCCTTGCCCAGCTTGCGCACTTTGCGGCGCAGGTGCGGGTAGACCACGTACAGGAACAGCATGCCGCGAAAGAAATGCGTAGCACCCATCGAGTAACGCCAGATACCGACGGCGCCAATCAGGAAAATAAAATTCTTCGACTCGGAGTCGAACGTACTCGCCGGCAGCAGCAGGGCGAGTCCCATCAGCAGGCTGAGGAAGAACAGCCAGCCGGCGGATTGGAGCAATATGTGTTTTAACTTGGACATAAGCGTCATCCGAAGGTGAAGAAGGCTCCAGGCTGCCAGCGCTGGGGATTAGTACGCTGGCAGCTTGGAACTGGCCGTTGCTGTTACCAGCAAATGCCTTCGGTACGACCGCTCGTGCTGGTGGCCTTGGACATGAAGCCCACCAGGTCGATCACTTGCTTGCCGTGCGGTGCGTTCTGCGCCAGGGCACGGAATTTCTCATCGCGGTTGCCCAGGATGATCACGTCGGAGTTGTTGATCACGTCGTCGAAGTCCGAGTTGAGCAGGGACGACACGTGCGGGATCTTGCCTTCGATGTAGTCTTTGTTCGCGCCGTGAACACGGGCGTACTCGACGTTGCTGTCGTAGATGCTCAGGTCGTAGCCCTTGCCGATCAGCATTTCGGCCAGCTCGACCAATGGGCTTTCGCGCAGGTCATCGGTACCGGCCTTGAAGCTCAGGCCCAGCAGAGCGACTTTGCGCTTGTCGTGGCTGGAGACGATGTCGAAGGCGTTCTGCACCTGGGACTCGTTGCTGCGCATCAACGAGTTGAGCAGCGGCGCTTCCACGTCCAGGGAGCCGGCGCGGTAGGTGAGGGCGCGCACGTCTTTTGGCAGGCACGAACCACCGAAGGCGAAGCCTGGGCGCATGTAGTACTGGGACAGGTTGAGGGTCTTGTCCTGGCAAACCACTTCCATCACTTCGCGACCGTCGACGCCGACGGCCTTGGCGATGTTGCCGATCTCGTTGGCGAAGGTCACCTTGGTGGCGTGCCATACGTTGCAGGTGTACTTGATCATCTCGGCAACGGCGATGTCCTTGCGGATGATCGGTGCGTCGAGCTCTTCGTACAGCGACTGCAGGACATCGCCGGAGGCTTTGTCGAATTCACCGATGACGGTCATCGGTGGCAGGTCGTAGTCGGCAATGGCGGTGGATTCACGCAGGAATTCCGGGTTGACCGCGACACCGAAGTCGACGCCGGCTTTTTTGCCCGAGCAGTCTTCGAGGATCGGGATCACCACGTTAGCCACAGTGCCAGGCAGCACAGTGCTGCGCACGACCACGGTGTGGCGGGTGGTTTTGTCACGCAGGACCAGGCCGATTTCGCGGCATACCGCTTCGATGTAATCCAGTTCCAGATCGCCGTTTTTCTTGCTTGGCGTGCCGACGCAGATCATCGACAGGTCGGTGTCGCGGATGGCTTCGGCGAAGTTGGTAGTACCGCGCAGCCGGCCGTTCTGAATACCCTGGCTCAACAGCTCGCCCAGACCGGGTTCAACGATTGGCGATTTGCCCGCATTGATCAGGTCAATCTTGTCCTTGGAGATGTCTACGCCCACCACTTCGTGGCCACGGGCAGACAGGCAACCGGCACACACTGCGCCAACGTAACCCAAACCAAATATGCTGATGCGCATCGCATTTACCTCTGTGTTAATCATGCCAATAATTGGCCGGAGTTCATGTTTGCAAGCGTCACTGATGCCACGAAAGTTGGGCGAATAGACGCCGACTTACCGTGTACAGGCATGTTAATTAGTGAGTGACTAACTATTGCACTCAAGTTGTGCGCAACTTGGCCTTGTTATTGGGGCTTGCCCTGAAATGCAGCCGGCCTTCCTAGGGGAAGGTGCCGACGCCAGTGCCGCAGGGTGCAGATAGAGGCTTAAAGCCTTTATTTATCAGCACCTTGGGTGTCATCACTGACACATTTAGGTAAGCGCTGCCTTGGCCTATAGGGGATAGCAATTCATCCTTATCGCCGCCCTCAACTCATATCAGTTGATGATATGACCCATGAGTCAAAGTTGATGGGGCAACTTCGCTACTTCCTTGGGTCGTTATGTAAGTCATCTCTTACAGAAACAGAGAATTTCGTTACCGGTGGTATGAGCCGTGCGTTTTGACGAAGTTCCGGGCCGCTCATCCTGTTTCCGGAAATTTCTTGAAATATTAGGAAAGATGGCACTGGTATTATATTGATAGCACTTGCTATTTGGGCCAGTAGTTGTGGGGAGTTGGGAGAAGGGGATAGTTTTGTGCCACTAGTGTTTAAAAAAAGTGGTGCCACTACGAAAAAAAACGACGGATGTCGAGTGAAAGAATTGTTAGAGATGCGTCAGGATGTTTTTTGACGCCAAAAAAATGGCGATTCGGAAGTTGAAATGCAATCAAAACTGTGGGAGCGGGCTTGCTCGCGAATGCGGTGGATCAGAGAAGAATCTATCGACTGACACGCCGCATTCGCGAGCAAGTCGAATCGTCGCACCGCCGCTCCCACATTTGGATCTCATTGCCTTAAGAGGCGGGTTCGGCTTTATTCCGGTGCGTGATCGCGCAGGAACACCAAGTTATCCGGCTTCGACTGCTCCGCATTGAAGCGATAGCCCTGCACGTCGAATTCCTTCAGCTTGGCCGGGTCGTTGATACGTTCTTCGATCACAAAGCGGCTCATCATGCCCCGGGCTTTCTTGGCGTAGAAGCTGATGATCTTGTACTGACCGTTCTTCAGGTTCTTGAACTCGGTGTTGATGATCCGCGCGTTCAGGGCTGTGCGCTTGACCGCCGAGAAGTATTCGTTGGAGGCCAGGTTCAGCAGGACGTCATCGCCTTGTTCAGCCAGTGCTTCGTTAAGCCATTCGCTGATGCGGGTACCCCAGAAGGCGTACAGGTCCTTGCCACGGGCGTTGGGCAGTTTGGTGCCCATTTCCAGGCGATACGGCATCATCAGGTCCAGCGGGCGCAGCAGGCCGTAGAGGCCCGAGAGCATGCGCAGGTGGTCCTGCGCGTAGGTGAAGTCGGCATCGCTGAAGGTCTCGGCATTCAGGCCGGTGTACACGTCGCCTTTGAACGCCAGCAGCGACTGCTTGGCGTTTTCCTGCGTGAACGCAGGTGTCCAGCTGCCGAAACGAGCGGCGTTGAGGCCGCCGATCTTGTCGGATACGTGCATCAATTCGCTGATTTGCGCCGGGCTGAACTCACGCAGTTGCTCGATCAGCTCCTGGGAATGGTCCAGGTACTGCGGCTGGGTAAAGCGCTGGGTCGCAGGTGCGGTCTCGAAATCGAGGGTCTTGGCGGGTGAAATCACCATCAGCATGAAGTCGTCTCCTGTAATCGTGGGAGGGATTCTAGGGGCTGGGGCGTTTTGACTCCACCTATGATGGCGATAGGTACCTATGAGTGTTGGCTATATGACCATCATGTCTCGGGGCATGGGCCAGCAGAATGAGCATCCTGGAAACGGATTAGAGCTTGAGAATCCGCTCCAGCGACACCAGCACTTGCTGGGTGATGGCGTTCAGGCGGAT
Organism: Pseudomonas sp. FH1; assembly: GCF_000510895.2. Lineage (NCBI taxonomy): Bacteria > Pseudomonadati > Pseudomonadota > Gammaproteobacteria > Pseudomonadales > Pseudomonadaceae > Pseudomonas > Pseudomonas sp. FH1. The sequence goes on from NZ_AOHM01000043.1 coordinate 152,615, forward strand.
TGAGTAGATCGTGTAGGCGGCCGTCAGCACGACGGCGGCCATGGCCCACGGGGTCCACAATGGCCAGGCGCGTTTGATCCGGTAGTTGCGCGGCGCGACGTTTTTCAGCGGATCGGTCAGCCGTTTGGGCGTCTCGCCGCGTAGCGGGCGCAACAGACCGTGCAGTTGGTTGATGATCTTCTGTATTTCGTCATCGCCCTTGGCATGGGCGCCGTATTTGCCTTTGAGGCCGGAGATCAGGCACTGGTACATGAACTCCAGTACATGCTGGTACCGGGCCGCTTCGGGGATCATGTTGTTCATGACGGTGAAGAATCGCTCACCGCCTCGGGTTTCCCCATGGAACTGGCTGAGCAATGAGCGTTCACTCCAAGTGGAGAGCCTGCCCCAGGTGGTGCTCATGACCACCTCGTCCAGCAGCAGGCACAGGCTGTAGGAGTAGGCCTTGAGCATGCCGGCGTCGTAGTCGAACTGGCTGACTTCTTCCATGATCGTGGTGATCTGGTTGCTGACGCTTTGGTACAGCGCCGGTACGTCATCGTGCTGGTCTAGACGGCGCAGGCGGATCACCAAGCCGATCAGGGGCGTAGCCGCATCGCATAACGGGTTCCACGCCAGGCCGCGCATGTCGAATTCGAGGTCTGCGAGCAGTACCGGGGGTTTGGGCTTGGCCGTCTTCTCCGCGAAGTCGCTTGTATTGCTGTTGGTGTCCTGTTGCGAATAGTCGAAGAGCGGGTCACTTTCGCCCGCTGTCGACGCGTTTTTGCTGGGTAGGTACTCATTCATTTAATGATTTCCTGATCGCCAAGAGTTGCGATCCGAACTCTGTAAATTCACCTGACTTGCGTAAGCCGTTAAATTTTGGGGTTGCCGTCGGGGGCTTTGTTCAGAAACTCATCAAACATCTGCTTGCTAGCGTTTAATCGTTGTTGCTCCGCTGCTGATATGCGGCGGTACAGCGGCGAAGGCTCATGCTTTGGGCTGCCTTTGGGGAGGTCGAAGCGGCGCAGCCATTGGTTGCTAGTGCGCTCATTGAGGCGCACTTCGCCGGCTATCGAGCCGTAATGCAGTGAGCCAATGTTGCTCACCCGCAACGGCTTTAGTACTTCATTGACCATCACATATAACTCAGGGCGAGGGTCAACATTGGCTTTGCCCAGGGCAGGCCAGTCCCCAGCACGAAAAATCGTGCCCCATTCGTAAGGCAAGATGCCTATGCGTACGTCGTTGAGCTGCTCGAGCAAGTCCTCGGTTGTTCCTAGTTTGCTTACCCAATGGTGGGCAAGATAGGTGTACCAGTTGAGGTTGCTGTAGCCAGTGCGCCATTTCTTACTGCCGGTAGGAATGCAAAGGTCTGCACCCCGATATTCTTGAATGAGTTGATATTCAATATGCTGATAATTTTCCCATTCATAACTGTGTTGAATGCCCAATCCTGCCGCGCCGTGCAGGGGTCGCAAAATATTGCACAGTTCGAAAATTAACCTGTCGAACTTTTCTTTACCCTGGCCTTTAAGTTCATCTACAGGAAGATAGATTCTCACGGTCGTCATTGAGCTATGAACTTTTTCGTACCACCCAGCAGGAGAGAAAGCATCGAACATGTAAGTGCCAATATTCTGAAATCCGTTGTGGGATGACCACATAAGTGCAGCTGACTCTACAAAGCCGTCCGATTGTATATAGGAAATACAATCTCGCATGGCTTGCGGGCTGAACTGTCGCTCAATCATGTGTTCACCCCCTGTATAACCCCATGTCAATTTTTCACCAAAGTGTTTGCAATAGAGTTCAAAGGCTTCAGCAATATGTTTTCTACGCGCTGGAAGGTACGCATCTACCAGATAAAAAGTGGCTACTAACCCAACGAGTAGGACCGGCTGCTCTTCATCTTCTTCATCGACGATGGTGAAGTCCCAGCGATGGGCATCGAAGTCTTGGAAAAACTGCTCTTCATTCATGGTTTGCCTCCGGTACATCCTCCCAAAATACATAGTTCTGGAGGGTGGTCTGTTGGTGCTGTTGGCGTTCGTTCCATTCGGCCCAGCGGGCCTGAGTATCCTGATCGTCGGCGAATAAGGATGGGGCTGACGGCATTGTGTTGGCGTGGGCAAAGGCGGGCATGGCGGTTCCAGCCCCAGTAATGCCTCCGGCCAAAACTCGCTTGGCAGCTGTGATAAAAGGCTTGAAACGGATTGAATGCCCGCCTGCATTGGCGACCAGAGCAGTGGCTTCTGCAGTAGCAGTAGCAGTAGCAGTAGCAGTAGCAGTAGCAGTAGCAGGTGCGGCCGCCATAGACACCATCGCGGCGCCAATAGCGACAAAGGGCGCCGCCAGCGTCATTTCAATGCCCGCAACTGCTCGTTGGTTTTGTGCCTGTATCGCTCGCTGATCCGGTGTGGCTGTCATCACCGGCGTGCCAGGCGCTACGAACTGAGTTTCCAGTTTGAGTCGCGCCGCTGCATGTTCAGCATCTATTCGGCCCACCAACAGTTTGTGTCTGGCTGCAGCGGCGCGGGACGCCAGGCTAACGACTTGTTCGACGGGTCTGTACACTGGCTCGCTTACCGAGGAGCGAACCCACTCGCGCCATTTCTGCTTGTCACTGGAGTCGCAATTTTTGGTCTCAAGGAGCCTCAGCTTCTGATAATCCCCCGCAATATCCTCGTATGCTATTTGTTGATCACGAGCTAGCCTATCCCCTGGAAATTTCATCTCAATCACCGATGTCAAATTACTTTGACTATATTGCGACTTACTTGGGTTGCCGAATGCTCTCAGCCGCAGAACATCGGGAATACGAAGGAGTCCACGAGGATTTTTTTGTCTGTCAATCCCGAGTGCGCCGTCGCTAGTTAATGACGTGGGCGACAATATTTCTTCAAGATCAGTTTTACTCAGCAGGTCGGTTTCAATGCGCATGCTTGTCAGCTGTTCAAAATGGCGATTGCGCAACTGCTCGTATTGTGAAAGTGGAAAGTTACTTGGGCGATGGGGTTCGCGTTTACTCATGATGGGTTGTGGCGGGCTTTTACTCATATCAAACCCGACTTCGCCGCAGTAAGGAAAGTGATACCTAAACGCTTCGTTATCACACCGTACTAACTGCGATACAGTGCGCTGATACATCGGGTAGCCGTCTTTCGCGCGCTTATATGGGATGGCTTTGGCGTAGGAGGCTTTTTCACACAGATACCACAAATCGAGCGGGTCGGTAACGGGCAATACCATGCCGCTGTTATGGGGTTTGGTGACGCTGCGGGTTTTACCGTCTGGGGCACGGCTTGCAGTTCGCGGTTTTAATGGCTCATTCATGACTTAGTTCTCCTCCGAAGCAGGGTTGGAAGAAAAGTCGATGTCCATCACGCCAAAGTCGTCCCAGTATCCGGCACTGAGCTTCACGAGATTTTTCTCGTTGGCTAATACTTGGATTTCCAAGGGTTCTGCATCGCTTGAATTGACGACTTTGGTTTTGCCTTCGGCGTCTGTTCTTTCGCGTAAGGTATGGCCACTGCCGCGTAATATTTCATAAGGCCGATCAGCTACCGGATTCCCGGTATTGGCGTCGCGCAGGATAAAAAATTCTTGTAAGTTGCCCATTGCAGGGCTGCCTTCGCCCCTCCAACCGTCATTGGTTTTAGCTCCACTGGACATATCAACCTGACCTTTGATAGTGATCAATATGCCGTCAAGTGTGATTCCACTCTCGTCGAGAATGAGGGTCCCTCCAGGGGATTTGAAGACAATCCGCTGCCCTGCTTTAACTTCATAGTAAGCAGTCTTTTGTTCAATAGCCTTGCCAGCGGCCAGTCGAAAATGACTTTGCACTTTGTGATCGACATTGCCGCCGGTTTGGATGTGATGATTAGTCCCCGTTTTGTCGTGGCGTTCATTGCCAACACATTCAATACGGTTGTTGTCGGTGGAAATTTCGTGGTTGTTTCCGATGTGGTGAAATCGATCCCGAGCGACGGTATGGCGTTGATCCTTTCCAATACTCACGGTTTCGTTGTTGCTGACATGCTCTGTGCGGTCATGGCCAATCTCTATCTTTTCATCGTGCTCGACCCGTTCCTGACGATCATTGCCAACGAAAATGCCGTTGTTGTTTTTTATGTGGACGTTCTTGTCTTTTTCGGCGTGGATAAAGACTTCCTGGTGGCCCAGCTCATCCTCAAATCGCAGCTCATTGAAGCCAGGGCCCTTGTGGGTTCGGCTTTTGATGGTCATCCGCGTCTTGTGTTTGGGCAGCTCATACGGCGGCAGATTGGTTTGGCGGTAGGTGCGGCCCGTGGCGATAGGTTGGTCAGGATCACCATCCAGGAAGCTGATGATCAGTTCCTGATTCACGCGCGGCACGGCCATGGCACCCCACGTCGCGCCTGCCCAGCCTTGGGCGACACGGATCCAGCACGAACTCTGGTCGTTATTCTTGTCCGAACGATCCCACGGGAACTGCACTTTCACTCGTCCCCATTCATCGCAATAAATCTCTTCACCCGGTGGCCCGACCACCGTGGCGATCTGCGGGCCGTCGATGCAGGGTTTATTGCGCAGTGGAGCTTTCCAGTCCGAGGTCCAGCGGATGGCGCTGGCCTTTAACGTGTAAGAGGTGCCGAGGCCGCTGCCAAACGATTCTTCCTGCAAACTGGTGTGCTGCTTGCCTTCGTGCTTGATGGCGATGGTGCGCCAGCGATCATTGAAGTCCTCACGCGGATGATCGTTGAGGTCGAACGCCAACCCCGGTTGCAGGCGCTCATCGTCGCCTTCCAGGTGTGCCAACTTGGCGTCGTTGCGCAGCGCCGCCAGGCGCGTTTTGGTAAAGGGCTTGCCGGCGATATCGCGCTTGTAACGGCCGGGGTAGTCGTAGCGTTCGTAGTCCTTGTGCTGGTTGTTCAGGTCCTGATCGCCAGTGGCGGTGTGCTGCTGGTTGTAGCGCGGGTGGGTGAAGGTGTAGTCGCGCTGTACCTGCACGGCGGTGCGCACTTGCTCGGTGTAGTGGAAGCGGTTCAACGCCGGTTCCATGGCATCGCCGCCGCCCATCGGTTGGTAGATCACCGGGCAATCGGTGTGGGTGCCGATGGTGCCCAAACCGCCGACGCGGTCGGTGAGGACCAGGGTGTGGCCGTCGGCGTGGTGTTCGAAGGTGTAGAGCAGGCCTTCCTCGGCGGCGAGGCGGGCGATGAAGTCTAGGTCGGTTTCGCCGGCCTGCACGCAGTATTCGCGGGGTTGGTGCTCGAAGCAGATTTCGCTGCGGATGTCGGTCAGCTTTTGCTCGGTTAACACGCTGGTGATGATGTCGGGTACGGTCTGGGCCTGGAAGATGCGCCAGTTGGAGCGCAGGTCGAAGCGTTTTAGAGTCGGTTCGATCACGGCGGTGTAGCGGGTGCGGCGAAAGCCGGTGTCGCCCTGTTGGAAAAGGCTGACTAATCCGTGGACGTAACGTACCGGGGTGCCATCGCGCCAGATTGTGAACAGCCCCGCCAGGTCGAGTACTCGGTAGAAATCAATAGCCGGATGATGGCTGACCAGTTCCAGCTCCAATTTGAAGGGCTGGGAAAGGCCCTCTTCAAGGGTGAACGAGACCACTTCGAAGGGATCGCCCCGCAGCGGTTCGAAGGTGTAACGCAGGTCGCTTTGACGGGGCATGGGGCTTCCTCTTCTATCGACGCGGCTAGCGCGGCCCATCCATGTGGGTGGACGCGATCTTAGGAAGCGGTAAGCAAGCCCTACAATAGCTTGGAGGGAATCCAGAGACCTCTTACCAGTACGGGTGTAATGGATGTCGGATTTTTCTGTCTTTTTCCAGAGGCGGGGCACTCTCCTCAAACCCCGGCCCATCGCCATCCTGGCTAATGTGATCGGCTATGATGGCTGACGACTCTGGAGAGGGAGACCCCGTGTGCGAATAGCACTTTTCTTATCGGCATGTCTGCTATGCCTGAACGCCCAGGCGGCGCCCGTGGATGTGGCCAGCCTGGACCGTGGCACCTGGCCTGAAAAACTCGGCAGCCCGGCGCTGTTCGACGTGGCCTCACGCGCCGAAATCCTCATGTTCGCCCACAGCCTGCTGGCCAGCGAGAACCAGGATGAAGCCGCGCTCAAGCAGCGCCTGGGCCTGAAGATCATCAACCTGTCCGCCATCGACGACCTGCGTCGCCAGCTCTGGCAGCGGTTGCTGGAGAACTACACGTATGCCCAGCAGAGCTGCGAAGTCGACGCCTCGTTCTGCTATCTGGTAGAGAACATGGACGACCTGCGCGAGCAGGCCGGCAAGTTCGAGGTAAGTGAAGACTCCTTCTATATAGGCTGGGCCAACCCCAGCCATGTGTTCCATGAGCGTTACCTGGACGAGCTACTGCGCAAGGCCGCGCTGTTCCCGCAGATCAGCAGCGAAGTCGCGCGCTTCGGCGACCATGAGCGCAATGGCGATGAATTCAACGATCGCCTGTTCCTGCTTACCTTTGACGGCGGCCCCGCGCCCGTCAGCGGCAATACCGACTGGCTCACCGACTACCTGCGCAAGCAAAAGATGAACGCCACGTTCTTCGCCCTCGGCAGCAGCCTGCAAACCCGTGTCGAGCGCAGTTCGGTGGCCGATGTGCAGGCGTTGTACCAGGGCCAGTGCGTCGGCACCCAGGGCTGGCAATACCGCTCACACAGCCATTGGGTGGACTGGCAGAGTTCCATCACCCGCAGTGCGTCACTGGCGCAAAACCTGATGCCGGAAAACTACGTGCCGCTGTTCCGTCCGCCCTATGGTCAACGTCGTGCGGACAGCCAGGGCTTCTTTCAAGCCCAGGGCTTGCAGGTGGCACTATGGGACATCGATTCCCAGGACGAACCGGGCAAGCTCAAGGCCGATGAATCGGCGCAACGGGTGCTGACCTTGATGCTGCTGTGGCGCAAAGGCGTGATTGTGTTTCACGACACCCAGGACAAGGCGCGGGTGGCTTTACCCATGCTGTTGCAGGCGACGGCGCAGAGTGGTCTGGGTTGGCAGGACTGCCGGGAGGCGTTTCGATGAAGTGCCCGGCCCTGTTGGGGATGAGGCGTTTCCGGGGTGATTTTTTGCGACATTTCGAAGCAGGCGGACTTCCGACTTTAGCGGGGTACGGGGTGCTCGGCTAGTGCTATTCGTCATCCTGAAAAATAAACTTCAAAAAAGCGTCAAAGTGCTTTTTTCTGTCACACGTTTTGCGGTATTACGAAGTCAGATCGCCGAACCCTGCAGCACAGGTGGCGTCTTCCAAGACTCCTCAGGTGGGCACTGCGCTTGACGTCACTTAAGGTGCAGTCGGTGGTCGAATCGAGGCGCAGCACCGCCCAGGTATTGCGTCGACTGGCTCCCACAAAAGGTGACCGAGTATGGATGATCATGGACGTAACCCTTCTTCCGACCAGCCAATCCTTTATGTGCTTGATACCAACGTATTGATCCACGATCCAAACGCACTGCTCAACTTCGAAGAACACCACGTCGCCATCCCGATGATCGTGCTTGAGGAACTCGACAAACTCAAAAGCGGGCACCACAGCGTTGCCGCCGAATGTCGCCAGGCCATCCGCCTGATCGACAAGACATTGGGCGAAGCGTCGCCGGAGGACGTCGAAGTCGGCGTACCGATCCAGCGCGGCAAAGGCGGGCCCAAGGGCTTGCTGTCGATTCTGATGAGCAAGCGCAGCGAGCCCAACAGCCTGCTGCCGGAAAATCTGAACGACAACAAAATCATCAACCAATTGATCGACCTGCACGCCCGCGACAAGGACCTGCGCGTAGTGCTGGTGACCAAAGACATCAATATGCGCCTCAAGGCCCGAGCGTGTGGGATCGCGGCCGAGGACTACAGCACCGACCAACTGGTCGACGACGTGTCGATGCTGTCCCGTGGTTATCACATGATCACTGGCTCGTTCTGGGATCGCGTCAGCAAGGTCGAAACCCGCCAGGACCATGGCCGTACCTGGCACCAGGTGCAGCTGATCGAAAATCTGCCCGCCGTGCATATCAATGAATTCATCGTCGACGAACAGGGCTTCGTGGGCTGGATCAAAGAGATCCAGGTCGACAAGCTGCTGATCCTCGACCTGCATCAGGAACCCCTGTTGCACCAGGAAGCCTGGGGCCTGAAACCGCGTGACATCTACCAGAGCCTGGCGCTGTACGCGCTGCTCGACCCGGACATCCACCTGGTCAACCTGACCGGTGCCGCCGGTTCCGGCAAGACCATCCTCGCCCTGGCTGCCGCCATCGAGCAGACCATGGTGACCAAGCGCTATCGCCGCATCATCGCCACCCGCAGCGTGCAGGGCCTGGACCAGGAAATCGGCTTCCTGCCCGGCACCGAAGCGGAAAAAATGGAACCGTGGCTGGGGGCGATCACCGACAACCTCGAAGCCTTGCACATGGATGATGAAAACACCCATGGCAGCGTCGACTACATCCTCAGCAAAGTGCCGTTGCAGTTCAAATCCCTCAACTACATCCGAGGTCGCAGCTTCCAGCAGAGCCTGATTTTGATCGATGAATGCCAGAACCTTACCCCGCACCAGATGAAAACCATCATCACCCGTGCCGGCGCCGGTTCCAAAGTGGTGTGCCTGGGCAACCTGGCACAGATCGACACCCCTTACCTGTCCGCGACCAGCTCCGGGCTGACCTACCTGACGGAACGCTTCAAAGACTTCCCGAACGGCGTGCACATTGCGCTGCAAGGGGTTCCACGTTCGATCCTGGCTGAATACGCCGAATCCCATCTGTAACCACTGCCACGGTGGGAGCTGGCAAGCCAGCTCCCACATTTATTGTGTGTAAGGTTTACAATCGGTGCTCCTGATCAGGAGTATCCCTGTGCTGACTCATCTCGATTCCCAAGGTCGCGCCCACATGGTCGACGTCACCGACAAGTCCGTGACGTTCCGTGAAGCGGTGGCCGAAGCCCGGGTGCGCATGTTGCCCGAGACCCTGAAAATGATTGTCGACGGCGCCCATCCCAAGGGTGACGTGTTTGCCGTGGCCCGCATCGCCGGGATTCAAGCGGCGAAAAAAACCAGTGATCTGATCCCCCTGTGCCACCCGTTGATGTTGACGGGCGTCAAGGTCGAACTGAGCGCCGATGGCGCAGACTCGGTGCATATCCTGGCGCGCTGCAAACTCTCCGGCCAGACCGGCGTGGAGATGGAAGCCCTCACCGCCGCCAGCGTTGCGGCCCTGACGATCTACGACATGTGCAAGGCCGTGGATCGCGGTATGACCATCGAAAGCATTCGCCTGCTGGAAAAGCTGGGCGGCAAGAGCGGGCACTTCAAGGCGGAGCAGGCATGAGCATCAACGTATTGTTTTTTGCGCGTTACGCCGAGGCGGTGGGGTTTGACTCGCTGGAGATGGAGGGCGATTTCGCCACTGTCGACGCTGTACGCCTGGCGTTGGCCAGTGACCCGGAGTTTGCCGTACTCAACGAGACCAGCCTGATGTGTGCGCGCAACGAAGAGTTGTGCGGCCTTGATGAGCCGGTGCAGGCAGGTGACGAAGTCGCATTCTTCCCACCCGTGACCGGAGGCTGATCATGGCCATTCGAGTGCAGGCCCAGGCGTTTGATCCGGGTTTTGAGGTGAATGCCATGCACGCGGCCAACGTGGGTGTGGGTGCGGTGGTGAGTTTTGTCGGGTATGTACGCGACTTCAACGATGGCCTGGATGTGGCAGGCATGTTCCTGGAACACTACCCCGGCATGACCGAAAAAGCCCTGGCCAAGATCGCCGTGGAAGCCGAGCAGCGCTGGCCGTTACTCAAGCTGGAAGTGCTGCACCGCATTGGCGCCCTGGAGCCAGGGGCGCCGATTGTGTTTGTGGCGGCAGCGAGCGCCCATCGGCAGGCAGCGTTTGATGCGTGTGCATTTGTGATGGACTACCTGAAGACGCGGGCGCCGTTTTGGAAGAAAGAAAATACCAGTGCGGGGCCGCGTTGGGTGGAGGGGCGCGACAGTGATCAGGCAGCAGAGAAACGCTGGAATCTTGAAGGCTTTTAAAGCCCTATTGGCGTTAAAAAATTGAAAGTTTATTTCGAATGGCTCTTGTTAACTGTCAAATCTGACAGTTAACACTTTACGTGTTTTTCCTCTTAAATGTTATCTCGATAACATAAGGTTGGAGGTGCGTAGAAATGGCCGTGAATAAAAGCGTTGATAGGTCTCTGGAGAATTGTAAAACATCCGATGCGCGCGCGGAAATATACAGGGCTGCACACTTTCGGTTGGTTCTTCCAGGCGGTGGGTCATCAACTAATTTGCTTTATAGAAATGGCAAGCATCAACTCAAGGTCGTTATAGAGTTGATCTTGGAAAAACAAGAGCGTGACTTAACCTGGACGCAGGTGCTTTTGAGTGAGGTGCTTTACGCATACCTTCATGTCCGCACGTATGGGCCGCCAACGTCTGCGATGCCGCGCGGATTTAACTATTATAGATATAAGAATGATTATGATACTGGGCGCTGGACGGGTGATGGAGTTCCACAGTTGGAAGATCAGGCCGATCCAGTTTCTCCACCTCTAGGTGTTGAGCTATTTGATTATTATATATCTGCAGATGAGCGAGCGAGCATAGAGCCTCATCGATTAATGGCTCAATTAAATATCGGTAGTGAAACTATCGTATCAAGTGAGTGCGATTCGGGTATTTACGTCACGCCCGTTGTGCCCTATCGAGTGTTGGCGAGTCAGTTAACTCTTAATGCAGACTATGATGCACACCACAGTGAGAGCTTTGATGTTGCTGTGTATTACTTGACTCCGCCGCAAGGTTTAAGGGTTTTCAGTAATTTGGGTCTTGAACTAGGAGTGGGTGAAACTGAAGCACCCCATCCTTTTCATACATCATGTATATTTGGTAGCTCCGGAGCACCTTTTCACAATCGAGTGGGAACGCTTACTGGGAAGGATGATTCGTTTACGGAGATTCGAGTTTCTGATATTTGGAATACAACAGTAGTATCGCCTAGTTTGCTGGTAAGGTTCGGTCAGGTGCGCACTAATATGCGTGCCATAAGGATCATTCATCGAGTAGTCCAGAACGGTCATTCACCCTGTCAAGGCACTTGGCTTGGACTCGATAATTTTGGGAATTTAATTAGGCTTCGAATCGCATCCCCGGATAAAGGCCAAACCGTAAACTTTCAAGATGCCTAGATTATGTGGGTGGGCTGATACAGATAATCCAGAGATTCAATAGGGTGCTCTATGGAACTGCATTCTCAGGCTTTTAACGTTGATCGCTATTTTCAAGGTCATGTTGACTCTCGAACAGGTCATTACAACTTCCGTATTCACTTAGTGACACTTTATCCGCAGGGCGCATTGGAGTCGAGAAAAGACATTGTTTTGTCATTTTCCCTAATGTCGCCCAATTCCTCATTCGTTGGGAGGAGTTGGAGTTTGAGTAATACCGAATTTGATGTTGATAGTGGCAAACTTACTCTGCTAACAGGTGAGCGGTTCAGCACTCTCGGGCTCCCCCCCGTTGGGGGGATGATGCAGTTCAAAGATCGCAAACTCAAGGATCTGGTTGTAAAACGCCCCGACGCCAGCACGTTGCATGTGGTTTATAAGGAGGCGGCCGCAAAAACTGAGTGCAACACCTCACCCTCCGGTAAGGTGC